>JALOLB010000089.1 GCA_025456225.1 Thermoanaerobaculaceae bacterium
GCCGCACGTCCTCGACGCCCACCTCGGGAGCGCCCCGGAACCACGCCAGCGCCTTCACGTAGGTCAGCAGCGTCAGCAGCGCGCGCACCGAGAAGCCGTTCTCGGTCTGGCTGCACAGCGCCTTGACCTTGTCCCGGCCGCAGTCGTTGGCACAGACCGTCGACACGGTCTTGCCGGCGATGCGGATGCCGTCCTTGGACTTGTACTCCAGCTCCCGGGCCGCGAGGTCGCAGAAGTCGAACTGGGCGGCGAAGAACTCCACCCGCCGCCGCACCGGCCGCGGGATCGGCACCGCCACGATGCGGCGGTACATCTCGTCGAGCTCCTTGACCCCGAAGATCACCTCCGCCGGGACCATCTTTTCGGGCGTGACGTGCTCCTCGATGCGGTAGAGCAGCTCGTCCAGGAAGCGCGGGTTGAAGTTGAGTGCCTTGACGACGATGTCGATGCGGTCCTTGAGCGCCTCGATCACCTGGTACGTGCCGCCGCCCATGTCGTCGTTGGCGGTCAGGAACCAGGCGCTCTCCGGGCTCACGATGGTCTGGTCGAGGATCTCCGCGTAGCCGTCGGCCAGCAGCGTGAGCAGCGCCGACTGGGTGCGGGTGGGGATGCGGTTGTACTCGTCGACGATCTTGACCCGCATCGGCAGCCACTTGCGCCAGGCGATGCGGATGTCCTCGGGCTTCTCGGCGGTGACCAGGTCGCGGGGCAGGGGATTGCCCAGCAGGTCGGCGATCGTCATCTGCGGCTGGCCGTGCTGGATCGCCTGCCGCACCTCGGCGAGGTCGTAGCCGGCCAGGATCGCCATGAGGATGGCGCTGGCGGTCTTGCCACGCCCCGGGCCACCGATGAACAGGCACCGTTTGCGCGCCGCGAACGTCAGCAGCGGCAGCAGCACGAACGACGAGTACGACTGCGCCGTGGGCAGCCGCAGGTCGCTGCCGGCGCCGCCGAAGTGGAAGGAGCGCGGCGACCCCTCGTTGAACTCGATGTCGTAGTACGGCGTGATGATCGCGTGGTTGACGATCCAGAAGTACGCCTGCCGCAGCTTCTCGTCGAGCGGCAGCGCGGCCGCGGCCTCCCCCGGCCCGGCCGTCGCCGGCCCCTCGTAGAGCTGCGCGACGTCGAACTCCCGCTGCGCCCCCGGCAGCGCCGGCGGCCTGGTGGGCGCCTGGCTCACGTGCCGCGGATCGTGAGGCGATCGTGGGTCGCTCAAGGCAGTCCCATCATGCCCACGGCAGGGAAGGGTGTCAACGATGAGTCAGTGGCTGGTGCACGGTGATTGGTGCGGTCACCGGGGGAGTCTACCTGAGACTGGGCGGCCCAGATAGTGCGAGGAGCGGAACGTCTCAGCTACGGGACCTGGTAGATCTGGACGTAGTTGCCGCAGGTGTCGTCGAAGACGGCGATGATCGCTCCGCCTGCGTCGGTCGGCTCGGACCTGAAGTCGACCCCGAGCGCCTTGAGCCGGCTGTACTCCTTCTGGATGTCGTCGACGGCGAACGCCACCAGGGGGATGCCTTCCTGGAACAGGGCACGCTGGTAGAGGGAGGCCACGTGGAGGACGTTCGGTTCGAGAAGAAGCTCCGTTCCGTCGGGCTCCTCGGGCGAGACGACGGTCAGCCACCGGTGCTCGCCGGCCGGGATGTCCACCTTCTTCACGAAGCCGAGGACCTCGGTGTAGAACCGCAGGGCGGTCGCCTGGTCCTGCACGATGACGCTGGTGAGCTTGACCTTCATGTCGTCCTCCCCGCCCGCCCCGGGCGGTCCGTGTCGGGCTGGCGCCTGGTGCCGGTGCATGGTCCGACACCGAGTGCACAGCATAGGCCCTCCGCTGCCGTTGCGAGAGACTCTGGGCGTCGATCTGGCCGGCGCGCCGCCTGGGACGACGACGTCGCGGGGATCCTCCGTGGCGTGCTTCTTGCTCGGCTGAAGCGCTGTGCCGTGCGGGGTGTCGGGCGTCCGGCGCCGGCGGTCGGGGAGGAATGGCCCCGGGTATGGCGGCCGTTGTACCAGACCGGGCGTAGCAGGGCGAAGGGAGTCACGATGAGGGTAATGAGCCGCATCGAGCTGGACGAAAACGCCAAGTTGCAGGTCGAGGCGTTCCTGGATGCCACGCGCGAGGAGGACCCGGGGCTTGCGAGGTCTCTCGGCGCGCTGGACGAGAAGGGCCAGCTCGAGCTGGCCGGGGTGCTGGGGCGATTCGACGGGCGCGGGCTCGCCCCCGCCCAGCAGCGTCTCATGGCGCGGCGGTTCCTGGGACGCCTGCGCAAGCCCACCGGGCACGGGCTGGTGATCGCCAACCGGGTGCTCGACTACCTGGACCGCGACGGCGATGCCCGGCTGAACGACCACGAGGCGTCGGTCGGGTTGGAGCTGCTCGACATCTTCGCGCGAGTGGAGTCGGACAACCACTCGCTCTCGGAACGGGAGCTCGAGCTGCTGGAGGGCGCGGTGCGGTTCTTCGACCGCGACTCCAACCGGGTGCTCGACGAGGGCGAGCTGCAGCGGCTGCGGGCGGCGATCAAGGACGGGACGCTGTTCTCGACGGTCGGGAAGTCGACGGCCACCAAGGCGTAGCACGATCACCGAGGTTGCTCGAGCGTGAGCGGGCGCGGCGCCGGCGGGGGTCCTTCCGCGTTCACGACCGCGGCCAGGCCGACGACGACCACGACCACGCCCACGTTCACGTTGTGACGTGTCAACCAGATACCGTCACAGGTCAGCATCTCTCGAGGCCGCGCCTGCCGGCCTGCCCGTCGCCTGGCCGCGGGACAGACCGATCTCCAGGTGGGACGAAGGGTTAAACATCTCGGATCGACCCGGCGTCAAACAGGTCGAAAGGTCGCGGTGCGGGATTCGTGCAGCGCGGCAGGAGGTCCGGGATGCGAGCTGGCAGAGGTCTGATGGTGGGGATGGCTGCGGTGCTCATGGCGGGAACGGCCGCGGCGAAGTGGCCCGCGGTGGAGACCCCGAAGACCGCCCCGCAGACGATCCCCCGGGCGGCGTCGCCGGTGGTCGTGGACGGCGTGCTCGACGAGACGGCCTGGCAGAAGGCGTGGGCGATGGACCTCAAGTACGAGGTGCAGCCCGGTGAGAACGTGCCGCCGCCGGTACGCACCGAGGTCCTCGTCACCTACGACGACGATGCCGTGTACTTCGGCTTTCGCGCCTTCGACCCCGAGCCGGGGAAGATCCGTGCCCACCTCTACGATCGCGACAACCTCGGAGCCGACGACTGGGTGGCGGTGATCCTCGACACCTTCAACGACGAGCGGCGGAGCTTCGACCTCCTGGTCAACCCGCTCGGTGTCCAGGCCGACTCGATCGAGACCGCCACCAGCAACGAGGAGTGGGACGGCATCTGGGATGCCGCTGCCCGGATCACCGAGTGGGGGTACGCGGTCGAGATACGTCTCCCGTTCTCGTCCGTGCGCTTCCAGCGCCCCAACGGCGGGCCGCAGGTGTGGGGGTTCGACGCGGTGCGCAGCTACCCGCGCAGCCTGCGGCACCACATCGGGCTGTTTCCCCGCGACCGCAACAACAACTGCTATCTCTGCCAGGCGGTCAGGCTCAGCGGCTTCGAGGGGGTCACGCCGGGACGCAACATCGAGATCGACCCGACGCTGACCGGCACGCGGACCGACACGCGCAGCGAGCTCCCCGACGGCGACATGGAGAACGGAGACGCGAAGGCCGACCTCGGAATCACGGCCCGGTGGGGGATCACCCCTGATGTGACGCTCCAGGGGACGATCAACCCGGACTTCTCCCAGGTCGAGGCGGATGCCCTCCAGCTCGACGTCAACGAACCGTTCGCCCTCTCCTATCCGGAGAAGCGGCCGTTCTTCATGGAAGGCGCCGACTTCTTCCGGACGCGCCTCAACACGGTCTACACCAGGGTGGTCCGGGACCCGTCCTGGGGCGTCAAGCTGAGCGGCAAGACCAACGGCACCACGTTCGGCGCCTGGGTGGCGCAGGACGAGACCACGAACCTCCTGCTCCCGGGGACCCAGTCCTCCGACGGGACGACGCTCGAGTCCGACTCGACCGACGCAGTCGTCCGCTACAAGCGGGACCTCGGCAATCGCCTCACCCTCGGGGCGCTGGCCACCGACCGCGAGGGGACCGACTACCACAACCGGGTGCTCGGCGTCGACGGCGACTTCCGCCTGTCCGACAAGGACCGCCTGGGCCTGCAACTGCTGGGGTCCGCCACCCAGTACCCCGGCGACGTCGCGGCCGACCTCGGGTTGCCCGAGGGGGAGCTCCGGGACTGGGCCGGCGAGGTGGGCTACGAGCGCACCTCCAGGCACATCGACGCCTGGGCGACCTACCGTCGCGTGGGCAAGGACTTTCGGGCCGACCTCGGGTTCATTCCCCAGGTCGGGTATGGTTTCGCCGACGCTGGCGCCGGATACTCCTGGATCCCCACGCCCGGGGCGTGGTTCTCCTACCTCCGGCTCGCGGTCGGTGTGACCGACGCCCAGGCCGAGGGCGACGGCCTGCTCTACCGGGAGGGCAAGGTGCGCCTCGAGTACGAGGGCCCTCTCCAGTCCCACGCCTACATCCGGCTGATCCAGCGCCGCGAGGCGTACAACCACTCGGAGTTCGACAAGAGCGTGCTCGAGCTCCACACCTGCCTGAAGCCGGGCGGCAACACGGAGGTCTACCTCAACCTCGTCGCGGGCGACCAGATCGACTACGCCAACACAAGGCTGGGGGAGCGCCTGCGAATCGGTTCGGGCATCGTCCAGCAGCTCGGACGGCACCTGAGCGTCGACCTCTCCGCCACCCGCGAGCGCATGCGGGAGCAGGGCGATCGCCTCTACACGGCGACGATCGGGCGAGCAACCGTGGGTTACCAGTTCACGACGCGCGCCCTCCTGCGGGCGATCGTCCAGTGGATGGACTACGACTACAACACGGCGCTCTACACCGATGGCCGCGATGCGCGACAGCAGGCGCTCTTCACCCAGCTCCTCGCGTCGTACAAGATCAACCCCCAGACCGTCCTGTTTCTCGGCTACTCCGACACGTCGGAGGGGACCCAGGACTACGACCTCACTCGCTCCTCGCGCACGGTGTTCGCCAAGATCGGCTATGCATGGCTGCCGTGAGACGGCTCACTGCAGTGGGGTGCCGGTGCGAGGCGTGGGCTAAACGAAACGATGGCTCCCGGCGTCCAAGGAGCATGAAAGGGGATGAACCATGACGCGAGCAAAGTGGACCGCCTCGACATTGATCCTCCCGATGCTGTGCCTGGCCGCCCTGGCGCTGGCGGCCGAGCCGTACCGCGAGGACTTCGACCAGACCTACGACATCACCGCCGACGGCCGCATCGCCCTGGAGAACGTCAACGGCGGCGTGGTGATCAACGTGTGGGACCGAAATGCCGTGCGCGTCCAGGCGACCAAGGAGGCCGACTCCCGGGAGGACCTCGAGAAGCTCCGCATCGAGGTCACCGCCTCAGCCTCCGGTGTACGGATCGTCACCCGCATGCCCGAGCACGACGGCTTCTTCGGCAACCACCATCACGACCACCTCTCCGTGGAGTACACGCTCAGCGTGCCCCGGGGAGCCTCCCTCGACAAGATCGACCTGGTCAACGGCAGCCTCACGGTGTCGGGCCTGACCGGGCTGGTGAAGGCCGAGCTGGTGAACGGTGACGTCAAGGCGACGGCCCTGACGGGGAGCGTGGATCTCGACACGGTCAACGGGACTGTCGAGCTGGAGCTCGACAAGGTCGGCAGCGGCCAGCGCCTGGCGCTCGAGTCGGTGAACGGGTCGGTCGAGCTGCGGCTGCCGGCCTCGGCGTCGGCGGACATCCAGGCCGAGACCGTGAACGGCGGCATCTCGAACGACTTCGGGCTGGAGGTGAGGAAGAACGAGGACGTGGGCAGGGAGCTCTCGGGGACCATCGGCGGCGGCGGCGCGGACATCCGACTGGACACGGTCAACGGTCGGATCCGGCTGCTGAAGCGGTAGTGTCGCAAGGCCCGCATGCGGGCACGTGTTGACGCGAGGCCGGGCTCGATGAGGGCCCGGCTTCTGTCTGTGTCTCTCGAATTCTCACCGTCCCAACCAGGTCCAAGTTGGGAGGTCCTCGCTCGCCTCGTGGTCGATGGGGCGGCGGGCTTGTTCCTCGCGGCTGGTATCATCACCGGGCCGTGGGGCGCGGAGGGTGCCTGCGGTCCAGGTCGGGGAGACCAGGAGTGCCCACGCATGAGCTGCATCTGCATTCGATGATCGTGCATGCGGTGATTGCCGTGTCGGAGGTCGCCGAGGCCGCGTTCGTGCTCGAGGCCACCGGCGCCACCGTTGGAGCCGTCGCCCCGGCGCCGCACGTGCTCCTCTTCGAGTCCGCTGGCGCTGGGGCTCCCGGAACTCGAGTCGGAGCTCCCCGTCGATGAGGGGAGGAGCCGGGTCTGGGGGTTTCCGTTCATGAGCGATCCGTCGACCCGGCCGCCCTCCGACCGCCGTCCTCCGCCGCCGGAGGGGTCCATCGAGGCTCCCCTCCCGCGGATTCTGTGGGGCAAGCTCACAGCCCTGTCCCTGGTGTCTCTCGGTCTTGCGCTGGGTGTCGGTGCGTTCGGGCATGCGAGCGGGAGCGCATTCTTTTTTGGCGTCGCGGCGGGTCTGGAGCCGATCGGTGCCGTGTGGCTCCTGGCGCTCCGGATCATCGTCGTCCCACTGGTGCTCACGCAGCTCCTCGCGGCCGTGGCCGGCTCGCCGGAGCGGGGGCTGCTCGGGCGGCTCGGCGGCCGGACCGTCGCCGTGATCGTCCTGTTGCTCCTGGCGACAGGGATCGCGAGCGTCGTCGTGATGGCGCCGGTCGCCAGGCTCTTCTCGGTCGATCCCAACGCCGTCGCGGGCATCCGGGCACGCACTCCAATCCCGGAGTCGGCGGTCGACGCGGCAACGGCTGGCCCGGCGTCGATCGGGGGATGGGTCGAAGGGATCGCCCGGGTGAATGTCCTCGCCGCCGCCGCCGCGGGACAGATCCTGCCGCTGCTGGTGCTCGCCCTGGTGTTCGGGCTGGCGATCTCGTGCCTTGCGGCGAGGTACCGGGACCCGCTTGCGACGCTCCTGCGCCGGCTGGCGCGGGCCACGCTGCACGTGGTTGCGTGGATCCTCTGGATGACGCCGCTTGCGGTGTTCGCCCTGGTGCTTCGACTCGCGCTGCACATCGGCCTGGACACCCTGGGCCTGCTCTGGTTCTACGTCCTGATCGTCTGCGGATGGATGCTCGCGGTCACCTGCGCTCTCTACCCGGTGAGCGCTGCGCTCGGGCGCACCTCGCTCGGGACCTTCGCCAAGGCCGTCGCGCCCGCACAGATGGTGGCGGTCAGCACGCGTTCGTCGCTGATGTCGCTGCCCGCTCTCGTGGAGGGAGGGCGCGAGCATCTGCACCTGAGCCCGTCGGCCACGGGCTTCGTACTCCCTCTGTGCACCTCGATCTTCAAGATGAGCACGATGACGGCCGAGCCGGTCCGCTATCTGTTTCTGGCGCACCTGTTCGGCGTGCCGATCACGCTGAAGACCTCGGCGATCTTTCTCGTGACACTGACGTTCCTCAGCTTCAGCGGCGTCGGCATACCCGGGGGCGGCTCGGGCTTCGACACGCTCCCGGCGTTCGTGGCGGCGGGCATCCCCATCGAAGGGCTCGTGCTGGTGGTCGCGGTGGACACGATCCCGGACATCGCCAAGACCGTCATCAACGTGACGGGTCACATGTCCGTGGCCACGCTGGTCACGCGGAGTGATCGGGTCCGGGGGGACCATGTCCAGGCGAATCCTGATCCTGCTGCATGAGACGGACCCGTTTCCCGACGGCACCAGCTACTTCATCTGGGGGCTGCGGGATGCGTGGCTGGAGATGGGCCTGGACATCCGGGTCGTCAAGGGGCTTGACGCGTTGGAGCCAGCGGACCTTGTGATTCCCCACGTCGACCTGACGGTGACGCCTCCTGCCTATCGCGAGGCACTGGAGGCGATGCCGAACGTCGTCAACCGGGGGGTCTACGACATCTCGAAGCGCCTCGTCAGTTCGAATCTGCTCGCACCGGGAGACCCGTATGACGGGCCGGTGATCGTGAAGACCGATCGGAACTACGGAGGCGAGCCCGAGCGTGCGATCGCGCGGGCCCGGATGACGGGTCTGGGTCGGCTTGCTGCACGGCTACGCACGAGGTTGGGACGGCGGGCCTGGGGGGCGGGGGAGTCGAGCATCGTCCAGGGAGTCGCATACCCCGTCTTCGGGTCGTTGGCGGAGGTCCCGGAGCAGGCGTTTCTCGACCCAGGCCTCGTGGTCGAGCGGTTCCTGCCCGAGCAGGAGGGTGAGACGTTCTTCCTGCGCTGGTACATCTTCATCGGAGACCGATACCGTTCGATGCGCGTCGGATCGCCCAATCCGGTCGTGAAGCTCCGCGGGATCACGAGCACGCAGCTCGGGTTGCCGATTCCAGCCGAGGTGGTCGCGATGCGCGAGAAGTGGAACCTCGACTTCGGCAAGATCGACTTCGTCATCCATCGGGGCACCCCGGTCATCCTCGACGTCAACCGGACGCCGGCCGACCAGCCTCCACCGGGTCGCCTCGAGCTGTGCCGGCCCTACGCACCCGGGGTCTTCCCTTTGCTCGAGCGCGGGGCCGGAATCACCGGCTCCCTCGACTACAAGGACGTGGACGTGGACGGGGTCCTGGGGCCAAGGTAGCCAGGACGTCCTGAGCCCTCCGGATGGGGTGGTTTGCTTCAAGGTCCTGCGAGCGCCCAGTTTCTCGATCGGGGTCCAGGTCCAGGTCAGGGACCATCACCTCGTCTCGTGACCGACCGGGACGTGGGTTATCTCTGTGTGGCTGGTATCATCATGGGGCCTTGGGGGCGCCCAACGTGCCTGCGGTCGGGTTGGGGGGAGACGAGGAGTGCCTGAGAACAAGCTGCATCTCCATTCGATGATCGTGCACGCGGTGATCGCCCTGTCGGTGGTCGCCGCCGTCGCCTTCGTGGCCGAGGCCACTGGCGCCACCCCGGGCGGCATCGCCCCGGCGACCTGGTCGTTCCTGCTCCGAGCCGCGTTGATCGGTTTGCTGGCGATCGCCGTGCCCGCGACGGTCACCGGGATCACGGAGCGGAGCCGCATGTACGTCAACTGGCAGCGGAGCCACCTGGCGAAGCTCCTGCTCTCCCTGCTCCTGCTCGGACTGGCCGCGGCGGAGCTGGCAGGCCTCGCCGGGGCCGACCGGCCGGTCTCCCTTCGATCCTGGCTCGCGCTCCTGGTGGTGTTGGGCAACCCCCTGGTCTGCTTCGGCCTCTCGTTCTACGGGCTGCGCATCACCCTGGGCCGCCAGGCCCTGGCGCGGACCTCCTACACCCCCGACATGCACCGCGAGCCGCCGGTGGACATCCTGGAGAGCGCCGCGGCGCACGTCGCGCAGCGGGCCGCCGTCATCGATGTCCTCGAGGAGTCACGATCATGATGGACTTCAGCCCGTCACCCGAGCAGCAGGAGCGGATCGAGAAGGCGCGGGCGTTCACGCGCGAGTGGATCTCGCCCAACGCGGCGAGGTACGACCGCTCCGGCGAGTTCCCCCTCGACATCTGCCGCGAGGCGTTCAAGCAGGGGCTCATGAACCCCCACATCCCGCGGGAGTACGGCGGGCTGGCCGAGCCGGTCCTCGACCATTGCATGGTGATGGAGGAGCTCTGCACCGGCTGCTCCGGGATCGGCACCGTCATCGACGCCAACGGCCTCTCGCAGTTCCCCGTGATCCTCGCCGGCACCGACGCCCAGAAGCGGCGCTTCCTCGCCCCGATGACCGAGGAGCTGATGTTCTCCGCCTACGCGGTGACGGAGCCCGAGGCCGGGTCGGACGTGTCGCGCGTCAAGACCTCCGCGGTCAAGGTGGGCACCGACTACGTGCTCAACGGCGTCAAGTGGTGGATCACCAGCGGCTCGGTGGCGAGCTGGTACTTCGTGCTCGCCAGGGTGGGGGAGGAGCCGACCGGTTTCATCGTTCCCGCCGACAGCCCGGGGATCGTGCGCGGGCCGAAGGAGCACAACCTCGGCCAGCACGCCTCGAACACGGTCCGCGTGACGTTCGAGGACGTCAAGGTCCCCGAGGCCTACCGGCTCGGCGCCGAGGGCGACGGCTTCAACATCGCCATGTCGACCTTCAACCACACCCGCCCGGGCGTGGCCGCCGGCGCCAACGGCATCACCAAGGCCGCGCTCAACATCGGGCTGTCCTACGCCAAGCGCCGGCGCACCTTCGACAAGAAGCTCATCTCGTACCAGGGGATCTCGTTCAAGCTCGCGGAGATGATGACCAGGCTCGACGCGGCGCGCGCCCTCACCTACAAGTCGGCCTGGCTGTGCGACCGCGGCGTGGACAACGCCCGCGAGGCCGCCCAGGCCAAGTGGTTTGCCGCCGACGTCGCGATGCACGCCGCCATCGAGTGCGCGCAGATTCTCGGCGGCTATGGCTACACCAACGAGATGCCGGCCGAAAAGCTGATCCGGGACGCCAAGATCTACCAGATCTACGAGGGCGCCACCGAGATCCAGAAGATGATCATCGTCGCCAAGCTGCTGCGCATGAAGGAAGTCTTCTAGGAGGCGCGATGATCGACATCCTGCGCAAGCTGATCGAGCGCACCTCGGCGAAGCTCATGCGCCGCTTCTGTGGCCGCACCTTCGCCTGCCCGGTGTGCCACCTCGTGCTCGCCGCCATCGACGCCAACGGCAACGGCCTGCTGGTCTGTCCGGTGTGCGGCGCGGTGCTGGAGATCGAGGACGTCTACGGCCACATCGTCCCGGTCGTCCTCGACATGGAGCTCCACCGGCCCCAGCCCAAGGCGCGCCTTCACCCCCTCGCCACCCACCTGCCGATCGGGCTCTTCCCGTTCGCGCTGCTCGGGGCGGCGGTGCTGTTGCTCGCCTCCGTCCTCGCAGGCACGGGCATCGGGGTGACGTTGGCGGGTGCGGTGCAGGGTGCGCCGGTGCTTGCAGACGCGGTCCTCGTGCTGCTCGTCGTGTCGGTCGGATCCGCGCTTGCCACCTTCGCGTCGGGGCTGTGGGACTGGTCGTTCCGCTACCGGCGGCGACCCTACTGGCAGATCAGGCTGAAAATCGCCTTCTCCGCCGCCTTCCTGGCGCTGGGAGGCCTCGCCATCGCCCTCCACGCCGCCGGTCTCGTCTTCGCTGCGGGCAGCGGGCTCATGGAGCTGGGCTCGCCGCTCGGGGTGCTGGCAGGCCTCCTCTACCTTGGAGCCCTGTCGGTGGGCATGGTCGTCCTCGCCACTCTCGGCCACGTCGGTGGCACCCTGGTGTTCGGCAGGTAGTCACGCCGCCGTCACGCAGCCATGCCCGGGGGCCGCTGCGATCCACACCACCCTCGACCTGCCGAGCGCTTCCTGGTGGCTTCACATCAGGGCGGTCTGCTCGAGCATCAGGCGCACGATCGGGCGGTTGACGGAGCGGCGCGCGACCTCCTGGAAACCGAGCCTCTGGAAGCTCGAGAGGATGCCGGTCCAGGCGAAGGCGTCCGGCATCTCGGCTTCCTGCGGCACCACCGGGTAGGCCTCGAGGGCGACCGCGCCGTGCCGGCGGGCCATCTCGACGGCGGCCCGGATGAGCTGCTCGGACACGCCCTGCCGCCGGTGGGGCCGGGCGATGAAGAAGCAGACGATGGACCACACCGGCAGCTCGTCGACGGCGGCCAGGTTCTTGGAGCGGTCGAGCCTGGGGAAGGCCGTGCGCGGCGCCACCGCGCACCACCCCACCGGTGTCGGGCCGTCGTAGGCCAGCAGGCCCGGAGGCGGCCCCGAGCTCACCAGAGCCTCCAGCGCGAGGCGGTTGCCCTCACCTTTGCCGGCGGTCCAGTCCCTGGGCGCCAGTCGCCAGTACATGCACCAGCACCCGCCGCATGCGCCGCCCTCGCCGAACAGGTCGTGGAGGTCGCGCCACCGGTCGGGCGTCACCTCGACACAGTGGACCACCCCTCCCGGAGCCTTCGAAGCAGCCTTTCTCCCGGGCATCCTGCACCTCCTTCCCTGAGCGAGCCCGTCGCACCGGCCCCGGGGTGGGCGAGGTGGCGGACTGCGCCATGCGCTCTGCTCCTTCCGGCCGCGATCCCCGACGCGCTGGTGTGCTTCAAGGATAGCAGGGACGCCCGATTCCACGGCTGCTCCCGGCTCGCGGCGTGTGGGTGGGGTGCAGGCCAAGTCCGGCTTGATCGCCGGTCCGTTCCGACCTATGCTTCGCGGTCTCGGGACGCGGTGGCGTCCGCCAAGGAGGCTTCATGCACATTGCGGTGGTCGGCAGCGGCTATGTGGGACTGGTGACGGGTGCGTGCCTGGCCGATTTCGGGATGAACGTGACCTGTGTGGACAACGACGAGCGCAAGATCGCCATGCTCAAGCGCGGCGAGGTGCCGATCTACGAGCCGGGGCTCGATGCCATCATCGCCAAGAACGCCAGGGCCGGGAGGCTGCTGTTCACCACCGAGCTGAAGGAGGCCGTGCAGAAGGCGCTGGCGGTCTTCATCGCGGTGGGGACTCCGCCCAGGGAGGACGGCTCGGCCGACCTGACCTACGTGGTGCAGGTGGCCGAGGCCATCGCCGACTTCATGGACGGCTACAAGGTCGTGATCACGAAATCCACAGTGCCGATCGGCACCGGCCAGCTCATCGAGAAGGTGATCCGGGAGCGCAACGGCCGGTTCCCGTTCTCGGTCGTCTCCAATCCCGAGTTCCTGCGCGAAGGCTCGGCGATCAGCGACTTCATGCGCCCGGACCGGGTGGTCATCGGCGCCCGCGATCCCCAGGCCGTGGCGATCATGAGGGACATCTACAAGCCTCTGAACCTGATCGAGACGCCGTTCGTGATCACCAACGTCGAGTCCTCCGAGCTGATCAAGTATGCGTCCAACGCCTTCCTGGCCACCAAGATCACCTTCATCAACGAGGTGGCGCGGCTGTGCGAGCTGCTGGGCGCCGACGTCCACCACGTGGCCAAGGGCATGGGCCTCGACGGCCGCATCGGCCCCAAGTTCCTGCACCCGGGGCCGGGGTACGGTGGCTCCTGCTTCCCCAAGGACACCAAGGCCGTCACCGACATTGCCCGCCAGGCCGGCTGCCCGTTCGAGATCGTCGAGACGGTGGTCAAGGTCAACGACGACATCAAGCTGCGGATGGTCGAGAAGATCCGGCAGGCATGCGGCGGCTCCGTGCAGGGGCTGACCCTCGGCGTGCTGGGCCTTGCCTTCAAGCCCGAGACCGACGACATGCGCGAGGCACCGGCGATTCCGATCCTGGAGGCCCTGGCGGGTGAGGCCGCCGCCATCCGCGCGTACGACCCTGCCGCCATGGCGAACGCCCGCGACATGCTGCCCTCCAGCATCCAGTACTGCGAGGACGCCTACGACGCGGCCACCGGCGCGGACTGCCTGATCCTCATGACCGAGTGGAATCAGTTCCGCTCCCTGGACATCGAGCGGCTCAAGAGCCTGCTGCGGCAGCTTCGCGTCGTCGACCTGCGCAACGTCTACGAGCCCGAGCGCATGCGCGACGAGGGATTCGAGTACGTGGGCGTGGGGCGGGCGGCCGGCCAGGTTCCAAAGCTTGTTTGAGCCGCGAGCGGGCGTCGGGCGGGGGCCGAGCCTCGGTGCGCCGAGCAAGGCGCGACCCCTGGAATTTTGACCGGAAATGACCTATTTTCGAAGTGCAGCAGTGAGTGGAGGTGTTGCGTGAACGAGCGGCGAGCGGTCCCGCGGGTGGAGGTTCCACAACCGGTGCCGGCCAAGATCAAGGCCGCCCTGCCTGCGCGCGTGCTCGACGTCTCCTCCCAGGGTGCCCAGCTCGAGGTGACCACCTGTCTGCGGCCGACCACGAGCTGCGACCTGCGCATCTCGCTTCCCGACGGCGAGGTGACCATCCGCTCCATCGTCCGGCGGTGCCGGGCCTGGGGGTTCGGTCTCGACGAGAAGGAGCAGAAGGTGCTGCTCTACAGGGCCGGCGTGGAGTTCCAGGACCTGCCGCCCGAGACCCTGGCGCGGATCTCCTCCCATTTCCTCTATCAACTGCCTCAGCCCTTCCCGGAGGCGCCTGTTTCGGATGACGTAGAGCTGGAGTTTCTGACCGAGGAGGATGGCGCCCCGCACCGCGCCCCGACCCACACCGGCCCGGTCAAGATCAAGTTCGACACCGCCGTCTTCAACCGCATGATGAAGGGCCACGAGGACGAGTAGCCTGGCGTGAGGTCCGGGTTCGCCGCGATCCCGCCCGGTTTGGGAGCTGGCGCCATGGTGTCGCACCGGCGTGAGGATGGGCAGGACAGTGGGCGCGGCGCTCGATGCTGCGGTTCGGGTGCTGCCCTGGTAGCGCCGCGATCCCGATCCAGCCGCCCCTGCCTGAAGTCCTGACACCGGTGTTGCTGCCCTGCTGGCTCCGTACGTATGATCCGAGCCGTGGTTACTGTCGAAGATTGTAAGTGAACAATTCTTTACTGGATTGAATTGAGTGTTTCTGTTTTGCATTGTCAAGGCGGCGTGGGCAGGCGGGCTCTGGCTGGTCGCCCTGGCAAGCCGTGCGGCGGTGCAGACGTGGCTCCCCACCGTGCCGGTCTCGGATTTCAGATCCGTTCTTGATCTGGCTGCAGCGTTCACCCAGCCCCGCAGTGCCTCAACCGAGGTGCTGTGGGATCTCCTCAACCCCGGTGTGCCGATGCTCCTCGCCCCGTGCCTGGCGTGGCTTCCGGCCTCGCCGGAGGCCGTCGCACGCTGGGTATCAGTGCTGCTGTCGAGCAGCCTCTGCCTGCTTCCGCTGCTGCTCTGGCGGGGTGTGCTGCCGAACCGGGTGAGGCGCCTTGCGGGGTGCCTGCTGGCGCTCTGGCCGGGCAGCGTGCTCACGGCAGGCCTGCTGTCCCAGGACAACTGGGCACTGCTGCCCACGGTGGCGCTCGCGGTGCTCGCGGTCCGTGCGCTGACCTGGCAGCGAACCGGGCTGGGGCGGAGGGCGGTCGCAGGACAGTGTCCAGCGTCGCAGGCTTCAGCCAACCCGATCCTCGTCGCTGGCCTCTGGGGACTGGGCGTCGCGATGCGCCAGGAGCTGGCTCTGGCGCTGCTCCCTTTCGCCGTTCCGGCCGCCATCGGCTGGCCGCCGCGGATGCGGGAGTGGCGCCGCATCGTTGTGGCCGCCGCGGCAGCGGCCGCCATTCTTGTCGGCCTCGCCATGCTGCGCCAGCACGCGACCGGCCGGTTCGGCCTCACAACCCGACACGTCGGCGCGGGCCTGCTGGGTGCATTCATGCCCGGAGTCGGGTCGGATGCCTGGGGCAATCCAGCGGTCCACCTGGCCGCGGTCGAGCCCGAGGCGCTCGCCACACCGGCCCGAACGGAGGAGGCCAGCCTTAGGCTCGCGGTGGCCGAGGCCAGACGGCGACCGTTCTTCCACGCCGCGAGGATCGTCGGGACCACCCTGGGCTCCCTTGCCGGCTCGGACGGCGGGAACGTCTACTGGAGCCTGGCTCACCCGGGGGCCGTGCCTCCTGGACGAGGGGAGGTGGCCGGCCGGGTGTTCCGTGCTGTCACCCCCCTCTTGCTGGTGGGCAACATCACGGTCCACGCGCTGTTCCTGGTCGGGCTCGCTGTGGGAGTGCGAGCCCGGGCCTGGGAGCTTTCCGGGTTCGCATTCGCCATTCTGCTGAAGGTTGCCATCCACGTCGCGATCGTGTCCCAGGGACGGTACTTCGTCTTCGTGACAGCGGTCGAGCTGCTCGCGATTGCGGTGGCCGCCGGGGTGGCGGCTGACCTTCGCCCGAGCCGCCGTCTGATCGCGCCCGTGCTGGCAGGCCTGGCGACCGTGGTGACTCTGGCGGGGCTCGGTCGCTGGTCCCACGCCGCGTTCCTGGCCGGGATCGAGGACCCTCCACGGAGCTACACGTTCACGGTTTTCTCGGCGCGCCGGGAGGCGACCCTGACCTGTCGGATGCAGGTCGGGCGACTCAGCGATCTGAATGTGAAGCAGGCCACAATCCGCCCGTTCCCGCGCGACCCGGCGCCAGGGGACACGGCGACCGCCTTCTGCAGGGCACGACATGTGCGGGGGACCGGGCAGCTCGTCATCAGGGTCCTCGACGCGTATCCCCAGGGCGGGCTCCCAGGCCGTATCGTGCAGCGCGTGAGGGCCGGAGACCGCGTGCTGTGGGAGCACGACATCGCCGCCGAGCCCGGCACCGGCTGGGGCGAGGTGGCGATCCCGGGCTCGACGGGTCCCGATCCGCCGGAGGTCACCATCGAGGTGGCGGCGGTCCGGCCCGATCCTGGGTGCGCCTGGGGGCCGGCGGCGGCCACGGCCATCCGCCTGGAATCGGTCCCTGCCTCACCCATCGCGCGTCCGTAATGCCTTTCGCCCGAATCTCTTCCGATCAGCCCGCGTGATCAGGTGCGCCAGGGAACGGATGCCGACAGGCTCCTAGATCGCGGCGGCGGCGTGGCGGGCCTGGGCGAGGGTGTCGGCCTCGTCGAGGGTCAGGAGGTGGCGACCCTGCATGACGACGCGGCCACGCACCAGGACGTGCTGCACGTCGGCCGCGCGCGCCGCGTAGGCGACGTGGGAGTAGGGGTCGTGCAGGGGCGTGGCGTGCGGGGCGTTCACGCCCAGGCAGATGACGTCCGCGTCCTTGCCGGGCTCCAGGGTGCCGATGCGGTCGCCCAGACCGAGGACGCGGGCGCCGCCGATGGTGAGCAGCTCCACGATCTGGCGGGCCGGCATGCAGGTGGGATCGCCCGAGACGCCCTTGTAGAGCAGGGCGGCGATCTGGGCATCGCGCAGCAGGTCGAGGGTGTTGTTGGAGGCGGCGCCATCGGTGCCGAGCCCAACCTTGATGCCGGCAGCCAGCATCTGTGGCACCGGTGCGACGCCGCTCGCCAGCTTGAGGTTGGATACCGGGTTGGAGGCGACACCCACGCCGAGCTCGGCGAGGATATCGATGTCGTCGGGTGACACGTGCACGCAGTGGGCGGCCACCGTGCGCTCCGAGAGGATGCCGAGGTCGGCCAGGTAGGCGACCGGGGTGACGCCCTTGTCCTTGAGGATGCCGTCCACCTCGGCGCGCGTCTCGGCCAGGTGGATGATGAACGGCGTGCCGAAGTCGTCGGCCAGCTCGGCGGCCTTGACGAGGTTGGCGGCGGAGACGGAGTAGGGGGCGTGGGGCGCAATGGCCGGTCGGATGAGCGGGTGCTCGCGGAAGCGCTCCATGAGGTCGCGGGCGAGGCGGAGGGCATCGTCCGGTGTTGGGGAGGATGGGGTCGGGAAGTCGATGAGGCTCTCGGGGACCACGGCGCGCAGGCCGGCCGCCGCCAGCTCCTCGGCAATGAGCTGGGAGAAGAAGTACATGTCACACACGCAGGTGACGCCGGCCCGCAGGCACTCGGCCACGGCCAGGCGGGTTCCCAGAGCCACCGTCTCGGGTCGCATGAGCGACTTCTCGGCCGGCCAGATGTGTTGGGACAGCCACTCCTGGAGCGCGTAGTCGTCCGCATACCCGCGTAGCAGGGTCATGGCGAGGTGGGTGTGGGTGTTGACGAACCCAGGCATGATGAGGCCGCCGCCGGCGTCGAGGAGGGTCGTGGTGGGGGCCAGGTCGATGAGCTCCGTGGCCGGAGCCACGGCCACGATACGGCCGTCACGCACCGCCACGGCGCCGTCTCGGAGCGGCTCGCTGCCCGGGGTCATGGTGAGAACGGTGCCGCCGGTGATGATCAGGTCACACTCCATCCAACCCTCCACGCCGGGGGTGCCGGCGCGCTGATCCCAGCATGGTACACAACTCGACTGCGGCCGGAGGTGGTTGGTTGAGAGTCGTGAGTCGTGAGTCGAGAGTTGAGAGTCAGGAGCGGAGAGAGAATCCCCCAGGAAGGCCTCAGCTCCTCGATTGTGCGACAAGGCATCGGGAATCGGAGTCGGGCTATCCGTGCGTGGCGATTGAGTCCGGAACGGAGCTCTTCACTCTCGACTCTTGACTCTCAACTCTCGACTTCTCACGTTTGCCTTCGACCGGCCCTTGAGCGGCTACCAGGAGCCCGAGGCGCCACCGCCTCCGAAGGAGCCACCGCCGGACGAGAAGCCGCCGCCCCCGCCGCCACTGAATCCGCCGCCACCGAAGCCTCCGCCGCCGAACCCGCCCCAGTACCCTCCGCGGAACCCCCGGCGGCCCGTGCCTCGGCTCAGGATCTGCGCGAGCAGCAGGAGCACCACGAGGACGACGGTGCCCAGCGGGAAGGAGCGGCGCGAGGCCCGCCTTGTCGGCTCTGGGAGGGGCTCGCCGGCGAAGACGCGCTCCAGGCTCGAGATGAGCGCGTCGATGCCGCCCGCGTAGTCACCGCGCGCGAACGCCGGCTTGACCTGCTCGGCCAGCAGTCGCCGTGCGATGAGGTCGGGGACCTTGTCCTCGAGGCCATAGCCGACCTCCAGGCGCATCCGCCGGTCCCCCACGAAGGCGAAGAAGATGAGGCCGTCGTCCAGGCCCTTGCGGCCCACCTTCCAGGCCTCGGCGCAGCGCACGGTGAAGTCCTCGAGGCTCTCGCCTTCCAGGGACTGAAAGAGGGCGGCGATGACCTGGTGGCCGGTGCGCTGCTCGAGGGCCTGGAGCCGGGCGTCGAGCCGCGACCGGGCGTCACCGCCCAGGACGCCGGCGTGGTCGGACACCCACCTGGTCGGCGTCGGCGGCACCTCGAGCGCCACGGCCGTCGACGCCGCGGCGGCCAGGCAGAGGCCGGCAAGCAGACGCATCGCTGCCTAGAACTTCACTTGCGGCGGCCGGTCGGACCCCGGGGTGGCCTGGAAGTACGGCCGCTCCGAGAAGCCCAGCAGACCCGCAAAGAGCACCGTGGGGAAGCGCCGGCGGGCCGTGTTGAAGGCCTGGGCCGTCTCGTTGAAGCGCTTCCGCTCGACGGTGATGCGGTTCTCGGTGCCCTCGAGCTGGGCCTGCAGGTCGCGGAAGGCCTCGGTGGCCTTGAGCTCGGGGTACCTCTCGACGACCACGAGCAGGCGCGACAGTGCCGACGAGAGGCCGTCCTGGGCGGACTGGAACTGCTGCAGCTCGCCGGCAGTCGGCACGCGCCCGAGGTTGACCTGGCTGATCTTGGCGCGCGCCTCGACGACCGCGGTGAGGGTGTCGCGCTCGAAGTCGCGCGCCCCCTTGACCGTCTCCACCAGGTTGGGGATGAGGTCGGTGCGCCGCTGGTAGACGTTCTCGACCTGTCCCCAGGCGGCCTTGACCGCCTCGTCCAGGCTGACCAGCTTGTTGTAGGAGCCAAGCGCCATCACGCCCACCACCACCAGGGCGACGACGAGCACGATGCCGCATCCGATTCCGAGCTTCTTCATGCCACCACCTCCAGGTCGCACGGCCGCAGCCGTGCACGGACCATTCTACGCTGAGGCCGGCGAAGGTTGCGCTGGCGTCCAGACGCGGTCGCCAGGCTCCGGCCGGCGCTTCCAGCGGCGGTGCATCCACACCCACTGCGACGGGTGGTGGCGGATCTGCGCCTCGATGCGGGAGGTGAGCGTGGCGGTGAGGAGGGCGGCACGGGTCTCCAGGTCCGGCCCGTCGGGGTGAGGGACCGGCGGCTCGAACCGCACCTGCATGCGGCCGTCCGGGAGCCGTGCGGCGAAACCCGGCACGACCGGGGCGCCGGTGCGAAGGGCGAGCAGCGCGGCGCCGACCGGGGTCCACGCCGGCTGGCCGAAGAACTCCACGAAGGTACCCGGGGCGTCGATGTCCTGGTCGATGAGGATGCCCATCACCCGCCCGCGTCGCAAGGCGCGCACGAGACGGCCGCCGGCCTCGGGCCCCCGCAGGACCGTGTCGCCTCCGAAGCGCCCACGGAGCTGCTGGGCGACGCCGTCGAGCCGCGGGTCGTAGACCTCGCGGGCGGCGACGCTCATCGGCAGGCCGCTGGCGCCGAGCGCCAGGTTCATCCATTCCCAGTTGCCGCAGTGGCCGGTGACGAGGATCGCGCCCAGGCGTTCCCCGCGGGCGTCCCTCAGGTGCTCGAGGCCGACCATCTCGGTGTGGGCGAGGAGTTGCGCCGGTGGGACCGACCACAGCCACGCCACCTCACCCAGCAGGGATCCCAGGTGGGTGGCGGATGCCCGGAGGGTCGCGGTCCTCCAGGCCACGTCGTGATCGGGAAACGCGAGCTGCAGGTGCGCGAGCGCACGCTCACGGTCGCGGCGGGCGAGCAACGACGCCAGCCGGCCTGCCGCCACGCCGAGCCCCCGCACGACGCGGAGGGGGAACGGGCGCGCGGCGGCGAGGAAGCCGCGCAGGGCGAGGTACCCGAGGTCGTGGCGGTGGCGCCGGAGGCGGTCACGCATGGGCGCGATCGTACTATCATCGGGGCCGGAGGGTGCGTGAGCGGAACAACCGGAGAGCTGTTCATCGTCGCCTCGCCATCGGGCGGCGGCAAGACCACGATCATCCGCAGGGTGATGGCCGCGATGGCCGAGCTGGGGTGGCCGTCATTCTTCTCCATCTCGCACACCACCCGCGCCCCGCGGGAGGGCGAGCGGCACGGCGTGGACTACTACTTCGTCGACCGGCCTGCCTTCCGGGAGATGATCGAAACGGGCGAGTTCCTGGAGTGGGCCGAGTACGTCGGGAACTTCTACGGCACCTCCCGCGCCGCGGTCGAGGCGCAGCGGGCGGCGGGGCACGACGTCTTCCTCGATATCGAGGTCCAGGGAGCCCGGCAGGTGCGGGAGCGGGTGCCTGATGCCGTCGGAGTGTTCATCCTGCCGCCCTCGCTGGAGGTGCTCCGGGAGCGGCTGGTGACGCGCGGAAAGGACGCCCCGGCCACCATCGAACGGCGTATCCGCATTGCCACCATGGAGATGGCGGAGTACCACCGGTTCGACTATGTTATTATCAATGACCGCCTCGATGAGGCGGTTCAGGCGCTGGGGGCGATCGTCCATGCAGCGCGTCTCCGGACGCGGCGGCGGGAACCCCTGGCGCAGCGGATCCTGGAGAGCTTCCAGTCCGCGCTTGTGGAGGCGTGATGTACCAGTTGCCCGAAGGGGTCGAAAGCACATTCCGGTTCATCCTGATCGCGGCCAAGCGCGCCGAGCAGTTGATCGGCGGCGCGCGGCCACGGCTGCAGCCCAGGGGGTTCAAGCCCACCAGCGTTGCGCTCGAGGAGCTGCTCGCCGGCCAGGTGCCCTGGCAGGCCGTGACGGCCGAGGAGTACGAGCTCCTCAGGCAGCAGGAGACGCTGGCCCGCGAGCGCGAGGAGCAGACGCCGGTCTTCCCCGCGCCGGTGCCGGTGGTCCCGGTGGTGGTCGAGGCCGAGGTCGAGGTCGAGGAAGAGGAGGAGTTCGAGGAGGACCTGGACGGCCTCGACTTCGACGAGGAGATCGAGGTGGACGACCCCAACGCCGAGGACCTCCTGGCCGAGCCCCCGCTGGAAGAGTAGAGGCGTGGCCGATCCTGGCCAGCGCGACCTGCTGCTGTACCTGCGCGACCTGCGGTGGCGCGACGTTGACTGCAGCGGACCACCGTCCGGACCGGACGGGAGGGTTTCCCCGGCCGACGGCGCTTCTCCCGACAACCTGAGCGATCTGGCGCAGACCGCGTCGACCTGCCGCGCCTGCAGGCTCGCGGCAGGCCGGCGGAACGTCGTCTTCGGGGTCGGGAACCCGAAGGCCAGGCTGATGTTCGTGGGCGAGGGACCCGGGGCCGAGGAGGACGCCCGGGGCGAGCCGTTCGTGGGCCGGGCCGGCCAGCTCCTGACGGCGATGCTGCTGGCCATGGGGCTGCGGCGCCAGGACGTCTACATCGCCAACATCGTCAAGTGCCGGCCACCGGGCAACCGCGACCCGGAGCCCGATGAGGCGGCGGCCTGCATGCCCTACCTCCGGAGCCAGATCCAGCTCATCGACCCCGAGGTGATCGTGCTGCTCGGGCGGATCGCGGCGCGGTTCCTTCTCGGCCTGACCACACCGATTGGCAGCTATCACGGGCGGTGGATGCAGTGGGAAGGACGTCAGGTGCTGCCGATCTACCATCCCGCGTTCCTGTTGCGGAACCCGGCCGCCAAGGCCCAGGCCTGGGCCGACCTGCGCAAGCTGCGGACTGTCGGAAAGCCGGCGGCGGCGTGCTATAGTCGGCGCGACGAATGCAGCCACGCTGGCCCTTTTCCCGGTCGCTCCTCTACCCGCTGACGGCGGTCCTGGTCGCCTTGGCCGTCCTGCCTGTCGGCATGCTGGGATGGGGGTTCGTGACCTCCAACCGGGAGCAGGTGGCCACCCTCGAGATGCAGTACCTGACTCGCCAGTCCGTGGGCCTGGCAAGGGAGGTCCAGCTCTTCTTCATGGAGTCCGTGGGCCGGGTCAGGACCGTGGCGCAGGTCGTGCGCCCGGGCGCCGGCCGGGTGCCGGAAGGCGAGGCCGCCTCCGGGCTCCTTCAGGACATCGTCACCGAGAGCCGCAACGTGCAGCTCCTTCGCCTCCTCGATGCGTCGGGCAAGGGGACCTTTCTCCAGGTGCCCGGGCTGTCCGACGAGGCGGCGCGCGAGCTCGAAGGACAACTGGGAGGGGTCTTCCCAGCCACCCTTGAAGGCAGCGAGGTTCACAGGTTCCTGGAGCGCGTGCCCGGTGAGGGCGCCATGATGATGGTGTCGTACCCGATCCGCGACGAGACGCGGCGGGTGGTGGGCGCACTGCAGGGCGCCGTCTCGCTCCGTCGGCTGGGCGCCCGCCTGATCGAGGACAGCGGCCTGGGCATGACCGTCGACATCGTCGACCAGCGTGGTCGGGTGCTGTTCTCCAGCGACCGCAACCGCGTCGGGCGCGATGCTCGCCCGAACCCCCTGGTGAACCAGTTCCTGCGCAGCCCGGTGAGGCTCACCAAGACCTATGTGGATCCGCTTCGGGGCGACGGGTCGGAGATGCTCGGGTCCCTGTGCCCCGTCGGGGATCCCGCCTGGGCGGTGGTGACCGCCCGCGACGTGGACGTGGCCTTCGCGGCCGTCACGGCGATCGCGCGTCGCACCCTGCTGCTCGCCCTGGCGACCGGTCTTGTCGCCATGCTGGCGGGCATCCTCCTGGCGCGTCGCATCACCCTGCCGCTGCGCAACCTGGCGGACGTCACGACGGCAGTCGCCGGCGGGGACTTCTCGCAGCGTGCACCGGTGCAGTCGCGGAACGAGATGGGGCAACTGGCGGAGAACTTCAACGCCATGGCCGACGCCGTGGACCGCTATGTGCGGTCGCTGCGGCAGGCCCTCCAGGAGAACGAAGAGCTTCTCATCGACTCCATCCGCGCGCTCGCGGCCGCCATCGACGCCAAGAACCCCTACACCAGGGGCCACTCGGAGCGGGTCAGTCAGTACGCGGTGGCGGTGGCCCACCACTTCGGCGTCAAGGGCCGCGAGCTGAAGCGAGTCGAGATCGCCGCCCTGCTCCACGACGTCGGCAAGATTGGGATCGAGGACTCGATCCTGCTGAAACCCGAGGCGCTGACCGACCAGGAGTTCGCGCTGATGCGCAACCACGTCCTCAAGGGCGCGGCCATCGTCAGCCCGATCAAGCGGCTGAAGGACATGCTGCCCGGGATTCGCTCTCACCACGAGAACTGGGACGGGAGCGGGTACCCCGACGGCATCGCCGGAGAAGCGATACCGCTCGTGGCGCGCATCATCGCCATTGCCGACGTGTTCGACGCCATGACCACGGACCGTCCGTACCAGAAGGGCATGGATCTCATCGAGGCCACGGAGCGACTGCGGAGCATGGCTGGTCGGCGGCTCGACCCCAAGGTGGTGGAAGCTTTCTTCACGGCGGTCAAGAATGGTGACCTGACACCCGTGGGACGTTCGGAGGTTGCGTGATGGGAAGGCGTGCAGTGTTGTGGTGCGGAGGTCTCGTGGTCGCCGCGGTCCTGGGCGGTTGCGCGAGCAGCGCGCCGAGCGGCTCACCCGATGTGCCCTCGGTCGACCCGAAAGATCCCCTGGCCGCCATGAAGCTCATGCAGGAGGGCCAGACACTGCTCGCGGAGGGACGGCCCGACGAAGCTGCCACGCGCTTTCAGGCGGCGCGCAAGCTGCAGCCCAAGAATCCGACGGTGCACAACGTTCTGGGGGTGGCCGAGCTGCGCCGGCACAACCCGCAGGCGGCACTGTTGGCGTTCAACCAGGCGCTCGCCCTGGCGCCGTCCTACTCCGACGCTCGGAACAACCGGGGCGCGGCGTATCTGCAGCTCAAGCAGTACGCGATGGCCGAGTCGGATTTCCTTGCCGT
>JALOLB010000090.1 GCA_025456225.1 Thermoanaerobaculaceae bacterium
CCGAGCCCTTGTGCCACCGTGTAGCCGTCGTAGGACTGGCCGAAGGTGCCGCTCGCGGCCTGGTTGTAGGTCCGCGAGGTGACGATGACGGGCCTGGTCGACACGACCTCAACGGCCCCGGAGCCGCTCAGGTCGAGCTGCTGCGGGCCGAGGATGTCCACGAAGATGGCCTGCGCCCCGGCCGGCACGCTCGCCTGGCCCTGGGCGGCGACCGCAGCGCCGACGTGGATCTTGATGGTCACCGTCGCGGCGGCGCCGGAGAGGTTGAGCACGCCGATGTCGGAGCGCCACTGGCTGGTGCCGACGCCGGCGCCGTGGCTGGCCACGGCGGCCCAGTACACCGAGCCGCCGCCACCCCCGCCGGCCGACACGGTCACGCTGATCGCCGCGCTGTAGGCCGACTTCGCGCCGCAGCCCCGCGCCGCCCGGACCCGGTAGTGGTAGGTCGTGGTCGCGGACGGGCTGTGGCTGCGGGCCGAGGACGTCCCGGTCACGTTCAGGGTGGTGGCCCCCGCGAAGCCGGAGCTGGTCGCCTCCTGGAGCTCGTAGGAGTCGGCCGAGGAGCCGGCGTTCCACGAGATCGTGAAGCTCTGCCCGGAGCTCACCGATGTCGCCGAGGTGCGCAGGTTCGACGGCACGCCTGGTGCGGTGCAGCCGCCCCCGGTCAGCGCCTGGTAGGCCGCCAGGGCGTCGACGCGGTGCCGCACCACGCCGTTGCGCGGGTCGGTGACCAGGGGGCCGGTCGACATCAGAGCCGCCTTGAGGTCCGTCACCGTGGTCGTGGGTCGGAGCGAGAGGATCTGGGCCGCGACTCCGGCTGCGTAGGGCGTGGCCGCCGAGGTGCCGTTGAAGCAGTCCTCGTAGCCACCGCCCTTGGCGCTGGTCCGCGTCGTGTTGGCGCAGTCCGACGGCGCCAGGATGTCCAGGCGGTTGCCGGAGTTGGAGTAACAGGTGACCTGGTCGGCCTGGGTCGAAAGGTCGTTGCAGCCGCCCCCCGACTCCGGGATGCACTCACCGATGAAGGTGCCGCGAGGCCCGACGTTGGAGTCGTAGACCGCGCCCACGGCGATGGCGCGGTTGACGCAGGCAGGGAAGCCGACACCGTTGGTGCAACCGTCGTTGCCCGAGGCCACGAAGATCGGGATGCCCACCCCGAAGAGCTGGTCCATCGCCGCGCCCATGGTCGGCATCTGGTCGTCGCACGCGGAGTCGAAGATCGCCGAGGCGCCCAGCGACATACTGACCACGTGGACCCCGCCGAAGGATGGCTCGGTGCGGTAGGCGTAGACGTCGTTGAGGGCGCTGACCGACAGCGAGAGGTCGCCGTGCCCCGAGGCGTCCAGCACCTTGAGCGCCCACAGGTGGGCCTGGGGCGCCATGCCGCCGCTGGTCCCGGCGACGATGCCCGCGCACTCGGTGCCGTGGCCGTTGTCGTCGACGGTGCCGTCGCCGGTCGTCTCCGTGTAGTCCTTCTGCGCCGTGACCTGGCCGCTGAGCTCGGCGTGGCTGGAGTCGATCCCGGAGTCGATCACGGCGACGCCCTTGCCGGACCCGCGCCCACCCAGGTTGCGGAGCTGGTCGGCCCGGATCAGGGCCGCGCCCTCGACGCGCTGGGCCGAGAGGGTGATGTCCTCCTCGATCGCGCGCACCAGCGGATCGGCCGCGATCTGGGCGATGCGATCGGCGGGCACCCGGGCCACCACCACCGGCAGGTGCGACATGCCGTGCAGCGGCTCGAGCCCCAGCGGCTTCGCCCGGTCGACGAACTGGTGCTCGAGCACCGCGAGATGGCGCGTCCGCTCCACGTCCCAGGCCTCGCTGTGCGGCGCCAGGGAGCTCGCGATGAGGGGCTCGCGCAGCAGCACGATGACCTTCACGTCCCCGCCCCGGGTCATGCGCAGCCGCAGGCTCGGGGTGAGCCGCTGCTCCGGTGTCCCGGTATCCAGCGCCACCGCCAGGAGCTCGCCGCCCAGGGTCGGTGGCGGGGATGCCAGCAGGTCAACGGACTTGATGCTGGGAACCGGCGGCGCGGCCCCGACGATCCGGGCCAGCCCGACGAGGCCCAGCATGATCACACCAGAAATTCGAGTCTTCAAGGTGTCCCCCTCCTGGCTCCGGTGCCGGGTCCCGCGTTGCCGGCCGGGGGGAGCGCGGCACGTGGGCGTGGCGTCGATTCACAGCGATGCGATGACCGGAACCATCGCCCCTGCACAACCGGCCGGCCGGCGCCGGGATTCCCGCCCGGCCTGCGAGGGCTCTCGGGGCCGTCGCCTTCCGGGTTCGGTCGTCGGTGCGCCACGACCGAAGGGACCGCCCGAGCGTGCGCCACGCGCTCGGTCCCCGGCTGACACGACACGAGGCGCCCTGATTCGACGGCTCCCGGAAACGAGCGCCGCAGGTGTACCATGATTGGCGAGATGCACCTGATGATGTCGGTGGGCTCAACACTCCGCTGCGCCGCCTGGATTGTCGGGTGGGCGCTGACCATCTCCACAACCATGGCAGCGGCGCCTCCCGAGCCGGTCGAGACCGAGCTGGCCGCAGCCCGGGGGCGCGAGCGCCTGGGCCTCCTCAACCGCATCGCCGCAGGGGCGGTCGAGAAGGACCCGGCCAAGGCCAGCCGGCTCGCCGAGGAGGCCCTTGCCCTCGCCCGGCGCCTCGACGACCGGGCGGCCGAAGCCGCCGCTACCTACGTGCTCGCCGACGCGGCCCGGGTGCAGGGCGACCACCGCATGGCACTCGAGCGGTTCCAGGCCGCGCGGGGGCTCTTCGCGGCCCTCGGCAACCAGCCCGAGCTCGGCCGGTCCCTGCGGAGGATCGGCGACCTCTACTACTTCCTCGGCGAGTACGAGCTGGCGCTGCAGCGGTACCTCGAGGCGTTGCAGCACTTCGAGCGGCTCGCCAGAGACGACCCGAAGGGGAAGGCCCCGCTCCACCTGGCGCATCTCCAGGCGGCAATCGGCAACGTCCTGCGGGCTTCGGGCGACTTCGCCGGAGCGCAGCAGTACTACGAGAAGGCCCTTGCCGCCTACGAGCGCCTCGACTCTGCGGCAGGTGCATCGGGCGCCACCTACAACCTCGGGCTCATCCAGCAGGACCTCAAGAAGTACCAGGATGCCCTGGCGTACTTCGCGCGCACCCGGGACACGGCGATCGCCAACGAGGACGAGTACCTCCTGAGCCTGGCCGTTGCCAGCGCCGGCTCGGTGCACCTGGAGCTCGGGCAGCTCGACAGGGCGGACGAGCTGATCCGGCAGGCCCTCGACCTGTGCGAGAAGGCCCAGCGACAGCGCGGCATCCTGGCCAATCTCGTGAACCTGGCGAGAGTCCAGCATCGGCAAGGGCAGCCCTCGGAGGCCCTGCGCACCCTCGACCGGGCGCTGGAGCTGGCAACCAGGCTCGGGGATCGCCGCATCGAGGCCGACATCCACGAGGAGAAGGCCGCGATCCAGGAGCGGATGGGAGACCACCGCGCGTCTCTCGCCTCGTTCCGGCGATACGAGGCTCTCAACCAGGAGCTGGTCGGGGCCGAGAAGGCCAGTCGCCTCAACAAGTTACGGATCGTCCACGAGACCGGCAAGAAGGAGCAGGAGATTGCCCTCCTCACGGCAGGCCGGGAGCTGGAGCGGCTGGTCCGCTGGACGGTGATCGGCGCGCTGCTGTTCTCGTTCGTCTTCCTGGGGCTCCTGCTCAGCCGGTACCGCCTGCGCGTCCGCACCGGCCGGGAGATCGACGCCAAGAACGTCGAGCTCCAGGCCGCCTACGCCCGCGTCGAGGAGCTGTCGCGCACCGACGAGCTGACCGGCCTCCTCAACCGGCGTGCCGTCCTCGAGATCCTCACCCTCGAGCAGGCCAGGTGCGAGCGCTCGGGTGAGTCGTTCGCCCTGGTCCTCGCCGACGTGGACGACTTCAAGCGCTGCAACGACCAGTGGGGTCACGCGTGCGGCGACCAGGTCCTGCGGGAGCTGGCCCGCATGATCCGCAGCGCGGTGCGCGCGACCGACACCGTCGGCAGGTGGGGCGGCGAGGAGTTCCTGCTCGTCCTCCCGGCCACCGACGAGGACGGGGCGAGCGAGGTGGCGGAGAAGATCCGCGCTCTCGTCGCAAGCTCGCCCATCGTGTGGGAAGGTCAGGAGGTCTCCCTGACCCTCACCCTCGGCGTGACTGCCACCGGCTCGGGCGACATCGAGACCGCCCTCCGACGCGCCGACGAGGCGCTCTACGCCGGCAAGCGCAACGGCAAGAACCGGACCGAGCTGGCCGCGTAGCGGTCGTGCCTCGACCCCGCTCAGCGCAGCAGCGGGATGGTGGTCGGGTCGTTGGTGAGGGTGTCGACCACCGAGGCGAGGGCCACGACGCCGCTGCCGGCCGTGACGGTGACCTTTGCGTAGGCGCGCGTGAGGTTGGTGAAGCCGCGGGTGAAGAACGCCCGCTCCTGCTTGTACTCGCCGGGCTGCAGGCCCACCGTGTAGGTGGTGAGGGTGGCGCCGGAGCCGTCGAGCAGCACGACCCGCACCGAGGCTGCCACCGTCCCGGTGTTGGCGAGGGCGATATTGGTGCGGGAAGAGGCGTTCTCGACCAGTTGAGAGAGGTAGCCGCTCTCGTTCAGCTTCAGGCCCCCGCCCGCCGGCACGGCGTCATAGGACTGCCCGAGGGTGCCGTTCGCAAAGCACGCCGCGCTGCCCGGCTGCAGGTTGTAGGTGCGCGAGGTCACGCGCAGCTCCCGGTTCGAGCGCAGCTCGAGGGTTCCGGAGCCGGAGGCCCCGAGCTGCCCCACCGCGTCCTGGTGGACCGCCAGGCTCTGCGCCGCGACCAGCGCCGTGGAGGTCGTGACCGAGCCGCCCGAGTGGAAGCGCAGCTCGATGCTCGCCTGCTGCTCGCCGAGGTTCAGCATGCCGAGGTCGGTGCGCCACTGGCTGGTGCCCACGCCCCCCTGGTGGCTGGCCACCGGCACCCAGTACACGAACGAGGCGCCCGCCGGCGTGTTCAGGAAGAGGGAGTCCGAGGAAGGACCGGACCCACACACGTTGACCCCGTGCACTTCGTAGGTATAGGGCGTTTCGGGCGTGGTGGGAGCGTGCGTGAAGGTGAGGTTCGGCCCGCTGTAGAGCGTCTGGCCCTTCAAGGGCAGCACCAGCTCGTAGCTCGTGGCGCCGGCCACCGCGGTCCAGCTCAGGGTGACGCTGGTCGACTGCACCGACGTGGCGGTGAGGGTCGGCTTCGCGGTGATCGCCTGGCAGCCCACCGCCACCGTCTGCGTCCGGAGGCTCGAGCCGTGCTGGTTGGTGGCCGTCAGCGTGACCGTCTTGCTGCCTGCCGCGGAGTAGGTGTGGGTCGGGTTGCGCTGCGCGCTGGTGGCGCCGTCCCCGAACGACCACGCCCAGGACGTGGGGGTGCCGGTCGAGGTGTCGGTGAACCCGACCACCTGCCCCACGGCCGGGGCCGTCGGCGACCAGGTGAACGCGGCGGTGGGAGCGCCGCCGCTCGAGCCGGTGCCGATCTTGACGATGAATGCGTCGGTCTTGCCATGCACCGTGGTCTGGAACGGCGCGCCCGCGAGCGGGAAGTTGAGCGAGTTCGTCTCGCCGACCACATAGATTGCGCCGCTGCCGTCGAGCGTCAACGCGCTCGCGTAGTCCACAAGGTTGCCCCCGAGGAACGTCGACCACCCGAGCGTCGATCCCGCGGCGCCCAGCCTGGCGACGAAGACGTCCCAGTCGCCGCCACCGTACGTTCCCTGCAGCGGGCCGCCGACCATCGGGAAGTCCGGCGAGGAGGTGAACCCGACCACGTGCACGTTGCCGGCGCCGTCGACCTCGAGGCCGTTCACCCCGTCGGTTCCGGTCCCTCCAAAATACGTGGAGAACACGAGGCCGGACCCCGCCGCGTTGAGCTTGCTCACATAGCCGTCCCCAGTGCCCTTGAGCGAGGCCTGGTATGGCGCAGCGGTCGGGTAGTCCGCGGAGTAGGTCGTCCCGGCCACGACTGCCTGTCCCGACGAGTCGACGGCGATGCTCGTGGCCTCCTCTTCGAGCGTACCGCCGAGGTATGTCGAGTACAGGAGCGAGGAGCCCGCGGCGTTGAGCCTGGAGACGAAGGCGTCGCGACCACCCTTGTAGGTGCCCTGGAACGGCGTGCCGGCGAGGGGAAAGTCCGTGGACTTCGTGTCGCCGAGAACGTAGGCGTTACCGGAGCCGTCCACGGCGATTGCGCGGGCGGTCTCGCTCCCGCTGCCTCCGAGGTAGGTCGAGTACACGAGCGACGAGACCGAGGCGTTGATCTTTGCGACAAAGGCGTCCTCAGTGCTGCGAAGCGTGCTCTGCACGGGCGTGCCCGCAAGGGGCAGGTCGGAGGACCTGGTCGACCCGGTCAGGAACAGCGTGCCGCCCGGTCCACTCTCCATCGCGCCGGCGAACTCGTCACCGGCGCCGCCGTAGTAGGTGGACACGACCAGGGTGCCTGCAGTCGAGAGCTTGGTCACGAAGACGTCATAGCCGCCGCGGAGCGTCGCCTGCATCGCGCCCGGGGTGACGGGAAACGTGGCTGACGCCGTGCGCCCGGCCACGATCGGCGCACCGCTGGCGTCGAGCACGAGTGAGCTCGCCGCATCGGACCCTGCCCCTCCCAGGAAGGTGGCCCACACGAGGGTGTCCCCGGCGGGGCTCACCTTCGCGACGAAGGCGTCGATGGAGCCGCCGAAGGTGCTCTGCACGGGGCTCCCGGCGAGCGGCAGGTCGACCGATTGGGTGCTGCCGGTCAGGTACACGGCACCGGAAGCATCCACCGCGACGGCGGTCGGCGAGTCCCACGTGCTGCCGCCCCACAGCGTTGAGTAGCTCAGCACCGGGTCGATGACCAGCGGCCGCGTGCGGTCGTAGCGGCCGAGCTCGAGCTCGACGCTCTCGGGCCCGGCGAGGCGGAATCGACCGTCCACGGCGTGTCGCACGCCTCCGGACTCCTGGTAGACGACCGGCGCATGATGGCGCAGCTCGCCGCCTGCCATCGTGATGACGAGGTCGCCGTTGGTGTCGAGGCGCAGGCCGCGGGCCCCGGAGTAGGCGAGCCGGATGCGCGACGGGTCGGCCCCCGGCGCCACCACGAAGTCGTATTCGAGGTCGCCCTGGGCGCCGTAGAAGAGCAGGTCGACGCCGGGGTAGACGCCCTTGTACCGGACCCGCTCGAACTGGCGGACCGAGGTCCGCCATGTCTCGGGCGAGCGGCCGAGGAAGTAGTGGCTCACCCCGGGCAGGAGCACCTCTCCCGCGACCGGGGCCGACGGAGCCGCGCCCTCGAGGCGCATGCCGAGGATCTCGCTGCCGGACTCCCCGGCCCGCAGCGCGATCTGCGCTCCGTGCCCCGACAGGAAGATCGTGAAGCCCGGGCCGCGTGCCAGGTACCTGACCCCTGACTCGGCCTGTCCCTGGTTCGCCTCGAACGCCAGCGGCAGCGTCCCGAAGCTCGCCTCGAGCCGCCCTTCCGAGGCGAACCCGGTCCCGGCAAGCAGCACCACCACAATCGCCGCCGCCAACGGCTTCCCCTGTCCCGTCGCTCGTGCCATGTCGTCCTCCGGCTGCGCAGAGTGTCCACCCCACGTCCGATCCCCGACCAATCTGCGCCTCGCTCACGACGAACTCCATGTCCACCGGCGACAGCGACCTGCCCGTTCGCGACAACCTGCGTCGCTCGAGCAGCACGTGCAGGCAAGGCGGTGCGGAAGGCGAACACCACTGCCGCCTGTCTATACTCTGAAGCCATGGCAATCGAGCCGCCCAGGAGTCAGCCACCCGGTCCAGAGCAGGCTCCACCTGCACGGCCCGCACCGGGTCCCGCTGCCGACGCCGCCGCGGCGAGGGCCGAGGCTACCGCCGGCCCGGCCTTCATCGCGATCAGGCTGGGGCTCCTGGGCCTGATCGCGATCCACGCCCTTGCCCCTCCCCGACCCCCGGACGGAGTCTGGGGCGTGGTGGGCGTGCTGGCGTTCCGGCCGTCGGTGCGTCTCGTCCTGCTGGCGATGTGCGCCCTCCTGCTCATCCCGCGGGTGGCGCGGGCCACCCTGGCATGGGGCAGGCGCGTCCGGCCGTCTCTCACCCGCCACCTGTCGGGCGTGCCGGTTGCGGTGTGGATTCTGCTGCTCGTCGCGACGGGCTGGCTCCTCCGGTGCCAGATCCCCTACGGCGACGCCCAGGGCATCCCCGACTCCATCCAGGCCGGCCAGACGATCAACCACAAGGAGCCGCTGGACCGCCTGGTCACGTCGTTCGTGTACCGCGTCGGCCACCGGCTGGTCGAGTGGGACGCCACCACCGCGATCGCCCTGGTGAACACGGCCGTCGGCGGGCTGTTCTGGCTCGGCCTCTGGTGGTTCGTCTGGCGGCGCAGGATCGCCCATCCGGCCCCACCCTGGGTGGCCGCAGGCCTGCTCGCGACAACGGGCGCGACCCAGCTCCTGTTCGGCTACGTCGAGAGCTATACCTTCATGACCGTCGGGCTCCTGGCGACGCTCTTTCTGTGCCTCGAGGCGGTGCAGGACCCCCGACGTCCGATCTGGCCGGCCGCCCTCGCCTACGGCCTGACCTTCGCCTCGCACCTGGCGGCCGCCTGGCTCGCCCCCGCGCTCGTTGCGACGTGGGCGCTCCGCCATCGGGGTGCCATGAAGCGGGGCCAGCCGGCTCCGGGAGCCGCCCGACGGGCGATCGTGGAGGCGGGCACGGGCTTTGCGATCGCCTCGGCGCCGATCGCCCTGGTCGCCGTCGGCATGGTGCTCGCCGGTGTCGGCCTGAGTGACTTCTCCCTCGCCACCTTCGGCGGCGGGGACGGCTCGATGTTCGTCCCCCTGAGCACGGCCACGACCCGGTTCGAGCGGTTCACCCTGCTCTCGAGTGACCACCTGGCCGCGTTCGGCAACCAGCTCCTGCTGGTCGCCCCGGTCGGCACACTCGTGGCCCTGGTGGGCTGGATCGGTCGGCGGCGCAGACCCGACGCCCCGGCCCTGGTCCTGGTCGCGGCGGCAGCGGGATCGGTGGCGTACGCGTTCGTGTTCAACCCGGACCTGATGGTGTACTTCCCGGAGCTGGGGCCGATGGCGGAGTGGGATCTCCTCTCCCTTCCCGCCGTTCCGCTCGCCTTCCTCGGTCTGTGGTGGCTGCGACCGGCCCTGCAAGGGGACGACCGGTGGTCGGAGGTCGCCTTACCCGCCGTCGCGATCTCGCTGTTGCACTGTGTCGGGTGGCTGCTGTTCAACGCCCGCGTGCAGATCTGACCGCTGCCCGGCACCGAGAGGCCCGAGCAGCCCCCGGTCAGCGCTCGTCGCCAGGAGGATCTCGTCGCCGAAAGGCCCGAGGAACAGGCGGGATGGCAGGGCACGCATCTCGGCCGGCTGCCTCGCCCAGGCCCCGGGCGCGACCAGTAGCACCCGTCCCGAGAGATCGCGCGGTGTCAGGGCCCGGAGGTCCGTCCACGCCCATCGCGCGGTGGGGCTGTGCCGCCGCGTGAGGATGTTGAGCTGCGGGCGGCTGGTCATCCACGACAACGAGGTGTCGACCAGGACCTCCGTACCCGCGGCCGTGAGCTTCTGGAGGTTCGCCCGCACGGTCTCGGTGAGGGCTCCCTCGAACACGTCGTCCCAGCAAACCCGGTTGCGCGGGCGCTCCACGAAGTAGGAGGTGGCAGTCACGGTCGCGGAGGTGGCGAGGACGACACAGGCCACGGCCTCCGCCGCGAAGCGTCTCCTCATGGGCCGCAACCCGCCGATCCAGGCGAAGCCCATCCCTGCGAGCAGCATGCAGGCCGGGATGACGACCCCGGTCCGGTACCCGTGCGGGGCGGTCTCCGGGTTCGTCAGGATGCCGCCGAGCATGCCCGAGCCCAGCCAGACCAGGACCATCTGGGCCTCGGGCCGACGCCACCGGCCGAGCGCGAGGGCGAGGCCCAGGAGAAAGAGGGTGCCGGTCACGACGTCGAGCATGGGCTGACCGGGGATGTTCTGTCGCCCGTTGCGGTCCCCGGCAAGATGGAGCATCAAGGGGTAGACCTTCAGGTTGGTGAGCAGCGGGCCCCAGTCGCCTTGTGCCAGCGAGGGCAGGATCGAGAGCTCGCTCACCCGCGCGTTGAAGGCCACCGGCTCGCCGAGCCAGTGAAGCAGGTGGGGGGCGGTCGCGAGCAGCACGGCCCAGGCAAACACCAGCAGGTTCCGGAGCATGGCTCGCGTCCTGTGCTGGACGGCCTGGATCACGAGCAGCGCGAGCGCCGCCAGCACCATCAGGCGTGAGGACACGTAGGCGTACAGGGACAGGCCGGCGACCACTCCGGCCAGGAACGCGGCCCGGCCGTCCTCGCGACGGGTGGCGTCCAGCAGCAGGCTGAACATCAGCACGGCGAGCGCCGTCGACATCACCTCGTTCCACCCCCACCGGTTCAGGGTGATGTGCCAGTGCGAGACCGCCAGCAGGGCGGCGGCCGTGAACGCCGGGAGTCGGTCCAGGACCTTCCTCGCGAGCCAGTACAGGAGCAGCGGCGCCGCCACCCCGGGCAGGACCGAGATGAGCTTCACGCCGAGCTGGGAGAAGCCGGAGAGCCACAGCACGACGTAGCAGTAGTACAGGTACAGGTTCGGGATGTGCACCCACTCGGGGGCGTCCTCGAACATCGGGCTCGATCCGAAGGGCTCGAACGGCCGTTGCTCGCTCAGCGTGATCGAGTTGGTCGCCGCGACGAGCTCGTCGATCCACAGCCCGGGGGGGATCTCCGTCACCCGAAAGAGGCTGAGGCCGGCGCACAGAGCGACGACGAGGAGCGCGGGCGCGGCAGGGCAGCAATCCCCTCCCTCCTCGCGCCGGCGCCTCGGGAAGGCGCTCATCGCCAGGATCAGGGACCCCAGCCAGAGCGCAGCCGCGAAAACGCTCCTCCAGCCCGGTGCGACCAGGGCCAGGGCGAGCGCGGTGCACAGGGTGCTGAGCGCGACACGGCCGCGGGGGGCCTGCAGCGTATCGAGGCGCGCGCGCAGGGGAGCCGGGAGAGCCCTCATTCCCGGCACCTAGCTGGGCGCCGGACGCCAGGCCGATCGGCCGGTGAACAGCGGTCCGCTTCCCCTGATCACCTGCGCATCATAGCGGAGGAGCTGGACGACCGGGGCCGGCCCGCTCGCGCCGAATGGAGGACAATGGCGCCGTGACCACGGGGGCGGCCGGCTGATGACGACGCGAAACCACGGGAGGCCGCGGTGGTGAGCGGACGGCGCCTCCTGCCGGCGCTCGCCCCGGCGCTCGCCGGAGGTGTCGCCGCGGCGGCCCTCGCGGTGGCACCCGAGGCGCGCGATACGGTCCAGCCCTGGCTGGCCGCGATCGTCCTCGGCGCGGCGGCGGTGGCCCTGGTCCTCGCCCTGGCGCTGCGCCGCAGCCGGGGGCTGTGGGTGGTGCTGGCGCTCGCCCTGGCGTTCGACGCCGCCCGCCGGTGGAGCCTCCGCCCGAGCGATGTGGGGCTCGACGCCTTCGCCTGGGCGGCCACCGCCCTGGCGCTGCCGCTCCTGTTGGCCGTCCTGGTCCTGGGTCGCGACCGGCCGCTCCCGAGCGGCGGCGGCCTCGGCTGCGGCGTCCTCGTCGCCGCCGCGCCGCTGCTGGGCGGCTTCATCTGGCTGTCGTACCAGGAGCGGATCATCGCCGCCATCGTCCACGAGCAGACCATCGAGCTGGCCGGGATCCCGCTGCGTTTGCCGGTGGCCGCGTGGGTGGCGATCGGCGCAGCCTCGCTGGTCGTCCTCGTGCGTCTGTTGCAGCGCCGCACGGCCTTCGAGGGCAGCGTCCTCGGTGCCCTGGGCCTGGCTTCGGCGGGTCTCGCCGGAGGCCCCGGGAGCGGCTGGCTGCCGATGCTGCTCGCTCTCGCCGCCGTCGTTGTGCTGGTGGGCATGGCCCGCTCGGCGTTCGAGCTGGCGTTCCTCGACCCGCTCACCGGCCTGCCCGGGCGGCGCGCCCTGGAGGAGGACCTGCGGGGCCTGGACGGACAATTCGTCGCGGCGATGGTGGACATCGACCACTTCAAGGTCGTCAACGACACCCACGGCCACGAGGTCGGCGACCAGGTCCTGCGCATGGTGGCAGGCAAACTGGCGCTGGTGGGTGGCGGCGGCAGGGCGTACCGCTACGGCGGCGAGGAGTTCACGCTGCTGTTCCCCGGCCGCACCCTGGGCGAGGCGAAGCCGCACGTGGAGGCGGTGCGGGAGGCCATCGCCGCCTCGCCGTTCGTGCTGCGCGGGGAGAACCGGCCCAGGCGGAAGCCCAGCAAGGTGCCCGCCGGCAAGCCCCAGCCGACGCTCACCGTCACGGTGAGCGGCGGCGTGGCGCACAGCCGCGGGGGGGAGCCGGACGCCACCCTCAAGGCCGCCGACGCTGCCCTCTACCGCGCCAAGCAGCGCGGCCGCAACCGCGTCGAGACGTAACCCTGCGGAGATCGTGCTCCCCGCCTGACAGACGTGGAGCCCCAACACCCGCGCGCAGCGCACCAGGGTCGCGCCTCGGCCGACAGGATCGGGGCGTCTCCGAGAACCGGCCGGGGGGCACGACCGTAGGATGGGTGACGGCGCAGGACAGGTACCCGCGGGCACGCCTGCCCCACAGCCCGCCCTCTGCGGCGCCGGGGTCGCGAAGCTCGTCCCACGTACGACCCGGAAGGGGCTGTCGCCATGAGGAAATCCATGGTCTGGCTGCTGGGTGTTGTCCTCTGCGTCGTCGGCTCGCCCGGTGACGCCGAGCTTCCTCCCCTGATCCCGCGCACGGTGATCCTCGCGCCCGGGCAGCGGGCCAACCCGGAGCTCTCGCCGGACGGCACGAGAGTGGCGTACTCGGCTCCGCATCACGGGATCGAGGCGATCTGGGTGAAGACGATCGGCAAGGACGACGACCGGGTGGTGGCCTCGGACCCCGCGAACGGAATCCTCTGGTGCGTCTGGCAGGCAGACGGAGAGCATGTCCTGTACTTCCAGGACCAGGCTGGTGACGAGGCCACGCACCTCATCCAGGCCGACGTGAGGACCGGCGCGACCAGAGACCTCACACCGCTCAGGGGCGTCACGGCCAAGTTTCTCCGGACGGACCCGAAGGTCCCCGGCACGGCGCTCGTCCACCTCAACGCCAGGGATCGCCGGTTCTTCGATCTGTACCGTCTCGATCTGGTGACCGGCAAGCTGGAGGTCGACACGACGAACCCGGGCGACGTGGCCGAGTTCCAGGCAGACCACAACCTGGTGGTGCGCGCGGCCCACGCGATGCGGGATGACAACTCGGCCGAGATCCGGGTGCGCGACGACGCCTCGTCGCCGTGGCGAACCGTCATGGCCTGGGGACCCGACGAGATGAACTCCGACGCCACGGGCCTGGCCGGCTTCAGCGCCGACAGCTCCGCGGTCCGGATCGTCACCAGCCTGGGGGCGAACGCCGAGCGCATGCTCGAGGTCAACATCCGAACAGGAGCCAGGACCATCCTGGCCGAGGACCCCTCGTTCGACGTGGCCCGATGGATGGAGAACCCGGCCACCGGTGTGCTCGAGGCGGTGGCGTTCGAGAAGGAACGGCTGCAGTGGACCTTCCTCGACGGTACCGTCGAGGCGGACTTCGCACTGCTCGGCCAGGGCCGCCCCGGGAGCATCTCGATCCGCAGCCGCGATCGCGCGGACCGGGCCTGGCTCGTGAAGATCTCGGCGCCGGACCATCCAACCACCTACTACCGGTTCGACCGGACTTCCAAGCGGGTCGAGCGCCTGTTCTCCGAGGACCCCGGCCTCGAGCACGTGCAGCTCACGGGCAAGGAGGCCATCGCCTTCACGGCCCGGGACGGCATGACGATCCACGGGTACCTGACCCTCCCGGCGGGAGTCCCGCCGAAGAGCCTGCCGATGGTCGTGCTGGTGCACGGGGGGCCGTGGGCCCGCGACACCTGGAGCCTCGACACCCCCGTGCAGTGGCTGGCCAGCCGGGGCTACGCCGTGCTCCAGGTCAACTTCCGGGCGTCCACGGGCTACGGCAAGGCCTATCAGAACGCCGGCAACCGGGAGTGGGGAGGCAAGGTCGTCCAGGACCTGGTGGACGGGAAGAGCTGGGCCGTCGCCCGGGGCATCGCGGATCCCGGTCGGGTGGCCATCATGGGCACCAGCTTCGGCGGCTATGCGACCCTGATGGCGCTGACGTCCTGGCCGAAGGACTTCGCCTGCGGCGTGGCCATCAACGCCTTCAGCGACGCTGGACTGTTCATGGCGTCGATGCCTCCGAAGTGGACCGTGCAGAAGGCCAGGTTCGAGACCCGGATGGGCACGGACCCCGACCTGCTGCGGCGGAGCAGCCCGCTCTTCAAGGCCGACCAGGTCGAGCGCCCGGTCTTCGTCGCGCACAACGCCAACGACGTTCGGGTTGCGCTCGAGCACGCCGAGCTCATGGTCGCCGCCCTGCGGGAGCACCGGAAGGCCGTCACGTTCATGGTGCTTCCCGAC
>JALOLB010000305.1 GCA_025456225.1 Thermoanaerobaculaceae bacterium
GGGGAGCTGGGACGGGTCGTGGCTCCGGTGTTCAAGCGGGCCGGGGCCGACCTCGTCCTCGTGGACTGGAGGCGCGAGGACGTGGAGGCGCTGGCACGCGGGCTCGGTGCGCGGGCCGTGGTGGCGGATCTTCGCGACACCTCGGAGACGGAGCGAGCGGTCCGGGAGACCGTGTCGACGGGCCCGATCGCCGGGCTCGTGCACCTGGTGGGCGCCTTCGCCAAGCATGCCGCATGGGAGGCGGACGATGGCCTCTACGACCGCCTCGTGGACCTGAACCTGCGCACGCTGTTCAACGCCGTGCGGGCGGTGCTGCCGGGGATGATCCAGGCCGGCAACGGGTTCATCGCCGGGATCGCGACCAACCTGGTGTGGGGTCAGGGCAGCGGCGCGGGGATGACGCTCTACGCCGCCGCCAAGGGGGCTGTCGCCCACTATCTCGCGGCGCTGGAGAAGGAGGTGCGGGGGCTCGGTGTGCGGGTGACGGTGGTCTACCCCCTCAGCTCGATCGACACACCCCTGAACCGCCAGGCCACCCCCGAGATCGATCCCGAGACCTGGATCGACCCCCTGGAGGTCGCGGCGTCGCTGCTGTTCGCGGCCACCCGCGGGCCCCGCGGAGCCCTCCTCGAGATCCCTCTCGTCGCGGCCCGCTCCACGAAGTAGCGGCCAGCGTTGCAGGGGAGGCAGGTATGCGTATCGTGGTCCAGCGGGTCAGCCGGGCCTCGGTTCGGGTGGCAGGCGAGACGGTCGGCGAGATCGGGCGGGGCCTGCTGCTCCTGGTTGGCATCGAGCGTGGCGACGGTCCGGACCAGATCGGGCGGGCCGCGCACCGGCTCGCGAGCCTGCGGATCTTCGAGGACGACGAGGGTCACCTGAATCGCGGCCTGGACGAGATCGCCGGCGAGGCGCTCGTCGTCTCCCAGTTCACCCTGGCCGGGTCGATCCGGCGGGGGAGGCGGCCCGACCTCGCCAACGCCGCCCGTCCCGAGGAGGCGGCGCCGCTGGTCGAGGCCCTCGTGGGTGCCCTGCGAGGCCTCGGAGTGCCGGTCCGCACGGGCGTGTTCCGCGCCCACATGGAGGTGGAGCTGGTCAACGACGGGCCGGTGACCTTCGTGTGGGAGGACCCGCCGCCCGCCCGCCCAGTCGAGAGTCGAGAGTTGAGAGTCGAGAGTTGAGAGTCGAGAGTTGAGAGTCGAGAGTTGAGAGAGTTGAGAGTCGAGAGTCGAGAGGTTTCGACCACCCAGGTCCTGCCCTGGCGGCCAGGGACGACAATCGGAGGCGAGAGCTCTGATTTTCTGCTGCGGGTATTCGACTCTCGACTTTCGACTCTCGACTCTTGACCGGGTTGGCGGGGGCCGGGGCTAGTCCCCGGGGTCCTTCTCGTCGCGGGGGCGGGCGCGCTGGTCGAGGGCGGGGCGGGAGCTCGTCGCCAGGGTTCTCCGCAGGCGCGCGTCCCGCTCCTCGAGGGTCTTGACCATCTTGACCGTCTCGCGGATTCGCCGTTGCTGCTCCTTCGCTTCCTGCTCCTCGCGTCGTCTCTGGGAAGCCAGGAACCAGGCCGAGAGTGCCAGGATGATCTTCCAGGGCAGGAGCACGAGCGGCAGCCTGGAGCGACTGACCCGGGAGCCCCAGAGCCGCAGGCCGCCCACCGCCGCGTTGGTGAGATCGGCGTGTCGGAGGTCCGCGAAACGCAGGTCCACGTCACGGCAGTCGGCCCCGACCAGCCTGGAGAAGCGGAGATCGGCCCGGCTCAGGACCGAGCCTCGCAGGTTCGCGAGAATGAGGTCGCAGCCCGAGATGTCCGCATCGATGCCGGAGACCCGCTTCAGGTTCGCCTGCCGCAGGCGGGAGCCGCGCAGTTGCGTGCCGGTGAGGCTGGCCTCCTCGAAGTTGGCCGCCTCCAGGTTGCACTCGCGGAGATCGGCGCCGTCGAGCTTCGCCTGCTCGAGCCGGAAGCTCCGCAGGTTGCAGCGGTACAGGATGGCGCCGGTGAGGTTGGCCCGGACCATCGTCACCTTCCCGAGGCGGGGCGAACGGAAGTCCACGTTCTGGAGCTGGCACGCGGCCAGGTTGGAGCCGGCGATCTCGGCGTTGAGGAGGATGGCGCCGCGGAAGTCCACGGCCTGGGCGTCGCAGCCGACGATCCGGGCGTTCTCGAGGTTCGCACCGTTGAAGCTGGCATGGCAGAGGTCTGCGGCCTCGAGGTTCGCACCTTCCAGGTTGGCCTGGTGGAAGTTGGCCTCTCGGAAGTTTCCCTTGGTGAGGCGGGCGTTCTTGAGGTTGGCCTCGTTGAGCTGAACGCGCGTCGCGTAGGCATCCTCCAGCGTGGCCCCTTCGAGGTTGCAGCCGGAGAGGGGAGCACCCTCGAGGTTCGCACCGACGAACCTCGCGCCGGTCAGTGTGGCCCCTTCCATGCGAACGCCCCGCAGCGAGGCACCGGTGAAGTCCGCCTCCGCGAGATCCGCCAGGTCGAACATGCCGCCCTCGAAGTTGACGCCGGCCAGCCTGGCGCCTCGCATCCTGGCGCGGATGAGGTTGGCGCCCCGGAAGGTGGCGCCGGTCAGGATCGCCCGCTCGATCGAGCAGCTCCGGATGTCCAGGAGGTCGAAGCGGACGTTCGAGAGGTCGGCCTCGTCCAGGCACGCCCCGTCGAGGTCGATGCCGTCGATCTGCGCATGGGTGAGGTTGGCACCAGTGAGGTTGGCGCCCTGGAGGTCGGCGCGGCTCAGGATTGCCCGGGAGAGGTCCTTGCCCGACAGGTCGGCCCCGCGCAGGTCGGCTTCCACGAAGTCAGGGACCAGCCGCGGGTTCCCCTGCCGCCAGGCCTGCCAGTCGGACGTGAAGACGAGCCGAAGGTGCTCCGGGTTGGCCATGGGCGCATTGTACCCAAACTGCCTCGGGTTGAACGGTCGTTCCTACTTCTTGGCAGGAGGCGGAGGCGGCGCCTCGGCCTGGGCCAGGAGGATCTGGGCGCGGCGGGTGGCGGCGGTGAGCTCGATCGACTGCTTGATGGTGGACGGTGTGCCGGTCAGCTCGCGGGCGCGCTCGAGCAGCGCCAGCGCCTCGTCCCACTGGGCCTGGGCGTGCAGCGGCTCGTCGGCAGGCAGGCGATCGAGCACCTGCAACGCCATCTCGAGCTTGCCCTGCCGCCGCAACGCCTCCGCCAGGGGAAGCGCGAAGCGGAGCTGATCCGCCTTGACCGCCAGGTCGAGCTTCTCGACGGCGGAGGCCACGTTGCCGGCGGTCAGGAATGCCATGCCCAGCCAGCCCTGAGCCCAGGGGTCGTCGGGTTTCAGTTGGGTGGCCCGCTGGAGGTGCTGGATGGCGGGCTGAGTCTGGCCATCGAGCAGACAGAGCTGCGCCCGCACGACCCGGGCCTCGAAGAGCATGCCGTTGGAGCGGAGCGCCTTGTCGAGCGCGTCGCGGGCGGTCGCGAGGTCCCCGCTGCGCGCCGCCAGCAGTCCCAGGGACGCCCAGCCCCGGTCGTTGCCGAGGTCGATCTCGACCAGGCGCCTGAAGGCGTTGCGAGCCAGGTCGGGGCGGTTGCGTCGCAGCTCGATCTCCCCCTGGAGCAGCAGGAGGTCGGGCTTCTCGCCCCCCATCATCGCCGTGCGCACGGCGTCCGAGGCCTCGTCGAGCCGGCCGGCCTCGGCCAGGGCCTCGGCCAGGACCTCGATCGCAGGGACGCAGGAGGGCTGGGCGGCCAGGACGCCGCGCAGCAGTGCGACTGCGTCGTCAGCGCGCGACGAGGCGAGGTAGCGGCGTGCCTCCAGCAGGATGTCGAGAGGGACCGCCGAGGTGCCGGGGAGCGCCTGACTGGACGCACGGAGCGCGGCGAGCCGTCCCCGCAGCTCGAGGGCCTCGCGGGAGCGTCCCAGACGGTCCAGCACCTCCACCTTGAGCTCCAGGACCTCGGGGAGCTGCTGGGGGGGGTACGTCATCTCGAGGGTCGCCAGGTCGGCGAGCACGGCTTCCACGGCCGGCGGATCCGGCGCCTGGGCGAGGCGCTGCCGCAGCCCAGCGAGGGTGCCTCCGGAGGGAGGCTGAACCGGTCGAGCCGGCTGCGTCGTGGTCCGAGCCGTCGAGGCGCCGCTCGCGAGGCGCTTGCGGACCTTCTCGACGAGAGCCAGGAAGTCGTCCGTGTAGTAGTCGCGCATGACCTCGATGCCCGGGTTGTCGGCCAGGGCGGCAGCCAGGGCTTCCTCGGCCCTGGAGCGGCTCTTCATGGCGTAGTAGGTCCACGCCAGCTTCACCCGGATCTCGGCCCGTGCCGCCGGGGCTGCCTCGGCCTCGGCGGCCTGGGCGAAGAGCTTCGCCGCCTGCGGGAAGTCCCCCTGGCGATAGGCATCGGTCGCGGCCGCCAGCGGATCCTGCGCCGACGCCACGGCGGCCATCACCAGCAACGTCCACACGACCACCACCCGTCGCATCATGTCGGCAGTGTAAGAGCTTGCAGGGAAAATGGGAAGGCCTGCCTGCGGCGCCGGCGCGGGTCAGGGGGAGGACGGTGCCGGCGACGGGCGGACGATGCGCCGCACCACGCCGCCGGCCGGCAGGACGAGGCTCTCCTGGTATCGGGTGCCATCCGGCCACACGACGGCAAGCTCGATGGCGCCGGCCTCGACCTTGACGTCCCGGAGGGGCAGGGGTCCGATCTCGCGGCCACCCACCAGCACCTTCGCGCCGCGCGACGGCACCTCGAAGTCGTTGATCACGGTCAAGATGCCAAAGGGTGGGAGTCGCAGTGTGACCCTGGGGTCACCGGCACTCACCTCGATGGCGTGCACCTTGTCCCGGTAGCCCGGGATCGCCTGCCGGAACTGGTGCGTCCCCGGGGCCAGCTCCACCGTGGCCGTCTGGAGACGTCCGAGAGCCTTTCCGTCCACCTCGACCTCCGACGGCGGATCCACGAACAGCTCGACGCCAATGAGGGGGACCGGTGTCGGGATGGCGGTCGGGACGGGAGTGGGCGTCGGGGTCGGGGCCGGGGTCGGGGTCGGCGGCACGGGCTTCGGTAGCAGGGAGCCGAGCCCCTCGCCCGACAGTGCCATCCAGCCCAGGACGGCCACAACAACGGCGGCCACCAGGGTGACGGGAATCCACCACCTCCGACGCCGGGGCGGAGGTGGCGGCGCAGTCGTGGCCGAGGTCTCTCCCGGGAGTCGCTCGAAGGGCCTGGCGTCGAGAGGGGCGGGGGCCGTCACGGCCCGGGGTGGCTGACGGCCGAGGCGGGAGAGCTCCTCACGCACGACGTCGGTGGTGGTGTCGCGCCGCTCGGAGGACACCTTTCCGGTGAGGTCCTGCAGCACTTCCTTGAGCTCCTGGCCGAAGTCCCTGACGGAGCCGAAGCGGTCCTCGGGTCTCTTGGCGAGCGCCTTGAGGATGGCCTTCTGGAGGCGCTCGGGACACTTCGGGTTCTTCTTCCGGGGCGGCACCGGATCCTGGTGGAGGATCTGGTAGATGACGTTCGAGAGGTTCGGACCGACGAACGGGCGGCTCCCGGCCACGAGCTCGTACGCCAGGATGCCGATCGAGAAGAGATCGGTGCGCTGGTCCAGGGCCTTGCCGGCCAGTTGCTCCGGGGCGAGGTAGCCCGCCGTGCCGAGAGCCACGCCGGTCTGGGTGAGACGGGACTCGGCCTGCAGGTTCTTGGCGATGCCGAAGTCCATGATCTTGACCGTGCCGTCCTCGAGCACCCGGATGTTGGCGGGCTTGATGTCGCGGTGAATGATCCCCTTGGAGTGCGGCGAGCACGGCGTCCAGGGACAGGGAGTGGTTGGTCAGCAGCTCGTCGAGGTCGGCACCCGACAGGAACTCCTGCACGAAGTAGGGGGACTCGCCTTCCACCCCGAAGTCGAAGATCAGCGTGATGTTGGGGTGCTGCAGGGCGCCCGCGAGCTGGGCCTCCCGGAAGAACCGCTGGGTGGCCTCGCTGTCCGATGCGCTGCAGGTCTTGACCGCCACCCACCGCTGGATGAACGGGTCCCACGCCTTGTAGACCGTGCCAAAGCCGCCGACGCCGATCTGCTCGGCGATCTCGTACTTGCCAATGCGCTTGCGCTCGGTCATGCAGTCTCAGCCCGCGCTAGTCTAGCAAAAGGCGAGGATGCTACCCTCACATCGTGCGTGGCATGGTCCGGCTTCTCGTGGTCGCCGTTCTGCTGACGGGATGTGGCCGGTCGCCCCGGTCGGGCCCTGCTGCGGCGGCGGTCGGACCGGTGGTCCCGACTCCGGTCAGGGCTCTCACGGCGCGCGACGTGCGCATGGTCGTGGCGGTTCGGGTGAAGGCGTTGCAGCGGCTGGAGGAGTCCGTGACCAGAGCCGAGCAGGGCCCGTCGCCGGACCTGGCCGGGGTGCTCGAGCTCAGGCTGGCCGAGCGGGAGGCCGCCGCTGCCCTGGGGATCGACTGGCGCCACTACACCTGGGCACGCGACCGCACGGCCCACGTGATGACCGAGCAGCGGCAGGCGGAGGATCGCCGTCTCCTGGTCGGGGAGCTCGCCCGCACCCGGGACGACCTGCTCTCCCAGATGGCCCAGAGCACCGACTCCGCCAGCCGTGAGTTCCTGCAGGCCCAGCTCGCGAGCGTGGAGACGCAACTGGGAAGGCTACAGCAGGATCTCCGCCAGTCGCCGCAGATGGTCGAGGAAGAGAAGCTGCTGGACGCGGCACGCGTCGATCTCGCCACCCTGCTGAGCCGCCAGGAACGGCTGCAGGAGCGCCTGCGCCTGCTACTCCGCAGCGCTACCGCTGGGGGTGCCGCAGGAAGAAGGACAGGAACTCCAGGTTCACCTTGAGGTCGACGTTGCGGACCTTGACGTCTGGCCGCTCCTTGAGCTGCGTCGGTGCGAAGTTGAGCACCGCGTGGACCCCGGCCGCCACCAGCTCGTCGAAAACCCGCGGGGCGGCAGCCGACGGCACCGTGATGACGCCGATGTGGACTTTCCGCGTGCGGATGATCTCGGTCAGCCTCGAGGCCGGCTCCACGGTCATGCCGCCGGGGGTGCGGCGACCGGCCTTCTGGGGGTCGGAGTCGACGATGCCGACGATGCGGAAGCCGCCGGTGTTGAACCCGGAGAAGTGGGAGAGGGCGGTGCCCAGGTTGCCGGCTCCGACGACCACGACCCGACGCTCCTCGTCGAGAGCCAGGATGCCGATGAGGTGGTCCATGAGCTCCCGTACGTTGTAGCCGACGCCTCGGATGCCGAACTCGCCGAAGTAAGCGAGGTCCTTGCGGATCTGAGCCGAGTTGAGGTGGAAGCGATCAGCCAGATCCTGGGAGGACACCGTGACCATCTCCTCGGCCTCGAGTTGCTGGAGGCAGCGCAGGTAGATCGAGAGCCTGGCGATGGTCAAGTCGGAGATGCCGTCGGGCGGAGTGCGACGCTTGGGGGGCATGTATCACTCCAGTAGGGCCTTCACCGCTGCCTCGGCGGTGCTCACGAGCCAGGCGGGCATCAGCCCCAGTCCGACCATCCCCACGGTGCAGAGGGCGGTCGCGAGCTTCACCGACCAGGGCTCCGTGAAGGACGGCTCGCGGCCGGGCAGCGGCCGCATGTACAGCAAGTAGACGACCCGGAAGTAGAAGAAGACCGAGACGAGGCTGTTGAGGACGCCGATCACGGCCAGCCATACCAGATGCTGGCTGACCGCAGCCTTGAAGACCAGGAACTTGGCGACGAAGCCCAGGGTCGGCGGGATCCCCGCCAGGGAGAACATCGCCACGGCGAGCGTGAAGGAGAGGAACGGGCGCTTCCAGCCCTGGCCCGCCAGGTCGGCCAGACGGTGCGGCTCGTCCTCGCTCTCCGAGAATGCGGAGATCACCGAGAAGGCCGCCACGTTCATGAAGGTGTACGCCGCCAGATAGACCAGCACTCCTGCGAACCCCTCGGCACCGAAAGCCGCGATGCCCACGAGGGCGTAGCCCATGTGGGCGATCCCGGAGTAGGCCAGCATGCGCTTGAGGTCGCGCTGGGCGATCGCCACCAGGTTGCCGAGGGACTGAGAGGCGATGGCGACGACCGCGAGCAGCAGGACCCACCGCGTCGTCAGGACCTGTGGCGCGAGCGCCGCGGCGAGCCGTGCCAGCACAACCAGCGCGGCGCCCTTGGGCACCACCGAGAGGAAGGCCGTCACGGGGGTCGGCGCGCCCTGGTAGACGTCCGGCGCCCAGGCGTGGAACGGCACCAGGGCCAGCTTGAAGCCGAGCCCCGCCAGCATCAGGGCCAGTCCTGCCAGCACCAGCGTGTTGCCGGCAAGAGGATTGGCGATCGCGAAGGCGGCCATGCCGCGCAGGGAGAACGTGCCGGTGGCGCCGTAGAGGAGGGCGATCCCGAAGAGCAGGAGGCCGGATGCGAACGCGCCGACCACCAGATACTTGAAGCCCGACTCCAGGGAGATGAGGCTGTCGCGGTGGAAGGCGTTGAGAACGTACAGGCAGATCGACAGCAGCTCGAGGCCGACGAAGACGGGGAGCAGGTGGTCGGCCTTGGCCATCACCATGGCGCCGACCGCGGCCCACATCAGGAGCGCGTGGAGCTCGCCGAAGCGGGAGCCGGTGCGGGCCAGGTACGGCTCGGCCATCACCACCACCAGCAGGAGCGCGACGAGAATGTAGGTGTCCACGAAGCGGGCCAGCGGGTCGACGAGGAGGGCCTTCGACCACACGGCGCCCGGCAGGGGCAGGAGCCAGCGAGCCGCCAGCGCGCCGCTGGCGCCCAGGGCGGAGAGCACGACGAAGCGCGGCCGCAGGGAGGGCGCGAACGCGTCCGCCAGCATCATGAAGGCGCCGAACACCGCCAGCGTCAGCTCCGGAGCAATGGCAAGGAGGTCAATGGAGGTCACGCGTCTAGCCTCCTATCAGGCGCCGGATGGCCGCTTCCGAGAGGTTGAGCAGCGGAGTCGGATGGACCCCGATCCAGATCATGGCCGCGCCGAGGGGAGCGAACGCGAGGGCCTCCCGCCAGGAGAGATCCGGGAGGTTCCGGTTGGCCTCGAGCAGGAGCGGGTTCCAGAACACCCGCTGGACCACCATCAGCATGTAGACCGCGCCCAGGACGATGCCGGAGGCGCCGATGACCACGGCGACCGGCTGGGTCTGGAAGGCACCCAGGAGGATGAGCAGCTCGCCCACGAAGCCGTTGAGGCCCGGCAGGCCGATGGAGCTGAGGGTGGCGAGAAGGAACGCACCCGTGTACCACGGCATCACCTTGGCGAGGCCCCCGAAGTCCTCGAGCAGTCGCGTGTGCCTGCGGTCGTAGATGACCCCGACGAGGAGGAAGAGGGCGCCGGTGGACAGCCCGTGGTTGATCATCTGGAGCAGCGCCCCCTGGGTCGAGATCACCGTGCCGGCGAACAGGCCGAGCATGATGAAGCCCATGTGGGACACCGAGGAGTAGGCCACCAGCTTCTTCAGGTCCTTCTGGGCGTAGGCGACGAGCGCCCCGACCACGATGGCGATGACCGCAAGTGTCACGAAGAGCGGCGTCGCGGCCTTCCAGGCATCCGGGAAGAGCGGTCGGCAGTAGCGCAGGAAACCGAAGGTGCCGAGCTTGAGCAGCACGCCGGCCAGGATGATCGACCCGCCGGTCGGCGCCTCGACGTGGGCGTCGGGCAGCCAGGTGTGCAGCGGCCAGACCGGCACCTTGATGGCGAAGGCGAGGGCGAACACGGCAAACGCCAGCATCTGGGGGTTGTGCCAGAACCCCGCCCCGGTAGGGATCGCCAGCTTGGCGATGTCCTCGTAGGCGAAGGACCACACCCCTGCCGCCGAGGCCTTGTGGAGGCTCCCGAGGTAGAGGATCCCGACCAGCATGAGGAGCGAGCCCGTGAGCGTGAAGAGCACGAACTTCACGGCGGCGTAGATGCGCCGCTCGCCGCCCCAGACGCCGATGATGAAGTACATCGGCAGGAGCATGAGCTCCCAGAAGACGTAGAACAGGAAAAGGT
>JALOLB010000091.1 GCA_025456225.1 Thermoanaerobaculaceae bacterium
GTGCGGATTCTCTGGCGGTACCTGCGGGAGTTCTGGGGCCTGGTGCTGCTCGCCCTCGTGCTCGCCGCCACCAACCAGCTCTTCTCGCTCCTCGACCCGGCGATCTTCCGCTACCTCATCGACGGGTACGCGACGAAGTCCGACCAGTACACGACGGCGGAGTTCCTGCGCGGGGTCTCGTTGCTGCTGGCGGCCGCGGTCGGCGTCGCCTTCGTCTCGCGGGTCGCCAAGAACTTCCAGGACTACTTCGTCAACGTCATCACCCAGCGTCTGGGGGCGCGCATGTACTCGGACGGCCTCGCCCACTCCCTGGAGCTGCCCTACCAGGTGTTCGAGGACCAGCGCTCGGGCGAGACCCTCGGCATCCTCCAGAAGGCCCGCGCCGATGTCGAGAAGCTCGTGCAGGCCGGGGTCAACACCCTGTTCATCACGATCGTCGGGGTGGTCTTCGTGACCGTCTACGCGTTGTCGGTGCACTGGCTGATCGTGCCGCTGTACTTCACGGTCATCCCCCTGCTGGGCGTGATGTCGAGCCTGCTGTCGCGGCGCATCAAGCGCATGCAGAAGCAGATCGTCAGCGAGACCACGGCGCTCGCGGGCTCGACCACCGAGTCGTTGCGCAACATCGAGCTGGTCAAGAGCCTGGGGCTCGCGCACCAGGAGATCGACCGCCTCGGCGGGGTGACCGAGAGGATCGTCGGGCTGGAGCTGAAGAAGGTCCGCTACCTCCGTTCGCTGTCGTTCATCCAGGGCACGACGGTCAACTTCCTGCGCACGTCGATCCTGTTCGTCATGCTCTTCCTGGTCTTCCGGCACACCATCACGGTGGGCCAGTTCTTCGCCCTGTACATCTACTCGTTCTTCATCTTCGGGCCGCTCCAGGAGCTCGGCACGGTGATCAACGTCTACCGGGAGGCCGAGGCGTCCCTCGGCAACTTCGAGGGGATCCTTGCGACGCCGAGGGAGCCGCGGCCCGAGCACGCCGTGGCGCTCGGTCGCCTGACGGGGCTGGCGTTCGACGCCGTGAGCTTCCGCCACGCCTCCGCCAGCTCCAACGCCCTCTCCGACGTATCGTTCGACGTCCGGACCGGGCAGACGGTGGCGTTCGTCGGTCCGTCGGGGTCGGGCAAGACCACCCTCGTCAAGCTGCTGGTCGGGCTGTACCGCCCGGCCGCGGGGCGGGTCCTGTACGACGGCGTGCCGCACGACCGCGTCGACCTCGACTCCCTGCGCTCCCAGATCGGCTTCGTCACCCAGGAGACCCAGCTCTTCGCCGGCTCGATCCGCGACAACCTGCTCTTCGTCAACCCCCGGGCGAGCGACGCCGACCTGCGCGCGGTCCTCGACAAGGCCGCCTGCCACGGGCTGCTGGCCCGCGCCGACCGCGGCCTCGACACGGTGATCGGCGAGGGCGGTATGAAGGTCTCGGGGGGCGAGCGGCAGCGCCTCTCGATCGCCCGCGCCCTGCTGCGCTCGCCCAGCCTCCTGATCTTCGACGAGGCCACCTCGTCCCTCGACTCCCTCACCGAGGGGGAGATCACCGCGACGATCCGCGAGGTGTCGCGGCGCGAGAGCGCCATCACCGTGCTCATCGCCCACCGCCTCTCGACGGTCATGCACGCCGATGTCATCCACGTGCTCGAGAAGGGCGTGATCATCGAGTCGGGCAGCCACGCCGAGCTGCTCGCCCAGAAGGGCCTCTACTACGCCATGTGGCGCCAGCAGATCGGCGAGCGCACCCGCGAGACAGTCCTCCCCCTCCCAACCCCCGGTCGAGAGTTGAGAGTCGAGAGTTGAGAGTCAACGCCACCACCCGCCTGGTCGAGAGTCGAGAGTCAACGCCACCATCCACCCGGTCGAGAGTCGAGAGTCGAGAGTCGAAAGCCCCCCCACCCTCGGACCAACGCGCCAGCATCTCCCTGTCGTCACTCTCGACTCTCAACTCTCGACTCTCGACCGGGCGGGCGGGCGGGGGAGCTTGAGCCCTGAGCCTGTAGCCTTGAGCCTGGCCGGGCGGGGGGGAGCTGAGGCCCGAGGTCTGAGGCCTGAGGCCGTGGTGGGCGGGTGGGCGGCGGCTTGACCTGCCGCCCGGGCTTCTCTACCTTCCGCGGGTGCGCGAGCCAACGAGCACAACCGCGCGGCCGTGAACGGCGCGCCAGGGAGCCACGAATGAGCGCCTATTCCGTCAACCCAGCAGGAGAGAGGTTTCCCCTTCCGACCGACCAGGACTACGCGCCCGAGATGGCGCGGCTGGAGGCCCTCGCCGCCGAGGCGCGCGGCCGCGGCCAGGAGGTGGTGGTGGTCATGGGCGTCGGCTTCGTCGGCGCCGTGATGGCGGCCATCGTCGCGGACACCGTGGACAAGGCCACCGGCCGGCCCTCCAAGCTCGTCATCGGCTGCCAGCGCCCGTCGCCGCGCTCGTACTGGAAGATCCCCATGCTCAACCGCGGCGAGTCGCCGGTGAAGGCCGAGGACCCCGAGGTGGACCCGATGATCGCGCGCTGCGTGCGCGACAAGAAGACGCTCACCGCCACCTTCAACCCGGACTGCCTGGCGCTCGCCGACTGTGTCGTCGTCGACGTGCAGTGCGACTACAAGAAGGCGTCGCTCGGCGACCTGCGCACCGGCGAGGTCGAGATGGGGGCGCTCGAGGCGACGCTGCGCACCATCGGCGAGAAGATCCAGCCCCACTGCCTGGTGCTCATCGAGACCACGGTGGCGCCGGGTACCACGGAGTTCGTGGCGTTCCCGATCCTCAAGCGGGCGTTCGACGCGCGCGGCATCGCCTCCGACCCGGTGCTCGCCCACTCGTTCGAGCGCGTCATGCCGGGGCGCGAGTACGTGGCGTCGATCCGCGACTTCTGGCGGGTGTGCGCCGGCTGCAACGCCGAGGCCCGGGGGCGCGTCGAGAAGTTCCTCACCGAGGTGCTCAACACGGAGCAGTTCCCCCTCACTGTCATGGACCGCCCGATCGAGTCGGAGACCACCAAGATCGTCGAGAACTCCTACCGCGCCACGATCCTGGCGTTCCTCAACGAGTGGAGCCTGTTCGCCGAGCGAAACGGCGTCGACCTCGTGAAGGTGATCCGCGCCATCAAGATGCGGCCGACTCACTCGAACATGATCTTCCCCGGCCCTGGCATCGGCGGCTACTGCCTGCCCAAGGACGGCGGCCTCGGCTTCTGGGCGTACAAGCACATCCTCGGCTTCGAGGACGACATCTTCCGCCTCACCACCGCCGCCATCGACATCAACGACACCCGCGGCCTGCACGCCGCCGAGCTCACCCGCGACGCGCTCCGCAACATGGGGCGCTACATCGCCGGCTCCGAGGTCCTGATCTGCGGCGCCTCCTACCGCGAGGACGTGGGCGACACCCGCTACTCCGGCTCCGAGCTGGTGGCGCGCAAGCTCACCGAGATGGGCGCCACGATCCGCGTCCACGACCCCTACGTTCAGCAGGAGCTGGTCCACACGCGCATCTCAAAGGACCTGCCCGAGGCGCTCAAGGGGGTCGAGGCGCTGGTGCTGGCGGTGCGCCACGAGCCATACCTGAAGCTCGATCCGGACCAGGTCGTGCAGTGGGTGGGCCACCCGGTCGCCGTCGTCGACTGCTTCGGCATCCTCGACGACGCCGCCATCCAGCGCTATTTCGAGCTTGGCTGCGAGGTCAAGGCGCTCGGCCGCGGCCACATCCAGCGCATCAAGGAGCGCGTTCGCGCCGCAGCCCGCCCAGCGGCCCGGTGATCAGTGGTCGGTGATCGGTGCTCGGAGGCCCCACCTACGCAGGCCCCATCTGGTTCTCTACCTCCTGTCACCGACCACTGGCCACCGCTCACCGGGCGGGCGGAGCTCCCGGGTCGCCCAGGACGCGGGCGAGGGTCTGCTCGAGGGCGCTGATGGTGAAGGGCTTGGTGAGGGCCGCCACGAACCCCGCCTGGGTGTAGCCGGCGAGGGCGTCGTCGGTGGAGTAGCCGGAGGCGACGATGGCGCGCACGTCCGGGTCGAGCTCCCGCAACCGCGCCACGGCCTCGCGCCCGCCCATGCCGCCGGGAATGGTCAGGTCCATGATGACGCACGCGAATGGCCGCCCAGCAGCGATCGCCTGCTGGAAGGAACGGATCGCGGCCTCGCCGTCGGCAACGGCTTCGACCGCGTACCCGAGCTCGGTCAGCACGTCCTTGTACAGGCGTCGGAGGTCGGCCTCGTCGTCCATGACCAGGATGCGGCCGTTCCCGCTGCGAGATCGCGGTGGCGGCCCCACCGCGCTCTCGACGCAGCCACCGGGCCGCGCCGGGAGGTAGGCGGCGAAGGTGGCCCCAGAGCGCCCGCCTTCCTCGACCTCGACGTGCCCGCCGTGGCGGCTGACGATGGCGTGGACCGACGTGAGGCCGAGGCCCGTGCCATTCGACTTCGTGGTGAAGTACGGATCGAACACCCGCGCACGCTGCTCGACCGGGATACCAGGGCCGCGATCCGACACCGCGAGGCGTACGTAGGGTCCTGGCGGAAGCGGAAGGCTCGATCCCTCACTCAAGGTCAGGTTGGACGCCCGCAACGTGATCTCGCCACCCCCGGGCATGGCCTGGTCGGCGTTGAGCACCAGGTTGCCGATCGCCTGGCTGAGCTGGCCCTCATCCACCTCCGCCGGCCACAGGTCCTCCGCAAGCTCGAGGCGCAGGGCGGAGGGTGAGCCGGCCAGGACGAAGCGCGCCGACTCCTCCAGGAGCGGCCCCAGCTCGGCGAGACGGCGCAGAGGAGCGCCGCCCCGGGCGAACCCCAGGAGCTGGCCGGTCAGGCGTTGGGCTCGCAGCAGCGACGCCTCGGCTCCCTCGAGGAAGGGCTGCGCCGTGTGGTCGCGCGGCAGCCGACGCCCGGCCAGGGAGATGTTGCCCAGGGCCGCGGCGAGGATGTTGTTGAAGTCGTGAGCGAGCCCCCCGGCCAGCACCCCGAGTGACTCGAGCTTGTCGGTGCGGATGCGCTGCTCCTGGAGGTGCCGCCGCTCGGTGACGTCTCTCGCGGTGAGCAGGAGCAGCGGTGCACCCTGCAGCACGAGTGGCGCCACCCACATCTCGAGCGCCCGCTCCTCGCCGCTGGACATGTGCAAGGTGCCCTGGAGCGTCTCACCGGGCCGCCGTGCCGGATCCACCGTCAGCATCCGCTCGAGGCCGGGCAGCGCCAGGACCGAGATGTCGGTGCCGGGCAGGAAATCGACCGGCACGCCGAGAAGGCTGGCGGCGGCATGGTTGGCCTGGACGACCGTGCGGCTCCGGGGGTCCAGCAGCAGCCGGACGGCGGCATCGTCCTCGAAGAGCCGGCGGTACCGGGCTTCCGACTCGGCGAGCTCGGAGGTGCGGAGGCCGACCTCGACCTCGAGGCGGCGGGCGTAGCGCCAGCGCACGACCGAGCGCACGCCGAGGGCACCGGCGCCGCCGACCGTCAACAGGGCGATGACAACGAACCACCAGGTGCGCCACCAGGGAGGCAGGATCGTGACCTCGGCGCTGGCGACCGGTGCGGACCAGATCCCCGCGGCGTTGGCGGCGCGCAGGCGCAACCGGTATCGGCCCGGGGGGAGGTCGAAGAAGCGGATGCTGCGCTCCCTGGCCCCGAGATCCCGGCTCCACCCGTGGTCGACGTCGTCCAGGCGAGTCCGGAAACGCATCCGGTCCTCGTCGAGATACGAGCTCGCCCGCCAGGAGAAGGCCAGCTCGTGGGCGCCGTGTGCCAGGGTGAGCGGCACGTTCGCCGGCCACGTCCGGCCTTCGGCCTCGATGGTCTCGACCGCGACGAGCGGCGGGAGCGAGGCGGACACGTCGGCGTCCGGCTGGTAGCGCGAGACACCCGCCTCGCTGCCCGACCACAGGTTGCCGTCGCTGTCGACCATCAGGGCAGCGCGGTTGCTCTCCCAGCCGGCCAGCCCGTCGGCTGGCGTGTAGACCTTCGCCACCCGTCCGTCCCATCGCGTCAGGTCTCCGTCGGACCCCAGCCACACGTTGCCGGTTCGGTCTCCCGTGATCGCATAGACCGGCCGCTGCGCCCGAAGCGCCGCCGGAGGCGGGACGAGCTGACCGTCGCGCAGGATCAGCACGCCATCGCGCGAACCGATCCACACCTTACCGGGAGCTTCCTCCCAGGCCGCGAAGACGTTCTCGCCCGGGCCCGGGGTCGGGGGCGTGAGCCTGCGGACGCCATCCCGAGGATCCCAGGACCACACACCGCGGCCGGCCGTGAGCAGCAACAGGGAGCCGTCGGAGCGCCGGACCAAGCGGCGCAGGGTGGCGAAGGGCTCGGCGGTCGCGGGAAGCACGCGGGACCCGACGAGGCGGAACAGACCCTGACGGCCCGCGAGGAACAGCGTGTCGGCAGCCAGCCGCACCGTGACCACATCACCCGAGGGGAGATCCGGAAGGGGCCATTGCAGCTCCCCTCCGGCCGTCAGGTGGCCGAGGCCCCGGTCGGTGGCGGCCACCCAGACCCCGCCATGTCCGTCGGGCTCGAGATCCTGCACCCGCTGGCTGGTCATCCACCCACCCGCCAGCGGCGGGAAGGCAATGGTTCGAAGCTTCGTCCCGGCCAGCACCGACAGACCGTCGTTGTGCCCGAGCACCAGCACGCCGGGGGAGGCTTCGGCGATGGCCGACACCTCGCTCTCGAGCAGCCCGTGCCGGCGGCGGTAGGTGGCGAATCGGCGCGACACAAGGCGGGACAGCCCGCGGTCCCCCGCGATCCAGACCAGCCCCTCACGGTCGCGCAGGAACGCGTTGGCCCGCAGCGTCGGCAGGCCACTGAGGAGGTCCAGGCGCTCCGACGTGCCGCGGGCCGGCTCGATGCGGAACACCGTTCGGCTGCCCCCGACCATCACCGCGCCGTCGCCCGCCACGAGCAGGCGGAGCGGCCCGGTCTGCCCGGCCAGGGCTTCCGGGAGCGCGACCACGGAGCTCCACACACCACGCTGAAGGCGGTCGATCCGCCTGACGCCCGCGAGCCACAGGGTGGGCTCATCCTCCGCGGTCCCCACCGCGAGCGCGATGCCGCGCAGCTCACGCGCCGCGGCGGGGATCAGCAGGTTGAGGCTCGCGTCGATGCCTCCCCTGTCGAGGCGCGCCAGACCTGCCTCCGTGGCGATCCAGAAGACCCCGTCGCGGGCCTCGACGCCCCGCACCTCCCGGCCGGGGAGCCCGGCCGTCTCATCCAGGTGGCGCCAGAAGACCGCCAGCATCGCCCTGGCATGCGGGGCCAGCGCCACCACCTTCCCGTCTGCCAGGCATCGAACATACAGGTAGTCGGACCACGGGAGGGGGTCCGGGACAGCGATGGCATGCCACACGGCGCCGTCATGCCGCGCCAGCCCGCCCAGCGTGCCGATCCAGACCTGCCCGTCCGGGCACTGGTCGATGCTCTTGACGGTGGCGCTCGGCAGGCCCTGCGCCCGGGTGTAGGACCTGACCAGGTACTCCTGGGCCCACGTCGGTGCCGACAGCCCAAGCACCATCAGCGCCAACACCGCACCGGGAGGCGCGGCCGGACGGCCGCGACGGGGACCAGGTGCGTGCCGGAGCCCGGCCGCCCAGAGCCACGAACCGCCGGGAATCACCATCCGCCGCTCGACACCGCGCGGTTGCGGATGTGCGGCACGCCTCGAGGCAGGCCGGGACACGCCGGCAGGGAGGCTGGCAGGGAGTCTCGTGTCACCTCGGCCGATCATACGCCCTGGACAGGTCCAGTCAACGCCACCGACAAGGCCGGTCTGGCGTATCCTACCCACCCGGAGGAGGCCCGATGCCGAGCTGGAACGTGCTGTCGAGGGGAGTGGCGGGCATGACGATGTTCCTCGCCGCCGGTGTCCCGACGCTGGCGGCGCATGGGCCGTCCAGGCTGCCGAACGGCCGCGTGGTCGTGGCCGTGGAGCTCGAGAGCCCACCGGCAGCCGAGGTGTGGGCCCGGGGCATGCGGGAGGCCGGTCTCGAAGCCACGCTGTCGTCGTCCGACTCCCAGGCCCAGGACCGTCTGGCCGCTGCCACCCGGGCGCATCTCCAGATCGAGGACAGCGAGCAGCAGGCCGTCCTCGACGCCCTCGCGGCGTCGGGCACCGACGTCTCGGTGGTCTTCCGCACCCAGCGGGTGCTCAACGCCATCGCCCTCGAGGTGGAGGAGTCGTCCGTCGCCGCCCTGGCGGAACTGCCCGGCGTCAAGGCGGTGCACCCGCTGGCCCTGCACACCCTCGGCAACTCGACAAGCGTGCCGTGGATCGGCGCCCCGACCACCTGGTCTGGCCTCGCGACCACCGGCAAGGGCGTGCGCATCGGCATCATCGACTCCGGCGTCGACTACCTGCACCGCGACTTCGGCGGCTCCGGCTCCTACACGGGCCAGTCCTTCGACGACAACGTCGTGCCCTGGAACGCCAAGGTGGTCGGCGGCACCGACCTGGCGGGCGACGACTACGACGGCTCGGCCTCCTCCGCCAGGCCCGACGGCGACCCCATGGACTGCGAGGACAACGGGCATGGCACCCACGTGGCAGGCAGTGCGGCCGGCTATGGCGTGACCTCGGGAGGTCAGACCTACGCCGGGCCCTGGCAGCCGGGACTCGACCCGGGGGGCTTCCTGATCGGGCCCGGGGTGGCCCCCGAGGCGCAGCTCTACGCAATCCGGATCTTCGGCTGCAGCGGCAGCAGCGCCCTCACCATCGCCGGCCTCGAGTGGGCAAGCGATCCGAACCGCGACGGCAACCTCTCCGACCGGCTCGACGTCGTCAACCTCTCCCTGGGCTCCGCCTACGGCGCCGCGGACCCGTCCGGCGAGCGCGCCATCGACACGCTCGTCTCGCTCGGCACCGTGGTGGTGGCCGCGGCGGGCAATGACGGCGACCTCTACACCATCGTGGGCAGCCCGTCGAGCGCCGACAACGCGCTGTCGGTGGCCTCCTGCGCCGACGACGGGGTCGTCGGGGCCCGGCTGCGCATCGAGACCCCCGCGACCCTGGCTGGCGAGGTGCCCAGCACCACCGCGCAGTTCGGGACGCCGCCGACGGCGGCCGGTGTCACGGCGGCGGTGGCCGCGGCACTTCCCGCCGACGGGTGCGGGGCGCTCACCAACCCCGGGGACGTGGCCGGGCGGATCGCGCTGGTCGACCGCGGCACCTGCAACTTCACGGTCAAGGTGAAGAACGCCCAGGTGGCCGGGGCGACGGCGGTGATCGTCGCCGACAACCGGCTCGGACCCCTCGTCGCGATGGGCGGCGAGGACGCATCCGTCACCATTCCGTCGGTCCTCATCTCCCAGCCGGACGGCACGACCCTGCGCGGTGCGCTGCCAGGCGGCGTGACGGCCACCCTGCGCAGTGTCAACCTGGCCGCGACCGTCGCGTCGAGCTCGTCGCGCGGGCCGCGCGGCGACGACCTGGTCCTCAAGCCGGAGGTCACCGCCCCGGGAGTCGCGATCACCTCGGCGAAAGCCAGAAGCGGCTCCGAGGGGACCGTGGCCTCGGGGACGTCCATGGCAACGCCGCACGTGGCCGGGGTGGCGGCGGTGCTGCGCCAGCTCCACCCCACCTGGAGCGCTGCGGAGCTCAAGGCGGCGATCATGGACACCGCCCGGCCCGAGCTCCCGGTTCCAGCCGAGGCCAAGACCCCCCTTCACGGGGCCGGCCGGGTGGGTGCGGGCCGGGTCGACACGGCCGCGGCGGCGGCCACGACCCTGCTCGCCTGCGACGACAACACGCCCGGGCGCGTGGCGCTGTCGTTCGGGCCGGTCGAGGCGGTGGGCGTCACCCGGGTGCGCCGGATCGTGCGCGTCACGGCCACGACCGCGGCCGTCCAGTCGCTCACGCTCTCCTACGAGCCCATGGTCCGGGTGCCCGGCGTCACGGTGGAGCTCCCCGAGGGCCCGAGCCTGACCGTGCCGGCCTCCGGGGTCGCGACGTTCCCGGTCGAGCTGGTGGTGGACGCGGCCGCGGTGCACGCCGTGCGCGACCCGGGGGCGGCGGCGAGCCAGGACGGGTTGGCCCGGCACTACCTGGTGGAGGAGAGCGGCCACGTGGTCCTCGCCGCCTCCGGAGGTGTCCTGGCCCGGGTGCCGCTGCACGCGGTGATCCGGCCGGCCAGCGCCCTCGCCCTCGACGTGCCGGCCGCAGGCCTGACCATCGGCACGACCGCGACCACCGCCGAGCTGACCTTCACCGGGTCGACCCTGGGGACCCCGGACAACGACCCGACGTCGGCGGTGGCGATGGTCTCGCCACTCGAGCTGGTGTGGACCAACCCCGCCACGCCTCCCAGCCGCGACCGCTTCGGGGTGATCCGCTGGCTGGGCGTCACCAGCGACGCCCCGCAGCGTGGCGGCATGGCCAACGCCACGCTCGTCTTCGGGATCGCCGTACACGGGCCGTGGTCCTCGCCCCGGGACGTCGCGGTCGCGATCGAGATCGACACCAACCGCGACGGCACCACCGACTGGCGGCTCGCCACCACCGACCACGGCGCGTTCGTCTCGACGGGGCAGGAGAACCCCTGGGCGTCCGACGTCTTCGGCGCCACGCTCAGCAACCAGGGCACCTCCGCCCCCGGGGTGTTCATCGTCCAGGATCGCCTCCCCCCGGGGACCGGCGCGATGTCGGTGTTCGGCACCGAGGTCATGCTCCTGGCGGTCCCGGCCAGCGCCCTCGGCCTGGGAGAGGCCAGCAGCCAGGTCAGCTTCAAGGTGAGCGTGTCCCCGGCGGACTCGATGCGGACGTCGGACTCACCCGCCATCACCTACGACTTCGCCCGTCCCGGCCTCTCGCCGGCCGCCGGGATGCCGCCGCTGCCCCTGGCGCCCGGTCAGACGCTCCCCCTGCGCGTCGACCAGCAGGCCTTCACCGGACGGGGCTCGGGCGGGCTGCTGCTGCTCGTCCACACCAACACCACCGGCGCCCGCGCCGCGGCCGTGCCGGTGGTCTTCGCCGACTGCAGCCTCACCCCGTGTCCGGCCGTGACGACCAACATCGCGTCGGGTACCCGCCAGGTGACCCTCAGCGCCGCGGCCGCGCCGGCGTGCTCGCCGGTCGACTACGAGTGGGACTTCGGCGACGGCTCCGCGGTCGGTTCCGGTTCCACCGTGACCCACGCCTACAGCCACCCCGGCTCCTACACATGGCACCTGACCGTGCGGGCGGCGGGCCAGAGCTGCACGACCAGCGGCACGGTCACGCTGGGAGGCGAGATCCGCCGGCGCCTGCCCCGCGGTTGACGGAAGGGCCCGGGGGGGCTGTAATGCCAGGGTTGTGGGGAGGGAACCCTGATGAGCGTTCCGACGACCGGTAGTCCCGCGTCCAATCCGACCCTCGCGACGTGGGTCGAGGCAACCGCGAACCACTGTCAGCCCGACCGCATCCACTGGTGCGACGGCTCGCCCGGCGAGTACCAGGAAATGCTCCGCCTCATGGTCCAGGCCGGCACCGCCATCCCCCTCGACGAGGAGAAGCGCCCCGGCAGCATCTTCGTGCGCTCCGACCCCGGCGACGTGGCGCGGGTGGAGGACCGCACGTTCATCTGCTCCGCCTCGCAGGCCGACGCCGGCCCGACCAACAACTGGAAGAGCCCGGACGAGATGCGCGCGATCATGGGCCAGCTCTACGCCGGCTGCATGAAGGGGCGCACGATGTACGTGATCCCCTACAGCATGGGGCCGGTGGGCTCGCCGATCGCCGGTATCGGCGTCGAGATCACCGACTCCGCCTACGTCGTCGCCAACATGCACACCATGACCCGGGTGGGGACGAAGGTGCTGGACGTCCTGGGCGACAGCGACCACTTCGTGCGCGGCCTGCACTCGGTGGGCGCACCGCTCAAGGACGGGCAGCCCGACTCGCCCTGGCCGTGCGACCCCACCAACAAGTACATCACCCACTTCCCCGACACCCGCGAGATCCAGTCCTACGGCTCGGGGTACGGCGGCAACGCGCTGCTCGGCAAGAAGTGCCACGCCCTGCGCATCGCCTCGGTGCAGGCGCGCGACGAGGGGTGGCTCGCCGAGCACATGCTCATCCTCAAGCTCACCAACCCCGAGGGCAAGGTCCACTACGTCACCGGCGCGTTCCCGTCGGCGTGCGGCAAGACCAACCTGGCGATGCTCATCCCCACCGTGCCGGGCTGGAAGGTCGAGACGATCGGCGACGACATCGCCTGGATGAAGTGGGGCCCCGACGGCCGGCTGTACGCCATCAACCCCGAGGCCGGCTTCTTCGGCGTGGCGCCCGGCACCTCCATGCAGTCGAACCCCAACGCCCTGCTCACGGCGCGCGCCAACTCCATCTTCACCAACTGCGCCCTGACCCCCGACGGCGACGTGTGGTGGGAGCAGATGACCGAGAAGGAGCCGGCGTCCCTCATGGACTGGATCCGGCGGCCGTGGCACCCGGGGTGCGGGCGCAAGGCCTCCCACCCGAACGCGCGCTTCACGACCCCGGCGCGACAGTGCCCGGTGATCGCCCCCGAGTGGGAGGACCCGAAGGGTGTGCCGATCTCGGCCATGCTCTTCGGCGGCCGTCGGGCCGGCGTGGTCCCCCTGGTGTGCGAGGCGTTCACCTGGCAGCACGGGGTGTTCCTGGGCTCGATCATGTCCTCGGAGACCACCGCGGCCGCGGCCGGCAAGGTCGGCGAGCTGCGCTTCGACCCCTTCGCCATGCTGCCGTTCTGCGGCTACCACATGGGCGACTACTTCGCCCACTGGCTCAGGATGGGCGGCCGCACCAGCCCCGAGAAGCTCCCCCGCATCTACTACGTGAACTGGTTCCGCCGCAGCCCGGAGGGCGGCTTCCTGTGGCCGGGCTACGGCGACAACTCCCGCGTCCTGAAGTGGATCTTCGAGCGCTGCGAGGGCCGGGGCGAGGCCGTGCAGACGGCCATCGGCACCCTGCCGACGCCGGCGGGCATCGACACGGCCGGCCTCGACGCCGCTCCCGGCGCGATGGAGGAGCTGCTGCGCGTCGACGTCGACGGGTGGCTCGCCAACTGCGAGCAGATCGACACCCACTACGCCCGCTTCGCCGAGAAGCTCCCCCAGGCCCTGCGCGAGGAGCTCGCCGGCCTCCGCCAGCGCCTGCAAGCGTCTCGCTGAGGGTTGACGGTGATCGGTGCCCGGTGACCGGTGATCGGTGCTCGGTGGTCAGTGGTCGGTGATCGGTGCTCGGTGCTCGGTGCTCGGTGGTCAGTGGTCGGAGGCCCCCACCCTCCGATCACCGATCACGGACCACTGATCACCGGATGCTTCGGGGGCAGGGGCGGCCCTGTGCTGTCGTCCCCTCCGATAACTGATCACCGATCACCGGACACTGGCCGGGCGGTGGTCAGAGCCCTTTCCCCCGAGCGACCATCGTCGCCGAGGCCTGAGCCACCGGCTTGACGACGATCTCGTCGATGTTGACGTGCGCCGGGCGTGTCACGGCCCAGGCGATGCAGTCCGCGATGTCGTCCGCGGTCAGCGCCGTGAGCCCCTCGTAGGTCTTCTTTGCGCGCTCGACATCCCCGAAGAAACGCACCCGGGAGAACTCGGTCTCCACGAGACCCGGTGCGATGTCGGTCACCCGCACCGGCGTGCCGTTGAGCTCCAGGCGCAGCGTCTGCGTCACGGCCCGCGCCGCGTGCTTGGCCGCCGTGTAGCCGGCACCGTTCGGGTACACCTCGCGCCCGGCGATCGAGGTGACGTTCACGATGTGACCTTGCCCTGCCACCAGCCGGGGCAGCAGCGCCCGGGTCACCCGCATGAGGCCCAGGACGTTCGTCTCGTACATCCGCGCCCAGTCCTCGTCCCGGGCCTGCGCGACCGGATCGAGACCCAGGGCGCCACCGGCGTTGTTGACGAGCACCGCCAGCTCCGCCGGCACCGCCGCACAGAACGCCTCCACCGACGCCGCATCGGTCACGTCCAGGCGCACCGCCTGCCCGCCGATCTGGGCCGCCAGCCCCTGGAGCCGGTCCAGCCGCCGCGCCCCCACCATCACCTCGAACCCCGCCGCCGCCAGCGCCCGTGCCGTCGCCTCGCCAATCCCGCTCGACGCCCCCGTCACCACCGCCCACTTGCCGTTCGCCATGATCGACTCCCCGCGCACCCAGCAACCTGCGCACCCGCAAGCCTACTCGGCCAGCCGCGATGCGCAAGGGGTGCGAGGTGGCCATTCGTGCACCCAGGCCCGGTCAGTCTGGCGCGTCCACCCCACGCCTCGAGAGCTGGAAAGAATGGTTCGCCAGGTGCGGCCGAGCCGTACCGGCACGCGGCTTGCTCTGGTGCCGGGCGTGAACCTCCTCCTTCCTCTCCTGGCGGCGGTGGTGGCAGGGTCGCCACCACCGGCGCCGCCGCGCCCCACCCCCGAGCTCCGGGCCACGCGGGTCGTTGTCTTCAAGGAGCAGCGGCTCCTGCACCTGCTGCACGGGGACACGGTCCTGCGCACCTACCACGTCGCGCTGGGGCAGAACCCGGTCGGGCCCAAGGAGCGGCAAGGCGATGCCCGCACGCCGGAGGGTGCCTACGTGCTCGACTGGCGCAACGCCCACAGCGCCTTCCACCGCTCGATCCACATCTCCTACCCCAACGAGGTCGACCGGGCGCGGGCGCGAAGGCTGGGCGTGAGCCCCGGGGGGGACATCGTGCTCCACGGCCTGCCCAACGGCTACGGGTGGCTCGGCGCAAGCCACCGCCTGAGGGACTGGACGCTCGGGTGCATCGCCGTCACCAACGAGGAGATGGACGAGATCTGGCGGCTGGTGCCCGACGGCACGCCGATCGTGATCAACCCCTGATCCCCCACCCGCCCGGTGATCGGTGGTCGGTGACCGGTGATCAGAGGATCGGAGAGGACTCCCAACGGGTGGGCGGAGGTGCCTCCGAGCACCGACCACTGAGCACCGATCACCGCCTTCAGGCGAAGATCAGGTGCCAGCCGATGGCGAAGATGGGGAGGTCGGCGAGCACGTGGGCGAGCCATGGAACCCAGACGGAACGGTAGCGCAGGTAGAGCCAGGACCATGTCGCTCCTGCCGCCAGGACTCCCAGGGACCCTGCCACCACGAGGGTCGGGCCGGCCTGGGCGGCCAGCGCCAGGGTGTGGTGCACGGTGAAGCACGCGGCTGACGCCAGCACCGCCAGGAACCGGCCTCCACGCAGGCGGCCGACGAGCGCCTCCCACTGCCGGACGACGAACCACCGCCAGACGATCTCCTCGATCAGCGAGTTGAGGAGCACCCAGTAGGCGGCGCCGGCCAGGTAGCGGACCGGAGTCCCGATCCCCGCGCGGCGCGCCATGGCCTGCACCTGGGCCGGCTCGAGCCAGCCCTGGCTGAACGCCACGTAGGTACCCGCGATCACGGCCGCCATCGCGACGCCCACCAGCAGGCCGGCGCCCAGCCCTCCGCGCCGCACCGGCGACCAGCTCCAGCTCCCCTTCTCGACCAGCAGCCACCATCCGACCGGAAAGCCCACGAGCCACAGCTTGGCCAGAGCAAACCCCGCCTGCCCCACCGGTCCAGGCGCGAGCCAGTGGGCCAGTAGCACCGCGACCGACGGCACGGGTACGAGCAGCGCGAGGGCGAGGATCGCCTTCGAGACGGCCGGGGCCTGCACGCCGTGATCATAGCCCGCCTGCGCGTGCACTTCCGCATCTGCCTCCTCCGCCTGCTCCTTCTCGGCCGCACTTTCCCCGGCGCGGGCCGTGGTGTAGCCTGACCGGGTGCTGGGGAGGGCGATGCACATGCGCAAGGCTTTCTGGATCAACCTGGTCGTCATCGGGCTGTTGGGCTCGCCGGCGGGCGCCGGGGGCTTCGCTCCCTTCGGCACGACGCAGCCGCGGCTCACGGTCTTCGAGGGGTTCTACAACAAGGGCTGCACCGTGTGCGTCACGGCCGGTACGGCGGTCGACCAGCTCGCGACCCAGTACGCGAGCCAGCCCGTGGTGTTCCTGGAGGACGACCTCGCCCTGGCCAAGGGCGACAGGATGTCCCGCTACGCCGCGGTCGGTACTGGCTACTACTACCCGTTCATCATGGTCAACAGCGCGCACGGTGGCCAGAGCTGGACCGAAGGTCCCCACACCGACTTCCTGGCCAAGTACAAGTCCATGGTGGACGTGGAGATGGCCCGATCGGCCCTGGTCGAGATGTATGTCTATCAGCGCCGCATCGGGGATACCGTGCGGATCTACGCCGAGGTCGTCAACACCAGCCCGGTGACGCTGTCCCCGTCGGCCTTCCCCGCCTGGGTGCACGGCATCGTCTGGGAGGAGGCCAAGGTCCTCGACACCAACCGCTTCGTGCGCTACGCGCTGGCGACCCCGGTGCCCGGGCTGGCGCCGGGAGCGAGGGGAGGGTTCACCCTGGACAGCGGGACGCTGACCGGCGTCAACTGGGACAAGCTGCACGCCCTGGCCCTCACCGACTACAAGCCGGGGGGGTTCACCGGCACCAACTACGACATGATGCAGGCGGCCCACGCCCTGCCGGCCGCTTTCTCGCCCAGCGCGACCGGGCTGGGCTTCACCTTCCCCGGCAGCACCCCGACCGCCGAGGTCCGCTTCGCCGGCCCCTACGTCCTGCAGTGGACCGCCACCTCCAACCAGCCGTGGCTCACGGTCTCCCCCGCCGGCGGCCCGCTCGCCACGCCCGCCCAGATCACCGTGAACCCGGCTCGCCTGGTGTACGGCGAGCAGGAAGGTACCGTCACCGTCACGGCGACCTCCTCGGACGGCATGAGCTTCACGGCCCAGATCCACGTCAACGCCAACCAGACCCAGCCCCCGCACATCCAGGAGCTGCCCGGCGTGGCCTCGGCCCCCGGCAGCAACGAGACGGTGTGGCGCACGTCGGTGGTGCTCCAGAACCCCACCGCGGAGGCGGTCACGGCGAGGCTCGAGATCCTGCCCAAGGACGGCGCGGTGGTGTCCGCCTCCAAGGAGCTCTCACTCGCCGCCGGGGAGGTCAAGCCGATCCCCGACCTCTACCAGGAGCTCGCCGCCCCCTCCGGCACCGGCAACCTGCGCGTCACCGGGAACGTCCTCGCCTGGGTGCGGACCTTCAACCAGGGCGCCACCGGCACCTTCGGCCAGGACCTGGTGGGCACCGAGGAGGTCACCTACGCGGCGGGCGAGACACTGCTCTTCCCCATCGCCACGGCCACCAACCTCAAGACCCAGTTCCGCTCGAACCTGCTGCTGCTCAACCTCGAGGAGACGCCGATCGACGTCACCCTGCGCTCGGGAGACGCCTCCAAGGTGATCACGGTCCCCGCCCGCACGTACATCCAGCTCGACAAGGTCGGCCAGCAGCAGCTCGGCCTGCCGGCCGGCACCGCCGTGATGCGCGTCCAGGCCACCGGCACGTGGGTGGGTTACGTCTCAACCATCGACCCCGTGACCGGCGACCCGACCACGGTGCGCGGGCAGAAGCCGCTGGCCCCGTGAGACGCCTCCTCGGCCTCGCCGCCCTGCTCGTGGCGAGCGGCGCGAGCGCCCAGACCCCGCCGCCGCCGAGCCCCGCCGAGGTGCGGGCCGGGATGGGCATCCCCTCCACCCCCGGGCTGCGCGGCCAGCAGGACACGGTAGGCTTCGCCTCCACGGCGGCCCAGATGGCCGCGGTCTGGGAGAAGTCGGGTCCCCTCCTGCCCGAGGAGCGCCTGCAGCCGCCCCCCGATCGAGGTGTCGTCGGGGCGATCTGTGCCCATGACGACTACCTCTACGCCGGCCGGGTCTACAAGGCGGTGCTGCCCCTGGTGACCGCCCGCACCGTGGTGCTGGTGGGGGTCTTCCACAAATGGCGCCGCTTCGGGGCGCACGACGTCCTGGTCTTCGACGCCGCCCGCGCCTGGCGCACCCCGGACGGGCAGCTCCCTCCCTCGCCCCTGCGTGACGAGCTGCTGGCGTCCATCCCGGCCGGCATCGCCGTGGTGTCGGACACGTTCCACGATGGCGAGCACTCGCTGGAGGCGCTTGCCTACTGGCTCCACCACGCCCGCCCCGACCGGGAGATCGTGCCGGTGCTGGTGGCCACCTCGTCGTTCGGGCGACTTCAGGAGCTGTCGGCGAAGCTCGGCCAGGCTCTCGCCGCGGCGATGCGCCAGCGGGGCCTGCAGCTCGGCCGCGACGTGGCCGTGGTGATCTCCGCCGACGCCGTGCACTACGGAGCCGACTTCGCCCAGACACCGTTCGGCGAGGGCGGCATCAGCGCCTATCAGCAGGCCGTGGCCCGCGACCGCGCCCTGCTCACCGGGGCGCTGGCCGGGCCGGTCACCACCACCAAGCTCGGGGAGGCGTACGGCACCTGGGTGGACCCGGCCGACCCGGGGACCTACCGCGTCTCCTGGTGCGGGCGGTTCTCCATCCCCTTCGGCCTGATGCTGCTGTCCGACCTGGCCGGGCGCCTCGGGCTGCCGGCGCCCCTGGCCGTGCCGGTGGCCTACGGGACCTCGGTGGGAGGCCCCGAGCTGCCGCTCCGGGAGACCGGGCTCGGCACCACGGCGCCGGCCAACCTCTACCACTTCGTGGGCTACCCGGGCGTGGCGGTCGTGGTGCCGGAGCCCGCCAGCTAGGCGACGATGCCTGGCCCGCCCGCGCGCCCGTCCAGCGACCACTCCCTGCGGCTGGAGCTGGGCACCTCCCTCGATCGAGCCACCCACGAGCGCGTACGGAGGGCGTTCCTCACCCTCCGGGAGGCGGCGCTGCCCGGAGTCACCAACCTCCACCCCGCCTACGCGACCCTGCTGGTCAGCTTCGACCCGCGGCAGACCACGGCCGGGCCTCTCGCCGCCGGCATCGAGACGGCCCTCCACCGTGCCGCGGACGCGCCGCTGCCGCCGGGCCGGAAGGTCGACATCCCCGTGTGCTACGGCGGCGAGGCCGGCCCCGACCTGGCGGAAGTCGCGGCCCACTGCGGCCTGACCCTCGCCGAGGTCGTGCGCCGCCACAGCGGAACCGACTACCTCGTGCACTTCCTGGGGTTCTCGCCCGGCTTCCCGTATCTGGGCGGCCTGCCGCCGGAGCTCGGGACACCCCGCCTCGACACGCCGCGCCCGCGGGTGCCGGCCGGCTCGGTGGCGATCGGCGGCGCCCAGACCGGCGTCTATCCTCATGCCACTCCGGGCGGATGGCGGCTGATCGGCCGCACCCCGCTGCGCCTCTTCGACGGCCACCGCCGGCCCCCGGCCTGGCTGGAGCTCGGAGACCACGTCCACTTCGTGCCGGTCGACACGATCCACCAGGTCCCGGCCGACCCGACTTCCCCACCCGTGCTATCCGGTGATGCAGTGATCGAGGTGCTGCGTCCCGGGCTACTCACCACCGTGCAGGACCTCGGACGACCCGGCCTCGCCCACCTGGGCGTGGCGACGGGTGGTGCGGCCGATGCGGTCTCGCTCCGCATCGGCAACCTCCTGGTCGGCAACTCCGAGGCCGCCGCCGGGCTCGAGATGACGCTGGTCGGCTCGACGCTGCGTTTCCTGACCCCCGCGGTCGTGGCCCTCGCGGGTGCCTCCATGGCGGCCCGCCTCGATGGCCAGACGCTCTTGACCTGGCAACCGGTCGTGGTCCAGGCGGGCCAGGTGCTGGAGATCGGCCCCACCCGGCAGGGCGCCCGCGCCTACCTGGCGTTCCGTGGCGGAATCAAAGTGCCGCCGGTGCTGGGCAGCGCCGCGACCCACCTGGCGGCCGGCTTCGGCGGCCTCGCCGGGCGTGCACTGCGAGCCGGCGAGACCCTGGCAGGCGGCCAGGCAATGCCACAGACCCGGCGGTGGCGCGGTGCGGCCGATCCTGCCTCGACGCGCGCGCTGCTGGCGGGCGACGTCATCCGCATCACGCCGGGTGTGCATGCCCGGGTGTTTCCCGAGGAGGCATTCGATGCGCTCACGACGGCATCCTGGGACGTCAACCCGCGCTCGGACCGCACCGGGGTCCGCCTCCGGGGCCCGGGGCTCGCCCCCGGGACCGCAACCCTGCTGACCGAGGGCGTGCCCACCGGCGCCATCCAGGTCCCCCCCGACGGCCAGCCCATCGCCATGCTGGCCGACCACCCCACGACCGGCGGCTACCCGCAGCTCGCCTGCGTCATCGCCGCCGACCTCCACCGCCTCGGCCAGCTCGCCCCGGGGCAGACGGTCCGCTTCGCGCTCGTGACCGAGGGCGATGCCGCCGCGGCGCTGGCGGCCCTCGATCGACACGTGGCGACCCTGGGTGGCGCTGGCCCGCAGGGGTCGGATGTGGCAGTCTTGAGAGGCGGAGCGCACGAATGAACGACCCCCTTCCCTGGTGGCGGCAGGTCACGTCGACGCAGTGGCGGGTGCTCGCGGCGGCCATGGCGGGCTGGATGCTGGACGCCATGGACGTCATGCTCTACGCCTTCGCCCTGCCGTCCATCCGGACCGAGTTCGGGCTCACGGGGGCCCAGGCCGGGGCGCTCGCCTCGGTGACCCTGCTCGCCTCCGCTTTCGGCGGGATCGCCTTCGGCGTTCTCGCCGACCGCATCGGCCGCGCTCGGGCGCTCCAGCTCTCGATCCTGTCCTACTCGGTCTTCACGGCCCTCACGGCCACCGCGCACTCCCTGCCGGAGCTGGTGCTGTGGCGCACCCTCGTGGGCCTCGGCCTCGGAGGCGAGTGGGCCGCGGGCTCGGTGCTGGTGGCCGAGAGCTGGCCCGCCGCCCACCGCGGCAAGGCGATCGGCCTCATGCAGTCGGGCTGGGCGCTCGGCTACATCCTGGCGGCGCTCCTCACCTCGGCGGTGCTGCCGCGCCACGGCTGGCGCCTGCTCTTCGCCCTCGGGCTGCTGCCCGCCCTCCTGGTGGGGTGGATCCGCCGGAGCGTGCCGGAGCCGTCGGGGTTCCGGGCCGCGCGCCCCGGCGCCCTGCCGTGGCGCGAGCTGCTGCGCCCTCCCCTGCTCGACCGCGCCGCCATCGCCACCTTGCTCACGACCATCGTGCTCTTCGCCTACTGGGGGCTGTTCACCTGGGTGCCCGCCTACCTCTCGAGCCCGGTCGACTCGGGCGGGGCCGGGCTCTCGATCGTCCGCTCCTCGGCGTTTATCATCCCGATGCAGCTCGGCGCCTGGGCCGGATACGTCCTGTTCGGAGTGATGGCCGACCGCTGGGGCCGCCGCCCCACCTTCACCGCCTTCGTGCTGGCGGCAGCCGCGGTGGTGCCGGTGTACGGTCAACTGGCGCGCCACCCGACCCTGCTGCTCGCTCTGGGGCCACTCCTCGGGTTTGCGGGACACGGCTACTTCTCGCTCTTCGGCGCCATGCTCGCGGAGCTCTTCCCGGGGCGGATCCGGGGCACCGCCCAGGGGCTCTGCTACAATCTGGGGCGCGCCGTCTCGGCCCTC
>JALOLB010000306.1 GCA_025456225.1 Thermoanaerobaculaceae bacterium
GCTACCCCGAGGCGCTGGCGGCCGTGCGCGAGATGCACGCCTGGAGCCACCGCAACCCGCCCTACCTCGACCAGCAGTCCTGGGCCGACCGCCAGGCCGTGACCGCCGCGCTGCTGGCCGAGGCCGGGTACGGTGAGGCCGCCCTCGCCCTCGCCCGCCGCGTCATCGACCGCCCCGACCGCCGGGGCGGCACCAGCGTGCACCGCGAGCAGTCGGAGGCCGGGCAGCTCCTGCTCTACTGGAGCCTCGCCAGGCTGCAGCAGCAGCGGCTCGCCGAGCGCCAGAGCTGGGTTGCGCCGCTGGAGTGGGTGCGCCTGGCGGGCCAGCGCGTCGGGCTCGAGAAATCCACCTGGGCGGCAGGTCGCAGGGCCGCGATGCTCACCGTCGGGCGAGGTCGCCTCGCCCCCTCCCTGCGGTTCTTCGCGGCCGGGGGCATCGACGCCCTCCCCTGGCTCCTGCCGGGCCTCGTGGAGCTTGCAGGACCCGGCCTCGTCGCCGAGGAGTGCGCGAAGCTGCTCCGACGCACCGATGCGACCGGGCTGCGGGAGCGCCCGTTCGTCCTCCTCCTCGCCGGCGAGGCCCAGGTGGCTCGCGGCTCGCTGGACGAGGGCCGGCGGACCCTCGAGGAGGCCCGGGACACCCTCCCACGGGCGGAGGTCATGCTGCACGCCCGCACCGCCGCCCTGCTCGGCAAGGTCCGGCAGGACCTCGGCCAGCGTCCGGCCGCGCTCGTGGCCTACCAGGAGGCGCTGCAGCGCCATCCGGGGGTGCTGCGGGCCCTCGACATCGCCCTGCCCGTCATCCTCACGACCGACGGTGCGCCGGCCAGCCGCAAGGCAGCCGGCTGGTTGGCCTCGTCACCCAGGTTCGACACCGGCCGCTGGGGGTTCGGCCTGCGTGTCGCCGCCACCGGCAGCCGCCTGGTGGCGACCCTCACGACCCCGGACGGCTCCGTCCTCGCCGAGGCCCGGGTGCCGGTCCAGGCCGATGCCGTCGCCACCGCCCGCGCCCTCTGCGAGGAGCTGCACCGGCGCGCCTTCGCGCTCCCCCTCGACCTCTCCCAGACCGACGTCAACTCGCTGCAGGGTGGCACCCTCTCCGGCGAGTCCCTGCGCCGCCAGCTCTCGGACATCATCGGCAAGCCGTAGGGACAGTGATCAGTGGTCGGTGGTCAGTGATCAGTGATCAGCAATAAGTGATTGTGCTGCAATACCCCTGGCGCTCGGTTTCTCCCCCTCGTCGCGCTTCGCGTGGCGACGGGACCGCAGCGGTAGCGTCCGAGTGGTCGAGCTCTGCACGCAGCTCATCAGTCAGTGACCACTGACCTCCAACCACCGATCACCGATCACTGAGCACCGGGCGGGCGGGCGGGCGGAGTACAATCCCTCGCCGGGGAGGGCGTCCATGAACGTCCTGGTGTACCTGGTTCTCGCAATCGCCGCCTTCGTCCTCGCGTCCCGGTTCTACGCCCGCGTGATCGCCCGCTGGGTCGCCGAGGATCCGGCCAGGCCGACCCCGGCGGTGACCGTCAACGATGGCCGGGACTTCGTCCCCACCAGGCCCTACGTGGTGTTCGCGCACCACTTCTCGGCGATCGCCGGCGCCGGGCCGATCCTCGGCCCCACCATGGCGATCCTCTACGGCTTCGTCCCCGCCTGGCTCTGGGTCGTGCTGGGCGGCGTCTTCATCGGCGCCGTGCACGACTTCACGACGCTGTTCATCTCGATGCGCGAGGGCGGCCGCTCGCTCGCCGAGGTGGCCCGCAAGACCCTGGGCAAGCAGGGGTTCAACCTGGTGATCGGCTTCACGATCGTGATGATCGTGCTCGTCACCTCGTCGTTCCTGTCGGCGACCGCGATCTCCCTCACCTCGATGTGGCCCCTCGACAAGATCGGCGTCAGGGAGGGCGAGACCTTTCTCAAGACGGTCGTTCAGGACGGCGTGGTGATGGGCCGCATCGGCGGCATCGCGTCGACGTCGGTCATCCTCATCACGTTGTGCTCCCCTCTACTCGGCTGGCTCATCTTCAAGCGCGGCATCAACACGATCCTGGCCTACGGTCTGGCGGCCACGATCTGCGTCGCTTCGGTGCTGCTGGGTATCGCCTACCCGGTCAGCCTCTCCCCCACCGTCTGGATGGTGATCATCTCGGTCTACGTGCTCTTCGCCGCCGGCGCGCCGGTCTGGCTCATCCTGCAGCCCCGGGACTTCATCAACGTGCAGATCCTCTACGGCGGCATGCTCCTCATGGTCGTGTCGCTGCTCGCCACCGGCGCCGGCGGCAGCACCGTCACCATGCCCTCGTTCAACCTCGCCGACGGCGTCTCGAAGCTCGGCCTCATCTGGCCGATGATGTTCATCACCATCGCCTGCGGCGCCATCTCGGGGTTCCACTCCCTGGTCGCTGGCGGCACGACCGGCAAGCAGCTCTCCAACGAGTGCCACGCCCGCAAGGTCGGGTTCAACGCCATGCTGCTGGAGTCGGCACTCGCCGTGTGCGTGCTGCTGGCGCTCGGCTCGGTGATGGCGTTCGGCGACTACCGGTCGATCGTCTGGCCGGACGCTCCCGGGGTCAAGTCCAACCCCATCCTCGGGTTCTCCCTGGCGGCGGGGATGCTGTTCCACAACGGCCTGGGCATCCCCGTGGCGCTCGGCACCGTGTTCGGCATCCTCCTGGTGGAGGGGTTCGTGATCACCACCCTGGATGCCGCGGTTCGCCTCAACCGGTACCTGTTCGAGGAGCTGTGGGCGATCCTCTTCACGAGCCCACCGGCGCTCCTCAGGCACTACTGGTTCAACTCGGGGCTCTCGGTGGCTCTCATGTGGGTGCTCGCCTACTCCAACGCCTTCAACAAGCTGTGGCCGATCTTCGGCACCGCCAACCAGCTCCTGGCGGCGCTCGGTCTGCTCACCGTCTCGGCGTGGCTGCTGCTCAAGGGCAAGCGCTACGCCTTCGCCCTCGTCCCCGCCGTGTTCATGATCGCCACGACGGTCGCCTCGCTGATCATCCTGCTGCGCGGCTACGTCGCCCAGGGCAACGTCATCCTGGCCGTCACCGACGTCCTCATGATGGTGCTGGCCGCGGGGGTCGTCGCCCTGGCGGTGCGCACGTTCTTCCGCCGGAAACCGGCCGCGGGGCCCGCCACGCAGGAGTCGTGACGGGCTCCCGGACGGCGCCGGCCTGAGGAGCTCCACTCCTTGCGACGAGCCCGGCTAGAGAATGCCCTCGTAGAAGCGGCCGAGGACGTTCGCCGGGTCGCCTGTCTGGTTGTCGACGACCGAGGCGTAGACGATCGCCCTGCCGGTCGAGACCACGACCTGGACCGTGAGGCCGTCCTCCAGGGTGACACCGGTCATCTGGCTGAACGACTTCTGGTCGTACGTGTTCGGCCCGTAGCGGAAGGTGCGTGTGCCGAGGCTCGTGCCGTCGGCCCGCCGGACCTGGAGGGTGCCCTCGACGCCGGCCTCGAGCGAGCGGATGCCGATGTTGCAGCGGAGCTTGTCAGCGTCCAGGGGACCCAGCAGGTAGCCCCACATCCCGGGCACGAAGACATGCGAGGTGTCTCGGGCCAGGTCCACGACGTCCTGGCGGAACCCGGTCGTGCCGCTCGCGCCCATGTCGTTGAACAGATGCGTCGTGACGACCGGGAGGCCGTGTCCCCAGGGCATGACCACATCGATGCTCGCGGGCGCGCCGGCGACCCCGGCACTCACCAGGATGTCGTCCCAGGACTGCATCTGCCCCGGCATGATCGAGAACGGCAGCGAGACGTCCGTCGGGCTGCCCGGCTCGCCTTGCCGATGGAAGACGAGCTTGCCGGTCGTGGGCGTGCTGCCGGCCGGGGGATGGGCCATCATCTGCACCGTCGTGCGGAAGTACGCGCCGGTGCCGCGGTTCGACGCGACCGCCGGGATCACCCCGGCGATTGACTCGGTTGCGTCACCGGTCGCGCCAACCAGGAGCGTGGCGTTGACCTTCGCTGCCTGCGAAAGGGTGAAGGTGGAGGGCTCGCCGACGATGCCCAGGTAGTTGTTCTGCCAACCGGGGGTGATCACTCCGGCATTGCCGCAGCTTGCGACCCGCGAGAGTGCGATGAGATCACCCTGGCGCACGGGCACCGGAGGCGTGAGGGGTGTCGTGAAGGCGCCCGAGGTCGGGTTGAAGGGACCCCGTTCAGCGACGAGTGTGAAGGTGTCGCCGACCCGGCGATAGATCTTGA
>JALOLB010000307.1 GCA_025456225.1 Thermoanaerobaculaceae bacterium
AGACCGTCGTGTGTTGCCTGAGGCTGTCTTGCCTGAGGTCTGAGGCCTGAGGCCTGCCTTGCCTGAGGCCTGAGGTCTGTCTTGCCTGAGGCCTGAGGCCTGTCTTGCCTGAGGCCTGGGTGGGTGTGGGGCGGGGCTACAGTGCCTTGCCGTAGATCCGGTAGACCTTGGAGAGCTTGGCGTCCATCAGACGAACCGTGCGCTTGGCGAGCTCGTTGTCCTCGAGGATCCACGAGTACTCACACCAGGCGTAGCCGTTGTCGAGGGCGGCCTTGAGGCCCTCGTAGAACATGACGCCCTCGATGCCCCGCAGCCGGTGCTGCTCCTTGACGCCCATGGTGATGAGCCGCAGGCCAACCTTGCGACGGCCGACGATCGAGGCGCGGAGGAGGCGGATGGGGTTCCACAGCGAGCCGTTCAGCACCGCGAGCGCCGGGTTGACGTCGGGCAACGCGAGGAGGAACCCGGCCGGCTCGCCGGCGAAGAAGGAGAGACGCACCAGGTCCGGGTCGACCAGGGGCTTCAGCTCCCTGGCGAGGACCGCGAACTCGGCGTCGCTGGCGGGCACGAACCCCCAGTTCTTCTCCCAGGCGCTGTTGTAGATCGCCCTCACCTGGGCGACCTCCTCGTGAAAACGCCTCATGTCCACCGATCGGCTCTCCAGCTCGGGCTCGCGCTTGCTGGTACGCTCGGCGAACTTCGCCAGACGGTCGAGGGAGGCCGGATGGACCTCCGAGAGGTAGGCGAAGAGGTCCTTGGCCTTCTCGAGCCCGGTCGCCTCCAGGAGCTCCTGGTAGCGTCGCGGGTTGTAGGTCATCATCACCGTCGGCGGCGTGTCGAACCCCTCGACGAGCAGGCCGGCCTCGTAGTTGGTGGAGGGGTTGACCGGCCCCAGCATGCAGTCGCACCCCTTGCCCCGGAGCCAGTCGGCGGCCGCAGCCAGCAGCTCGCCTGCGGCGGCCTGGTCATCCTCGCACTCGAAGAACCCGAAGAACCCGGCGCGGTCCTGGTGGAACGCGTTGTAGGCCCGGTTGAGAATGGCGACGATGCGGCCCACCACGCGACCGCCCCGGCGCGCCAGGAAGACCTCGCGCTCGGCCGCGCCATCCCGGTAGAAGGGATGCCTGAGATCCAGCAGCTCGAGGACCTGCTTGCGCAGCGGCGGCACCCAGCACGGGTCACCGGCGTACAGGCGCCAGGGAAGGTCCACGAAGCGGCGGAGGTCGCCCCGTCCCTCGGATTTCGCCACCCGGAGGGGGGCGGCGCTCACGGGATCAGCCCCACCTCGCGTCCGACCTTGGCAAAGGCGGAGAGCGCCCGTTCCAGGTGCTCCCGGGTGTGGGTCGCCATGTAGGAGGTGCGCAGCAGCGCCTGATCTGGAGGAACCGCCGGCGCCACCACAGGGTTCACGAACACACCCTCCTCCTGGAGACGGCGGGTGATCATGAAGGCCAGGTGCCAGTCGCCGCCGACGATGACGGGAATGATCGGGCTCTCGGACTCACCGGTGTTGAACCCCAGCAGGCGCAGCTCTTCCTTCATGAAGCGGGTGTTGTCCCACAGCCTGGCCCGGCGCTCCGGCTCCCGCTCGATGATCTCCACCGCCTTGATCACCGCGGCCACCGACGCTGGCGGCGGGGCCGCCGAGAACATGAGCGAGCGGGCGCGGTGCTTGATGAAGTTGATGATGCGCTCCTCGCCGGCGATGAAGCCGCCGACCGAGGCCAGGGACTTGGAGAAGGTGCCCATGATGAGGTCGACCTTGTCCTCCAGCCCGAAGTGCTCGGCCGTCCCGCGGCCGTGCTCGCCCAGCACACCGAGGCCGTGGGCGTCGTCGACCATGACGCGTGCACCGTGCTGGCCTGCGACCTTCACCAGGTCGGGAAGGTTCACGACGTCGCCTTCCATCGAGAAGACGCCGTCCACGACGATCATCGACGCCTTCCTGCTGTCCCGCACGGCCATGCGGCGCTCGAGGTCGGCCATGTCGTTGTGGTCGAACTTCACGACCGTCCCGAACCCGAGCCTTGCCCCGTCGATGATGCAGGCGTGGTCGAGCTTGTCGAGGTAGACGATGTCGCCGCGCTCGAGGAGGCAGGAGATGGTTCCGAGATTGACCTGGAACCCGGTGGAGAAGGTCACCGCGGCAGGCTTGTTGACGAAGCGCGCCAGCTTCTCCTCGAGCTCGAGGTGGATGCTCAGCGTGCCGTTGAGGAAACGCGACCCCGCGCAGCCGGTTCCGTACCTCACCAGCGCCTCGCACGCCGCTTGCTTCACCTCGGGGTGGTTCGTGAGGCCCAGGTAGTTGTTGGAGCCCAGCATGACGACCTCGCGGCCGTCGATGATCACGATGGGGTCCTGGGCCGACGAGATGGTGCGGAAGTAAAGGTACAGACCCGCTTGCTTGACAACGTCCGCGTCATGGAAGTCAAAACACTTCTGAAAGATATCCACGCCACCTCTCCCTGGTTGGCGGATTTCGCCCGTCACACGAGGCGCATCTTAGCATGCGGTACCCAGCCCTGTCGGCGGTACCACTCCCAGGTGACGCCGGCTCCCTGCGCAAACGGCACATGGCCGCTCAGGCCCAGAGCCTCGAGCGATCCGGCCGTGCGGGCGGTCCAGTGCCGGGCGAGCAGCTCGCCGGCCTTGTCGGAGGTCATGGCGACCGTGCGGAACCCCACCCGCTGCAGCAGGTCGCCCGCCCGGCCCGCGGCACGCAGCACCCAGGGCGGCACGGCGATCGTCCGCGCCCGCACGCCTCCGGCAGCCGCCATCGCCTCGATCAGCTCCACCATGCTGCGCGGGGTCGGCTCGCCCAGGTGGAGCACCCGGCCCGGGGCCGCGCCTGCGGCGGCCGCCAGCACGGCGCGCACCACGTCCGTGACGTAGACCGTCGTGACGAAGCGCTCGCCGGAAGGGAGCGGCACCAGCCCCCGGGCCACAAGCCGGAAGAACTGCAGGATGTCGATGTCGCGAGGGCCGTACACGGCCGGCGGCCGCAGCACCGCCCACGGGCCGGGGTGCCGCATCGCCTCGCGCTCGCCGGCCAGCTTGGAGCGGCCATAGGCCGAGACCGGCCGGGGCTCGTCGGCCGGGTCCCTACCGCCCGGGTCGGGGCTCGGTCCCGCCGCCGCCAGGGAGGAGAGATGCACGAGGCGGGCCCCGGGCGCCACCGCCTCGAGGGCCGCCACCAGGTTGGCCGTCCCGACCCGGTTGGCGCGGTCGAACGCCGCCTCGTTGGGCGCCCGCACGAGGCCCGCCAGGTGGAGGACCGTCCCGGCACCCGCGCAGAGCCTCGCCAGCGCCGCCCGGTCATCGAGATCCCCGGGAACGGCCTCGACGCCGCCCGCCAGGTGCGCCGGCAGCCTCCGCGCGTCCCGTACGAGGACGCTTGGCCGCACGCCGGTGCTTCCGAACGCTTCCAGCAGGTTGGCGCCGATGAAACCGGTGGCGCCGGTGATGGCGACCGGGGAAGCCACCCGGGACATGAAGTCTTCCAGCTCGTCCCGGCCGATCTCCGGCGAGAGGGACCGCCAGCGGTCGCCCACCTCAGTCCCCATCCACGTACTCGGCCCAGGTGGCGGGCGTCTCCCACACCCGCACCCTCTCCAGCACGACGCCAGCCGGGCTCGCGGCGGGGGTCTGCGTGCCGCCCACCACGCCTCCGGCCTCGAGGGCTGCCCCGATGACGCCGAAGAGGTGCCTGGCGATCACCTCCGTCGTGGGGTCGCCCTCGGGCATCAGTACGACGCGCTCGGCGAACGGCGCGAACGCCTCGCGCAGCGGGTCGTCGGCCGCCAGCAGCATGGCGTGGTCGTAGCGCTCGAGCTCGCGCCCCACCAGGCGCTTGAGCGCCTTGTAGTCGCAGACCATGTCGGCGGCATCGAGGTGCTCGGCCCGCAGCACCACCTCCACCACCCGCGAGTGGCCGTGGGGAAACCGGCACTTCTCGGGGTGCCGGGAGAGCCGGTGCCCCGTCTCGATCTCGAACCTGCGCGCGATGCGGAAGTAGCCCACCGGAGCCTCCAGCGGGAGAGTGTACCCCTGGAGGGGCTGTCTGCCAGTGGGGGCTTGTCTGAGGGTTGGGGTCCGGGGTCCGGGGTCCGGGGTCCGGAGGAGGACTCTGGACGTGACGGGCTGTCTGAGGGTTGGGGTCCGGGGTCCGGGGTCCGGGGTCCGGAGGAGGACTCTGGACGTGACGGGCTGTCTGAAG
>JALOLB010000092.1 GCA_025456225.1 Thermoanaerobaculaceae bacterium
GCCGAGGTAGTCCTTCGGGGCGGCGATGGTGCGGGTCGTGTCCACGACCGTCGCAGTCGTGAAGCCCACGGCGTACGGGCCGGGCGTCAAACTCTTCCATGCCAGGAACGACTGCGCACCGAGCGGCAGCGCCGACAACGCCAGCAGACAGGTGGAGCACAGAGCTTTCTTCCAGGTCATCACGCCTCCAGCCCGCCCGGACGCACGAGGGTCTTGCGCGACGGCAGGCGAGCGTCATCGCGCGGTTCTACGCGGAGCCGGATGCGGGGTTGCCGGCGTCTGGTCGGACAGCCGATCCGTGGGACGAGACGGGCGCTTCGTGAGACGGCCCGCGGACTCCGTGCGCGGCATCGGCGCCCGCAGGGCGCCGGCGCGGCCCTGCGGGCCGCGATGCGCCGCGCGGAGTGCGGCGCCCACCTTTCGCATCGGCTGGACCGACCGAACGAAGGCGGAGGACCGCTCCCAGCTTCCGGACCCTTCGCTTCGGGACTGTATGATGACCGGCAAGGAGGTCGCCTGCTCCGCATCTTCGTCGACGCCGACGCCTGTCCCGTGAAGGACGAGGTCTATCGCGTGGCTGCGCGCTACGACCTCAAGGTGACGCTCGTCGCCGGGTCGTGGATGCGGAAGCCCGACGACCCTTGGATCGACCTGCAGATCGTCGGGGGCGGCATCGACGTTGCCGACGACTGGATCGTCGAGCACCTGGAGGCCGGTGACATCGTCATCACCGCAGACATCCCCCTGGCCGGGCGCTGCCTCGCACTGGGAGCGACCGTCATCGGCACGACCGGCCGCCCCTTCACCGACGACAACATCGGCTCCGCGCTCGCGACGCGCGGCCTCCTCTCGGAGCTGCGCGACCTCGGGGAAATCACCGGCGGCCCGCCGCCGTTCGAGAAGCGCGACCGCTCCCGCTTCCTGCAGCAGCTCGACGCGTCGATCCACGCCATCCGCCGCCGGATGGCAGCGGGGCAGCACCCCTCGCTCCCGTAGGCCCCTCCAGCCGCCGACGGGACTTGAGGACCTTCAAGGGTAGCTGGCGCATACTCTCCAACATCGTCGCGAACGTGGTCGTGGACGTGGGCCCGGCCCGCGCTCGGGAGGCACCCCGAGCAGGATGTGCCGCGCGCACCATCGAGACCGCAGTGCGACACGTCTCTGGCCAGGGAGCACAGGCCGTGCCCACGACCCCGTCCGCGGTGTCACTGGCGTGCGACAGGCGGGGCGCTCACTCCAGGCGCAGCGCCTCGACGGGGTTCAGGCGTGCCGCCCGGGAGGCGGGGATGAGGCAGGCGACCAGGGCCACGAGCCCGAAGGCGAGGCTGGCAGCCCCGATGAACAGGGGATCGGTGGCGGAGACGCCGTAGACCTGGCTCGCCAGGGCGCGGCCCAGCCCGACGGTCAGCACGACCCCGACCCCGAGGCCGCATGCCGTGAGGACCAGGCCCCGCCGGGCGATCGCCCAGACCACGTGCCGATCCTGGCCGCCCAGGGCCTTGCGGATCCCGATCTCCCGCGTCCGCTGGGAGACGGAGTAGGCCATGACCCCGTAGATGCCGGCCACCGCCAGGCCGAGCGCGACGCAGGCCAGCAGGCCCATGAGCGACGCCTGCGTCCTGGACGCCTCGAGGTTCGCGTCGAGCACCGACCGGAGCGTCTGGATGCCGGTGAGGGGAACGTCCGGCGCTACCCGCTTCATGAACGTCCGGATGGTGGGGATCAGCGCCATCGGATTCCCCTCGGCCCGCACCACGATCCGGCACGAGCTCCCCCAGAAGAGCCCGTGGGCGGGCCAGTAGATCGCCTCGAGGCCCCGGTCCACCGCGGGTCCCTCGAGCCGCACGTCCTCCACCACACCCACGACCCGGAACGTCGTGCCCACGTCGTCGACCATCTTCTTGAGGATGGTCTTCCCGACCGGGTCCTCGGCAGGCCAGCACCGGGCCGCGAGGGCGCGACTGACGATGACGCTCTCGGGGAGCTCCCGACAGTCCGCGTCCTCGAACCCTCTGCCCTTGAGCACCGTCATCCCCAGGGCCCCGAACCCGCCGGGGCTCACCGAGCGGTAGTGGGCCGAGTGGTTCTCGCGCTCCCGTCCCGGGATGACGAAGTCCCCGCTTGCGCCGCCGCCCATCGGGGTGTCACTGATGGAGCCCACCGCCTTCACACCCGGAAGCTCCGAGAGGCCGCGCACGATCTGGCGGTAGAACGCCACCTGCTGCGCCTCGTTCTGGAGCTGCTCGGCGGGCGGCCTCACGGTGAACGCCAGGGCCTGGTCCACCTCGAATCCCATCGGCGCCTGCTGCAGCTTCTCGAGGCTCTGCCAGAGGGCGCCGAAGCTCACCAGCAGCGCCAGGGTCAGGGCCACCTGGGCGCTCACCAGCGAGCTCCGCACCCACTCGTGGGAGCGCCCGCTCGCGCCCCGGTCCCCTTCCCGGAGGCACCGGGCCAGGTGCAGCCGCGACAGCAGGACGGTGGGGACGAGGCCGGCGACCAGGGTGGTCATCACCGACACCCCCAGGGTGAAGCACAGCACGCGGGCATCCAGACCGTAGGAGCCCAACAGCTCCGGCGGCACGTACGAGCGCAGGGCACCGCTCAGACCGCTGGCCAACAGCAGGCCGAGGCCACCGCCCGCCAACGACAGCACGAAGCCGTCCGCGAGGAACGGCCGCAGCCTCTCCTTCCACCCACCGCCGAGCGCGGCGCGCAGCGCCATCTCCCGCTGCCGGGTGGCAGCCCGGGAGACCATCAGGTTGGCCAGGTTGGCGCAGGCGATGATCAGCACGAAGAGCCCGGTGAGGAGCAGGAGACGCGACGGGGCCCGGCGATCGCCGTAGAAGACCTCCCACAGCCTCGTCGTGCCGATACTCCACTCCCTGGCTTCGGGGAACTCCGCCTGGAGCTGCTTCCCCAGCTCCTCCATGGACGCCTTCGCCTGCTCGACGGAGACACCAGCCAGCAGCCGCGCGATGCCGTCGAAGGCCAGCGTCCCCCTGGCGCCATCGAGCTCCTCCTGCGTGGGAGGATCGGGCACGAACACCTGGGGCTCCTTCTGCCAGGCGAAGCCCGCAGGCATCACGCCCACCACCAGGTGCGCGGTGCCGTCGAGGACGACGGTCCGTCCCACGATGGCGGGATCCCCCCCGAACTGCCGGACCCACAGGCCGTGCGCCAGGACCACCACGCTCGAGCCGTGCTCGTCCGAGGGCTGCAGCGTCCTGCCCAGGGCGGCCTGCACGCCGAGCAGGGGGAAGAAGGAGCCCGTCACCCGCAACCCCACCACCCGCTCGGCCTCCTCCAGGCCGGTCAGGTTGTAGCCCCTGGCCTGACTGGCGGCCACGCCCGTGAAGACCCTTTGCCGCTCCTGCAGATCCCGGTAGCAGGGCGCCGAGAGCGGCAGGTAGCGCGAGCCCGGGAAGTGCGTGTTGGGGTCCGTCGTGGACAGGTAGACCAGCCGCTCGGGCTCCGCGAACGGCAGGGGCTTCAGGAAGAGGGTCTGGAGCACCGAGAACACGGCCGTGCTGGCGCCGATGCCGAGGGCGAGCGTCAGGAGCGCAACGACGGTGAAGCCCGGCGTGCGCCGCAGCCCGCGAAAGGCCTGCCTGAGATCCTGATGGATGGTCATGGGTCCCTCCTCCGGCGTCGGGGCGGGTGCGGGGCGGAAGAAGACCTCGGAACCGGTCGCCAGTCCTTCCCTTCCCCGCTCAGCCACTCGCCCACGTCGGTCCTCACGACCCTTCTCCAAGCCAGCTTCATGCCATCCCGGACGGAATCCGCCATCGCATTGCGGAAGCAGGAGCTTGTGCGCAGCGCCGCGGGTTGGCTGCTCGTCACCACCTGCCCGATCCTGACACACCACAGTCCGGAATCGGACGCTTCCCTGCGTCGAGGCAACGGCAGCAAGCTGTCGTTCCCGCGGGATGGTGAAGCCGGGAGCGCTCTCCCAGCCATCACATCCCGGCCGAGAGTGTCATGCGCGCCCGTTCTACAGGCGCACGAGCTCGACGCGGCGGTTCTGGGCCCGACCCAGCTCCGTGGCGTTGTCGGCCACCGGCTTGTCGGCGCCGAAGCCCGCGGTGGCGAGGCGATCGGTCGCGACGCCCCTGGACACCAGGTACGCCTTGACCGACGTGGCACGCTGCTCCGAGAGCGTCCGGTTGTGGGCCGCGGCGCCCGTCGAGTCGGTGTGGCCCTCGATGGTGAGCCGCCACTCCGGCTCCGCGCCGAGCATCCGGACCACCTCGTCGAGGGTCGGCAGCGACTCCGGCCGGATCGTCGTCTTGTCGGTGTCGAACAGGATCCCGTACAGCCGCGCCCGGCCGCCGGCGGCGAGGTCCTTCCGGAGCTCGCCCGAGACCGAGCCGGACCAGTGCGGGCACCCCCCGACCTCGGAGGTCACCCGGGTCCCGTTCCAGGCGCCGGACACGGCGTTGCCCTTGTCGGTGTCGCGCCACCAGAACCCGCGGAAGCTCTTCCCGTCCGGCGCGAACACGAACACCGCCGGGCCGCGGCTCTCGCCCTCGACCCAGGTCAGCTTCATGACCCGACCTTCGATCGAGCCCTCGAACACCCCCTCGTTGTACTCGTAGCAGCCGACCAGCGCGGTGCCCTGCGCGCGCAGGTGGAACTTCGAGTAGTCGGTGTCGTAGGTGCCGTCGATGCTCCCCAGCGGCTCAGGCGGGCGGTGTGTGCCGTAGCCGCGGAACCCCATGAGCTCCGTCCACTCCTCGCTGCCGTGGTTGTCGAGGATGGTCAGCCGCACGAACCGGCCCCCGACCTGCGCCTGGGCCTGGAACCGCTGGTTGTCGGCGCGATCCTTGAGGCTCGCCCGCAGCACCGGCTGGAACCCGGCCGTCGCCGACGATGCCGAGACCTCGACCACGACATCCTTGGCCCCTGCCCCATCGGTGTCGATCCCGCCCGTGTCCATCTCGAACACCGAGATGGTCGAGAGGCACGGCAGCTCGAAGACGATCACGTTGCCCCCGACCTTGCCCTCGGCGCACGCCCAGCCGCTGCCGGGCGTGTCGTCGAGCAGGTTGACCGCCGGCCACCCGCCGTAGTGCTCCGGCTCGACCGCCACCACCGCCCCTTCTACCACACACGAGACGATGCCGTACGGCCATTGCTTCCTCCCCGTCCGAGCGCACGACAGGCTGCCTGGCATCGCTGTCCCTGCGTGCGGCCGATGCGTCGATCATACCGCGGCACCGGCGCCCCCAGGGGTGGCCCAATGCCCGGCATGAGGGTGGCCGATGGGATGCCGGCATGAAGAGCACACGACACGGCCTTCTCACGGTACTGGCGCTCGTCGCCGTCTGGTGTGGCACCACCTGCTCTGCCCGCACGTTCACCACCTGGAGACCGCAGGATCGGGGGACGAGCTGAAGCGGACAGGAGCTCTCGGAGTCGCATGAGTGTGATACCAGGTACCGAAAAAGGTACCGAAAACCGAGCAGCACGTCACGCGCGCGCAGATGGCGATGCTCCTGGCACGCGCCCTCGGGCTGCACCGGCAGTACTGGAAAGAGTGTAGCTGGCCCCGCGCACGTGAGCCCCGGTTCCTCTGGGACCGGGGCTCTCTTCTTGCCCGCGTCCCTTCCGGCGCCGTCGCGCGGCGGCATGTGTCAGCGGTGCCGGCGCGGCCGTTCGGAGCGCGGGCTCGTGAAACAGCGGCGGGGGGCGCGCGGATCTCGCGGCCTTGCTCGTCCGCGACGGCGGCGGGCCATGAAGGGCCGCCTCCCCGTCAGCGCGGTGGCGGCGTGGGCTCGGGGCACGCCACGGCGGGGTTTCGATCCTTGAACATGCTGATCGCCCACGGGTGGCCGAGGCGAAACGCGCGGCAGAACCAGGTCTTCGCCTCCTTCTCGTCCTTCCCGACCCCCCAGCCGTTGCCGTAGAGCATGCCGAGCGAGTACGCACACTCGCCCATCTCCTTGGCGGCGCAGCGCACGAACCAGTGGCGCGCCTCCCCGTAGTCCTGCGAGGTGCCGGTGCCATCCATGTACATCACTCCGAGCGAGTACTCGGCCTTGCCGTACCCCGCCTTGCCGGCCTCGAGCATGACACGGAACGCCTCGTCGGCGCTGCGCTCCACGCCGTTGCCGGCCCCCAGAGCGAGGGCGAGCGCGTATCGGGCCTCCGGGAGCCCCTCCCCAGCGGCCAGCCGCAGTAATCGCGCTGCCTCGCCAGGGTCCTTCGCAACACCACGGCCCTCCCCGACGAGGATCGCGAGGTCGTAGGTTGCCCGCGCCATGCCCTGGTCGGAAGCCTTGCGCAGCCAGGCTGCGCACGCTGCGTCGTCTTTCGGCACGACCTTGCCGAGACACAGGGCGGCGCCCAGGTCGTACTGCGCCTGAGGGAACCCGATCTCGGCGGCCTTGCGGATGCGGGCGAGCCCTTCGGGCGTGCCGCTGGTGGTGCCCCGGGACGGGTCGAGCAGCGCCAGGTCGTATGCGGCCTCGGGGCTGCCGGCGGCGAGCGCGCGCTGGAGCCACTGCACCGCCTGAATCGGGTCCTTCTCGACTCCCAGGCCGTCCCGATACATCTTGCCGAGGATCGCCTGCGCATCCGGGTGGCCGGCCTCGGCGGCGGCACGAAACCACACGACGGCTTCCTTCGGTCGGGGCGGTGGCGGCGTGCCGGCCACGAGCAGGAGCCCGAGCGCGTGCTGCGCCGGGGCGTAGCCACCTTTCGCCGACTTCTCGATCCACCTGACCGCTTCCGCGGTGTTGGCGGCAGTGCCCGTGCCGCGGAGGTTGGCGAGCCCGACATTGTACTGCGCGCGGACATGGCCGAACGTGGCGGCGCGCAGAAACCAGGCAAGTGCGATCTCGGGGTCGGCCGGCACGCCCTCGCCTGCCGCGTACATCACGCCGAGGCTGTACTGCGCTTCACTGTGGCCGCCCTCGGCGAGGGGGCGCCAGATCTGGAGAGCCAGTGCGGCGTTCCCGGCCTCGTACGCCGCCAGGCCCTGCTGGAAGGCGTCGGGGGTCTGGGCGGCGGCGAGCGCCGCGAGCAGAACAAGAGCCGCAGCAAGGAGTTGGGGTCGCATCTCAGGGCTCCACGAGGTGGTCGCCGTCACGGATGAGCGGCGAGATCGTTTCGTCCTCCAGGAGGAGGTCTGCTTTCGTACCAAGCACATCGGGCTGCCTGTCGGGGACGCACACGCAGTCGATGTGCACCGCCGCAGTCGGGCTCGAGACGCGGCGCGGCACCATCTGCCCCTCGATGTGATCGGAACGGCCCAAGGCGCTGTGCAAGCCCAGGTCCCCGTCGAGGAGCACCTCGACGGCCCTGTTGGCCCCGATCCGGTCGTGCACGGGGTGTGTGTCGCGCCCCGGGTCGTCGCGGCGCGCCGGCAGCTCGCCGACCCACTCGCACGCGATTCCGCACCGGGCGCGCCAGGCGGGGCCGTCGGGGACCGCCGCGTCCGGCACGTCGACGAGCACCGGCAGCGCCTTCTCGTCCGGTTGCGGCCTCAACGCCTGCCGCACCAGCGCAACCAGCTCCTCACCCGTCGGCCGATCGTGCACACGTGGCTCCGCGGGGAATGGTGCCTGATCGCGGGCCCCGTGTCGAGCCGGCGCACACCCAGGTTCGCGGGATGTGGCCGGGAGCGACATGGGGGTCCATTGGCGTTACTTCTGCGGCATCTCGGTACCCCAGTAGTAGGCGTCGAAGAAGGCCTTCCAGTCCTGCTTGGTGACGGCCTCGAGCACGGCCTGGACCGTCGGGGTGTTGCCGAACTTCCACCGGAACGTGGACTGGCAGGACGCGAGGAAGACCAGGAACGCCTGGTCACCGATCTGCTCGCGGATCGAGTTCAGCACCCACGGGCCCTTCGCGTACAGGAGGTAGGTGCGGGCGCTCCACGCGGCGTACCTGTTCGACTTGTTTGCCACCCGGTTGGCGAGTGGGATCGGCGCAATCTCGGTGGCCTGCCGGGCCCGGTTCTTCCACACGGCGACCAGCCCCTTGAAGTCGCTCTTGCCGCGCAGGTCGCGAATGACCTGCCCGGCCGAGACCTCGGCGAACGCCTCGGTCAGCCACTGCTCCTCGTGGGTGGGCATCTTGACCACGTGGCCCCAGTACTGGTGGGCGATCTCGTGGGCGAAGCGCTCGTTGATCCCCTTGGAGAACAGCTCGTTGATGTCGTCGCCGATCGGGTTGAACGCTTCCTTGGTGATGAACATGAACGCCGGCGGTGCCTGGCCGTAACCGAGGTCGTTGATCTCGACGACGTTGAACTCGTCGAACGGGAACGGACCGAGGAAGCCCTCGTAGTACGTGATGATCTTCCGGGTCAGGTTGAGGAGCTTGGCCATCGCGAGGTCGTTCTTGCCCGCGTACGACGCGATGCGCACGGTGACACCGTCCTTGGTCTCTTCCTTGAAGGCATACTTGCCGGCCAGGATGACCATGAACTGCACCGGTTTGTCGAGCCGGGTCTCCAGGACGTTGAGCTCGCCTTCCTCCACGCGCCGCACCGTCTTGCCCGGTACGAAGGGAACGAACGGCTTGGGGACCTTCACCGTGGTGTGGATGGTGCAGTACTGCCCGCCCATCTCCGGCTGCGGGAACCACGGCTCGACGCCGAGCTCCCAGTAGCTGTCGCCCTCCGGCCGGTACAGGATGTCGCCCTCGATCTCGAACCGGAGCTTCGCCGTCATGCCCTGCTGGATCGGCGTGGCCAGCTCAACCGCCAGCGAGTCCCGCTCGTGGTGGAAGGGCAGCCAGGCACCCGAGTCGTCGATCACGCTCTTGACCTTGAGGTGCCGCAGGTCCTGGTTGCTGCGGCCGTACAGCGAGTCGTAGAGGTTGAGCAGGAGGACGCCGGTTCGCCCGGAAACGGCCGTGTAGGTCTCCTTCACCGTGAGCGAGACGTCCTTCCCGGCCGACGCGGTCACGGCGATGTCCGCGTCGGCGAGGATGACGCGGGGCGCCACGGGGTCGCGCCGCGCCCGGCCCAGGGGCTGCTCCGACAGCGTCGTGAGGTACAGGCGGTTGTCCAGCTCCTTGACCTCGCGGGTCGAGGCGAGCAGCTCGCTGCGCGCATCGACGGGGTCGGAGAGGAAGACGAGATCGTCCGACGACGCCACGATCTCGCCCCGTTGCAGCGGCTGCCCCTGGCCGTTCTGGAGCCAGGCGGCAAACTGCTGGGCCGGAGGTGTCTCGCGAATCCGTCCGTACCGCTGGAGGTGCTCGGTGAACGCCGTGTCCAGCGGCTGCCCGGTGCCCTCTCCGGTCAGCGCCGGCAGGGCAACGCCCTGGGCGAGCCACAGGACCTCCCTGACCGTGTCGCCAAGCACCAGGGCCTTGTCCCTCGCCACCTCCGTGAGGCTGGTGTTCTTCTTCACGTTGTAGGACACGATCGGGCGCTCCACGGCGTCCTCGGTGAGGTACTCGAGGCTCCCCTGGCCGACGAAGAAGATCCCGACCACGTCGCTACCCGCCAGGACAAGCGCCGCGCTGCCACGCTTGAGCTCGAGCGTGAGGTGACCTGACACGAGCCTGAGGTCGGTCACGGGCCGGGATGGCCCCTGGAGCGACAACGCCGACCAGCGCTTGCACGCATCGGCGAAGGACTCGTCGATCGCCGCAGCAGCACCTGGCCTGGGTAGACCGACAAGGAAGGCAACCAGAGCTGCGACGACGACACGGAGTAGAGAACGCACGAGTTCCTCCCGGAGCCTGCCGACCATATCAGCTCACACACCGGGGAGCAACACATGGACTCCCCTCGCTCCTGAGCCTGGTCCCTCACGCCGCTGCGGCCGGCACCAGAAGCCCGAGCTGGCCGCTGTCAGCCCTTTCGCGGGCGCCCGAGAGCCTTCCTGACCGCGGCCAGGCAGAGCCCGAGCCCGAGCACCGCGAGGGCGCCGCACAGGAGGAGGAGCGCGGCCTCCCCCTGCCAGGCCACGTAACCTTCGGATGAGGGCGTCGCCAGGAATTGTGCGAGATCCCGTTCGATCCTGTCGTGGCTCACGCCGAGGGCGTAGGAAACGGGGTCGGTGGCGATGCTCGATGTCCCGGACTTGTCGTGCAGGATCACCCGGGATCTGCCGATCCGGGAGTGCCCGCCTGACCTGCTGGTGGAGTCTTCCGTCCACGACTCGACCGTCACCTGGCTCGCGGCCCGGAGCTCGTCGGCGTAGAGGAAGTACACTCCGCCGATCCAGCGCTCGATCCTGCAGTCCCGCCCTGCATCGCAGCGGACCACGTTGACAGGTCGCAGGGTGACGAGCAACGCTGCAGCAGCGAAGGCGAGGACTGCAGCGAGAGCCAGGACGAGCACCCGCCGCAACGGCCGGGGCAGCTCCGTGGAGCTCATGCGCGGATTGTAGCTCCCGACAGGCCCGGGGCGGACGGACGGCACCGCCTTGGTATACTCGACCGCGATGAAGCTCCTGGCCGAGGCCAAGCTGGCCTTCCCGTGGCCGACCGCGCCGTGAACGCAGCGATCAGAAGAAAGGACGCCTTCCATGAGAGGTTTCTCCAGATGGGTCGTTCCAGCCCTGTTGGGCAGCTCACTGCTGGCAGCCGGATGTGCCGGCCTGGGAGCCGCCGCGGTGATCGGTGGCATCTCGTACTACAAGAGCACACACCACGAGTCCGCCTCGGTCAACCTGACGGCGCAGCCGAACCGGGTCTACCAGGTGGCACTGGAGACGATCGCGAACATCTCCACCGTCCAGGTCACCAAGAAGAATGACTCCAAGCACCTGATCGAGATGAAGCAAGGCACGCGCAACATCAGTCTGAAGGTGAAGGCGCTCGGTCCTACGACGACGCAGTTGTCCGTCACGTCGGATGTCGAGGAGGGCGCCGCCGGATCCAAGGAGGCCATTCTCGCCCGCGTCGGTGAGATCTGCGACAAGCTTGGCGTCGAGCACCACGTGGTGGAGAAGAAGTAGGTCGGTACCCACCGGTTCCTGGTCGTCCGTTCCACTCCCCGCGAGGTTGCGGCCGCGGCCCACGCGTGCTCCCGAAGCGCTCGGCCTCCAGCAAGCTGTCTGCCCCCATACACGCCGTCGTCCCGGCGGGACCGGTGCCGGTCCAGCCTGCACCGCGAGGCCTCACCGGCGCTCCGTCCTGGCGCCGCGACGGTGGCGAAGCCCAATGAGCATGATCCCCGGCCGTCCCGACCCGGCGATCGGGGCGGGCTCAAACGTTCGAGGTGCTGAGGTCGCTCGTCCCGCGGTCCCAAGACGACGCGGGACGCGCCGCTCGCGTTGCAACCCCCTTGACACCGGAGCTACCATTGTCTCCAGTCTCTCAAGGAGGGGATCATGTCTGATCGTTCGCGGTGCGGAGCGTTTCTCGTCGCGCTGGTCTGCCTTCTCGTCGCCGTCACATGGCATCCGGACCTGGCCGCCGCGGCAGGCATCGCCGGCCCTCCGAACGAGGAGACCGCGCGCGAGCAAGCGGCAGCGCTCGCCGAGCTGCAGGCACCAGCACCGCCCCGGACGTTCACCGCACCGTCCGGGACCGCGGCGGTGACCCACCCGCTCTTCGTGGCGGTGGACGCCGCGGCAATCCCCGCCTACCAGATCGACCCCGCCACCGCCAACGCGATCCAGGCGTTCGTCGGGGCGGCGGCGTGGGGTGCGGCGTTCGACGTCGCCAACAACCGCGTGCTCTTCAACGACGGGTCGACGCTCTACCAGTGGCCGGTCGGCGGGGTCGTGAGCTCGCTCGGCACCATGACGGATGCGGCCGGCGGGTCGATCAACTTCGTCGGCCTCGCGTGCCACAACGGCACCCTCTATGGCGTCAGGAACATCTCCAACGAGGCCGTGTACACCATCGACACGACGACCCGGGTCGCCACTGTCCTCATCGACTACCCCGACGGTGACGTCGACCTCGGTGGCCTGGCCGCCGACCCGACGACCGGCGAGCTCTACGCCACCAATGACGACACGGACCCGTTCGGGTCAGGGCTGTTCCGCATCAACGCCGACGCCTCCGTGACCAAGATCGCCGACTACCCGGCGGGCCAGACGGACATCGACGGCCTCGCCATCAGCACCAGCCGCGTCGCCTACCTCGTCACCGACGAGCCCGGCATGGTCTATGTCTACGACCTGGTGGCCGGCGCCTACCAGACGCCGTTCGCCAACCCCTGGACGACCGCCTTGACCTTCAGCGCCGGCACCTGGATCTGGGAGGTCGACCAGCCCGCGATCACCCTCACCAAGACGGTGGGCACGGTCCCTGGCGTGTGTGCCGTGACAGACGCCATCACGGTCCCTGCGGGGACCACGGTCTACTACTGCTACCAGGCGCAGAACACCGGCACCGTCACCTTCGACCTCCACAACCTGGAGGACTCGGTGTTGGGCACGCTCCTCGCGAACTTCCCGTATCTCCTGGCCCCCGGCGCCTTCTCGCCCCAGGTCATCGTGCCCGCCACACCAACCGCGACCGTTACCAACACCGCCACGTGGACCGCGGTCACCGCCACCGGCGGCGACCAGGCCTCCGCCCAGGCGAGCGCCACGGTGACGGTGCTCATCCCAAACATCGACGTCAGCCCGGCGAGCCTGGCGAGCACTCAGAACCCGGACACGGTCACGCAGCAGGCCCTGAACATCGGCAACACGGGTGCTGGCGACCTCATCTGGGAAATATCCGAGGAGCCCCTTGCCGTCCCGGCACCGCTGACACCGCCGCCGCCCGTCGCGCACTTCGACTCGCAGACAGCGGTTGAGACCGAGAGATCAGGCGTTGAGCCTGCCAGCGCCAACGCTTCGCGCCCACGCGACCCGGCGGCGCGGGCGCTCGCGCGGCGCATGCTTCTGTCCACCGGCCTGCTGCTCGTGCCTGACTCGACCAACGACCGCGTGATGGCGCTCGACCCGACAACCGGGAACGTGGTGGACGCCGACTTCATCCCCACCAACGCCGTGATGGGGACCGCAATCAACGCCATCCTCAACGCGAGCGGCGACGGCATCCTGGTCTCCGACCAGACCGGCGACGTCGTGCACGAGTTCGACCTCGACGGCAACTACATCGGTGTCTTCGCGCCGTCTGGCGGCGCCAATACCGCCATCCTCGACAACATCCGGGGCATCGCCCTGGATGCGGGCGGCAACCTGCTGGTGACAGTGGGCAGCGGCGCCAACGCCAGCTCGATTGCCCGGTTCGACACCAATGGTGCCTACCTGGCGAACTTCGTCGCCATTGGTGCCGGGGGGCTCGCCTCCCCGTTCGACGTTTACGGGCGCACGGCCGACTGGCTGGTCGCCAGCATCGACTCCGACAACGTACTGCGCTACGACCTGACCGGCGCCTCGCTCGGCGTCCTCGCAACAACGAACAACTTCCCGGAGCAGATCGCCGAGGCCGGCAACGGCAACGTGCTGGTCGGCAACTTCAGCGGCACGCAGGAGGGCGTGATCGAGCTCACGTCAGCAGGTGCGCTGGTAGGCGTCTACAACCCCGCCACCCTGGGCGGCTACCGGGGGGTCCACGAGCTTCCCAACGGGAACATCCTCACGACCACAGGCACGGGCGTGCACGAGATCAACCGCAGCGGCGCCCTGGTGGAGAGCAAGATCACAGGCCTTTCCGGCCGATTCCTCGAGTACGTGGTGCTTGCGACCGAATGCACCAACCCCAGCGATGTCCCGTGGCTCAGCGCGACACCGACCAATGGCACCACGTCTGCCGGGGCCACAACGCCGGTCCAGGTGGGCTTTGACTCCACAGGGCTCGCGGCCGGCACCTACTCCGCCAACCTGTGCGTCCTCAGCAACGACCCCGATCCCGGCCCGGGCAACGGCACCGGGCTCGTCGTCGTCCCGGTGAACCTCACGGTCGAGGAGCCTCCGGCCCCAGCGATCACCCTTGTCAAGACCGTCGGCACCACGGCCGGGGTGTGCGCCGCCACCGCTGCCATCTCCGTGTCGCCGGGCACAACCGTGTACTACTGCTACACCGTGACCAACACCGGCAACGTGACTCTCACCCTCCACGATCTCGCCGACGACCAGCTCGGGACGATCTTCTCAGGGCTCAACTACGCCTTGACCCCGGGGTCGAGCGTCAACACCGTCGCGGCCGGGTTGTCGATCCCGGCAGTCATCAACACGACCACCACCAACACCGGCACCTGGACCGCGTACAACCAGAGTCCCATCGACGGCGTCCAGGCCCAGGCCAGCGCCACCGTGACGGTGGTCTTCGAGCCGTCCATCAGCCTGGTCAAGACCGTGGGCACGGTCGCCGGCGTCTGCGCGGCCACCACGGCGATCACCGTGGATCCGGGCACGACCGTGTACTACTGCTACACCGTGACCAACACCGGCAATCTGACCCTCAACCTCCACAACCTGACGGACGACCGGCTCGGCACGCTCTTCAGCGGCCTGAGCTACGCCCTCACTCCGGGCAGCAGCGTCAACACGGTCGCGGCCGGGCTCTCAATCCCGGCGGTCATCGACACCACCACCACCAACACCGGCACCTGGACGGCATACAACGCCGGCCCGGTCAACAGCACCCAGGCGCAGGCCAGCGCCACCGTGACGGTGGTGGCCAACCCGTCGGTCAGTCTGGTCAAGACCGTCGGCACGGTCACCGGCGTCTGCGCTGCCACCAGCTCCATCACCGTCACGTCGGGCACCACGGTCTACTACTGCTACACCGTGACGAACACCGGGAACGTCGCCTTGAACCTGCACGACCTCGTGGACGACCAGCTCGGTACGCTCTTCACCGGCCTCAACTACGCTCTCGCCCCGGGCTCGAGCGTCAACACGGTGGCGGCCGGTCTGTCGATCCCTGCGGTCATCACCACGACCACCACCAACACCGGCACGTGGACCGCGTACAACGCCGGCCCGGTCAACAGCACCCAGGCGCAGGCGAGCGCCACCGTGACGGCGCTGCAGCCCGCCAACGTCACCGGCACCAAGACCGTGACCGGTACGTACGTGCCCCACGGCCACATCACGTACACCGTCCTGCTGACCAACGCCGGCCCGGGTCCGCAGCCCGACGCCGTGGGCGACGAGTTCTCCGACCTGCTTCCCTCGACCCTCACCGCCACAGGCGCCACGGCCAGCTCCGGGACGGCACTCCTCGCAGGCAACCTCGTGACGTGGAACGGCAGCATCCCGGCGGGCCACTCGGTGACCATCACGATCACCGCGACCATCAATCTGGTCGCCGGCGGCACCACCATCAGCAACCAGGGCACGATCAGCTACGACAGCGATGGCGACGGCACCAACAACGTGACACGGCTCACGGACGACCCGGTGCCGCCGGGGGCGAGCGACCCGACGGTCTTCCTGGTCACGGTCGTGGAGCCGATCCCGACCCTCGACTGGGCGGGCCTGGCGGCTCTGATCCTGCTCCTGGGAGGGGCTGCGATTCTCCTCCTGCGGCGCCTGTCCTGAGTAGTATCTCGGCACCTGAACCACGGTCCCGCTTCGGCGGGGCCGTTCCGTTTTCCTCCACCGCGGCCTCGGTCTCCCCCTCCAGGCGCATCTCTGTCTCCTCATCCGGCTCCAGACGGCGCTCCCACCAGGAACGCCTCGACACCTTGGCTCCCCCAGCGCGTAGGTGAAATCCCCTACAGACAAGGACCAGGAGGGAAGGTGACCATCGTTCTGGTTGGGGTCTCCTGCTCGGCAGGAGGGGCTCAAGAGCATGGCCGCGACACGCTCGGGGCACTCCAGCGAGCCGGCACCCTTCAGCCAGGGAGGGCAACATGACCGAGTCGCACGCGATGCGCCGGAACCTGCTCCGGGCGGTTCTCCTGTCCATGGTCACTGCTTCGCTGTTGGCACCGACTGTCGGTGCGCAGCAGGCCGCCGGCCCGCCGATCCGCCCACCGAGATTCGTGGAGCCGAAACCGGCCTCCCGGACCACGGTGCGGCTCAACCGGGGGCTGCAGGCCACCCTCCCATTCGACGACGACCAGGACTTCGAGGACGCGTGGCGCGGCTTCATCGCCACCATCCCGGACCTCGTCATTCAGGCCGACAACGGCGTCACGGCGTACAACCTCAAGGCCTATGACTTCATCACCGACAGGCCGGCCCCACTACCCGTCAACCCCAGCCTGTGGCGGCAGGCGCAACTGAACCTCATCAACGGCCTGTTCCAGGTCACCGACCGCATCTACCAGGTGCGCAGCTTCGACGTCTCCAGCATGACGATCGTCGAGGGAGACAGCGGCATCATCGTCATCGACCCGCTGAGCGCGGTGGAGACGGCACGGACCGCGCTCGCGTTCTACCGCGAGCACCGCGGCAACCGCCCCGTCAAGGCGGTCATCTACACCCACTCCCACGTCGACCACTATGGTGGGGTGCGTGGCGTTGTCTCGGACGAGGACGTCGCCAGCGGCATCGCCGTGATCGCGCCCGAGGGCTTTCTCGAGCACGCAGTCAGCGAGAACGTGCTGGCCGGAACCGCGATGACCAGGCGCACCACCTACTTCTACGGCACCCTGCTGCCAGCGGGCGAGCGCAGCCACGTCGACTGCGGGCTCGGCAAGGCCTATCCGAGGGGCGCCATCACGCTCGTGCCGCCCACCGACATCATCGAGAAGAGCGGCGAGACACGAAGCCTGGACGGCGTCGACATCGAGTTCAACATGGTGTCCGGCACCGAGGCGCCGGCGGAGATGACGCTGTACTTCCCCGCACTCCGCGCCCTCAACTCCGCAGAGATCGCCTGCCCGTTGATGCACAATGTGCTGACACTGCGCGGCGCCCAGGTCCGCGACGCCAAGCTCTGGGCCGGCAGCATCCAGGGGCTCATCGAGAGGTACGGCGACAGGACTGACGTGCTCCTCGCCCAGCACAACTGGCCCTACTGGGGGAAGGACAGGATCATCCCGTTCCTCGAGGACCAGCGCGACCTCTACGAGTTCATCCACGACCAGACTCTGCGGCTGACCAACCTCGGCTACACCGGCACCGAGGCCGCCGAGATGCTCTCGCTGCCGGAGAGCCTGCAGAAGCACTGGTACACCCACGGCTACTACGGCACCCTGAACCACAACGTGAAGGCCGTGTACCAGAAGTACATCGGCTGGTTCGACGGCAACCCGGCGAACCTCCACGCCTTGCCGCCGGAGGCCGCGGCCGTCAAGGCGGTCGAGTACATGGGCGGCGCCGACGCGGCGATCGCCAGGGCCTGCGAGGACTTCCAGAAGGGGGAGTACCGCTGGGTGGCGCAGGTGATGAGCCAGGTCGTGTTCGCGGACCCCCGCAACTGGGAAGCTCGCTACCTCGAGGCCGACGCCCTCGAGCAGCTCGGCTACCAGGCCGAGGCCGGCACCTGGCGCAACGCCTACCTGACCGGGGCGTACGAGCTGCGCAACGGCGTCCCCATACTCCCCGGGACGGGCTCCAGCGCGAGCGCGGACACCATCCGCGCCATGAGCATGCCGCTGTACTTCGACTACATGGGCGTGCGCCTGAACGGGGGCAAGGCCGCCGGCAAGCACACCGTCATCAACTGGACGGTGACCTACCCCGCACCCCGGCCCACGGAGACCTACGCGCTCAACCTCCAGAACTCGGCGCTCACGTATCGCACCGGCTGGCTCAACCCGAGCGCGGACACCTCGGTGACGCTCGCCCGCGCCACGCTCGACGCCATCACGCTCGGCCAGACCGACTTCGCCAAGGAGATCGCCAAGGGCACCATCGTCGTCGAGGGCGACCCGGCGAAGCTCGCGGAGCTGCTGAGCCTGCTCGACACCTTTGTCGTCGGCTTCAACATCGTCACGCCCTGATCGCTGCGGCCCGGCCAAGGCCCGAATGACCTTGTCGGTACCTGGTACTCCATTCCACTCATTGTGAGCCTACGATCCTGATGGGGTAACAGGTACCGAGCCGAACAGATGCCGAACCAGGCCCCATGGAGGCCGCCTCTCTGCGTCGAAGCCGACCTCCGATGGAGCGCGGGGCTTCAGCCCTGCAGGGTTGGTGGAAGATCAGGCACCCCTTCCCTCCCGGCACCTCTGCGGGCCTGGAGGCCCGCGGTCCGATCGGCACCCGACACCCCACGAGCACGTTCACCGCGTGTTCTCAAAGAGCCACGCCTCCCAGAATGCAATCTGCCCCGGCACTCACCACCCACCCAGAGAGCCGAGCGGCAAACCCGGAGATCCCAGGTCAGGGACGAGACCCCGGGTAGGCATCACTCCCTGTCCGCGATCTCGACGCCGCTGGCAACGAGCGTTTCGATGACCTTCGCGCAGCCCCCGTTGCGGAGATGACAGGCGTGGTCGCCGACGCTCTCGAACTGCCGGCCGACGATCGCGGAGCACTCGAGCTCGAAGTCGTTGCACCTGAGGAACCTGTCGATGAGCTCGAGGGCGCCGGGCGCCTTGAACTCGAGCTTGTCGGCGCCCCTTTCGAGGGTCTTCAGCCCGAGGACCCAGATGGCTGCCCCCAGCGCTCCGCAGGCGCCGCCGCACAGGCCGATCCCGCCCGCGAGCCCGGCCGCCATGACGGTCTGCATGGGGCTGGCGCCCATCCGCTCGGTCACCATCGCCGCGCAGCTCACCGGGGCGGCGGGCGCCTCGCCAGGCGCTTCCGCGAGCGCGGCGTCGATCTCGCGGAAGGCGATCGGGGCGTAGCGCGCCGCCATGCGAAAGCAGCCGATGGTCCCGCCCTTGAGCAGGAAGTACGTGACCATCTGCATGGTCGTCGACGACTTGTCGAGGTGCGTGATCTCGAGGCAGTTGATCTCGCCGGTCAGGGCCCGGAAGGACTCCACGACCCGCTGGGACGCGACGATGGCCCTGGCCTCCGCCCGCGGGCCGGGGCCGAGGCGTCTGTACGCCTGCGCCCCGGCGGCGAGCGCCGCGCCCCAGAGCATGCCGCACTGATACCCGTGCTGCAGGATTCCCCCCGCGAACGGCATGGCCGCACGCTCCTCGTCCGCCATCGGGCGCTCGTACGCCCGATCGAGGACGTGGAGCAGCGTGTCCGAGCAGGCCCTCCCGTTCATGAACACACCCACGGTCCCCAGCGGTGACACACGACCTGTCCCCTTGCTCACAGCGTCTCCTTCGGGTGCTTCTCGGGCCCTTCCACGGGTTAGCACCTCCTACGCCATGGCACCACGTCAGGTTTCGGGCCTTGTGTCAGCGCCGGAGGCTCACGTCGTGGCGTCGATGACCGCCGCGCCGTGGCCGGCGCGGCGGCCAGAGTCCCCGCGAGGCCTCGTCACGAACCCCGGTGGGAGACGCGAGCCTGGGCTGGGCGAAGACTGGTGGGATCG
>JALOLB010000004.1 GCA_025456225.1 Thermoanaerobaculaceae bacterium
CCGCGCGGCGCATCGCGGCCCGGAGGGCCGCGCCGGCGCACGGAGTGCCCGGGCCACCTTGCGATGGCTCTCGCGAGGCTCATCCCCCGTGCTCCAGGCGAAAGAAGATGCAGCCTACCCGGCCGGCTGGTGCGGACGGGTGGCGATGAGCCGGCACATCCAGACGCCCAGGGCGACCGACCCCCACAGCAGGAGGAACGCCAGGCCCCGCAGCACGGTCGCGAGCTGCATGTCGTGCTCCAGGAGGCCCAGCGAGTCCAGGAGGTAGGCCCAGTCGTGGGCGACGGCCGGCTCGCCGCCGCCGACCGTCACCAGCGGTAGCACCTGGGCCCGGGCGTCGCCCATGTAGGTCGCCACGTTGTAGAGGTTGGTGGCCTCCCAGAAGCCGCCGACCGGCAGCCCGAACCAGTCTCTCTGACGCAGCAGCAGCCAGGTCGCCACGAGCGGCACGGCGCACTGCAGGATGGTGCCGCCGGCGACCATCACCCACTCGCCGAGGAAGCCGAAGACGAGGTGCCCGGCCTCGTGAATGGCGAGGTTGATGCCGCCGAACAGGCTCCCGTACTCCCAGTCGCGCAGGTGACGCACGCCAACGTAGGCGAAATACGCGAGCAGGAGCGCCCTTGGGATCCACATGCGACCTGGTGCCCACCCGGTGATCGCCTCCTGGAGGTGATCCAGCCGGCCGGGTTCCGAGCGCCGCGGCGGGGCTTCGATCGTGCCCACGGTGGAAGGCTACAGCATGAGGCCCTGGAACGCGGATTACGAAACCGAGTAGGCTGCGAGGTCAGCAGGCGTGGTGAGGGGTCTGGTGCCCATCCGATGTGTGCTGCGAGTCAGCGCACCGTGAACCACTGGATGCCGAGCCTGCCCTCGTGCACCGTGACATCCACCTCGTCCCCGACGCTGTGCTTCTCGTAGACGGACCTTGGGACATCGACCTCTTGTGTGGTCGTTCTCGGTCCCCAGGGCGAGAGCTTCAGGTGGTAGGACGTGCGCTTGTCCCTTTCGACCCGCTGTTCAACGACCCTGGCGTGGTAGCCAACTGGGGCTGATCTGTCCAACAGCCCGTTGAGCAGGATGACGCTCCCGTAGCCGTAGACCGCACAGAACAGAAGAAGCCCAATTGCGGTGGACGGTTTCCGCCTCACGTCGTCAGCGCAAGCCAGAACCAAGACAAAGAGCGAGATCGATGCCAGCAGGAACGGCGACCAGAACCGCCCCCAGGTCAGGATCTCCCAGTCGAGCACGGCCCGGAGAGCGAGGCCCAGGCAGGGCATGAGGAACGCGAGGCCGACATCTGGCAGAGGACTGCCGCGTCTTGCATCGAGCTTGATGGCCCCGCGAAGGCCACGCACCGATAGAAGGGCCGCGAGAGGCATCGCAAGACACGTCCAGATGGCAAGGTGATAGGGAACTGGCCTGAGCATCGCCCAGAGTCCTGCAGCAAGGCCTCCTCCATTCAGGATCCAGGCGAGTCTCCGCGCGCTTTGAAGCACCCATCGCCGGTGGTGCGCGGTTTCGCCCAGCCTTGTGTCGTCAAGGGCTGTTTCGAGCTCTTGTTCGGCTTCCACGGCGTCCAGATTGGTCAGGTTCTCGTTGAGCCACACACGCAGCTCAGTCTCCCGCTCCAACAGTAGGCCGACCTTGAGCTTCCTGACCTGTGGGTCTTCCGGGACCAGGACCAGGGTCTGGATGTACTGGGTTGGAAGGAGCCGAAAGCCCTTGATGAAGCGGACTTGCAGCTCGGTGGTGCGAAAGCCATCTGCGAGCTTGACGCGGTCGGGGTAGATCTCGAGCTTGGTCTTGAAGGCGGAATAGGCAGAGTAGAGCATGAACAGGAAGCCCGCAGTCGCGCCGACAAGACAGGGCACGAGGAACCCAAGATCGCCAGTGCGTCGATCCAGAAAGGGGATCGAGGCCATCCAGACGCACAGTGCCAGCAGGAAGGGTGTCGCTATGGCAAAGAAGACTCTCCAGAACCTCGACATCCTGAAGACCTGGACCCGATCCTGGGCTGCGGGCGTTCTGTCACACTCCTGCAAGGCGCTTCTCCTCGGCTGTGCAGCTCGCGCGCCACGGCCGCCAGGCTGTCATCCCAGGCTGGAAGACGAGCCGACACTCTGGCTCGGCCGCTCCGCGCCGGCAGTGTAGCGGCCCAGAGGATCCGAGGCTACAGCTTGCCCAGGCGGATCTCCTGGACCGAGTGGACGCTGCGGTCGATGAAGAAGTCGTTGCGCACCACGAGGCGGAACGGGCCGCGGTCACCTCGGGGCCGGCGAGGCCGGAGCGCGCTGCAGGTGCCGTCGAGCGCGCATGACCTGCCCCTGGGTCGTGACGGTGACCGTCGTCGAGCACGACATGCCGCTGCCGGTGGCGTCGATGCGCACGGTGCCGTGCTGCCCGGCGGCCGGGGTGCCGACAAGCGACACCACACAGGTCGCAGGCATCGCGCCGGAGGCTGGCACAATCTGCAGCCAGGTCACCTCGGGCGTGGCCGTCCAGCTCAGCACGTCGGGCCCGTCGATGGAGATCTCGGCGGAGGGGGTCGACGGGCCGAGCACAATCCCTGACGGGGTGACATCGAGTACGGCCGGCGAGGCGATCGCCGCCTGGAGCATGTCGTAGGCGCCGCCGCCGGTCGGCCGGTGCTCGATCAGGGCGAGAGCTCGCAGGTGCTGCCAGTCCACGTTCGAGAGTGAGGCGACGTCGATTGTGGCGGAGGTCGTGTCGCCAGGCTGGAGTGGGCCCGCAAGTGGACGGGTGGCGGTGGCGCGTACCCACGTCTGGGTCAGCCCGATCGGGTTGTCCTCCCAGACGATCACCCAGAACGCGGCGGCCTGGTCCGGTGTGAGGGGCGCATCGGACAGATTGGTGGCGCGCACGTACACCTGCAGGCCGTCACCGACGCGGCGGCTCCACACCCTGACCGATGCGGCGGGTGGCCGGGCCAGCTCGGCGTTGAGCATCGCCTTGTAGCGGTTGTAGTAGTCGACCGGCCCCTGGGAGACGTCGAGCCCGCTCCCGACCATGACGAGCGGCAGGTAGACCGAGGACGGCCCGTGATAGGCGGCCCACCAGCGGTCGACGCGGCCCGAGCTGAAGCTGTCGTAGGCGTACTCGAGCAGCACCGCCCGGCCGGCCATCTCGGCCTGGAGAGTGCTGACGGACGGTGCCGCCAACCGACAGTAGGTACCGCCGCCGCGCACGAAGAGCTCGAACACCCCCAGCCTGTCCTCGGCTCCCGCCCCGCTTGCCAGCAGCAGCAGGATCAGAGCACGCCTCACGGTTGGTACCATTGTCGCCCTCCAAGCCGGTCCATCTCTTCCTCCACGGCGTCCACCAGCTCGCCGAGCTCCAGGTCCCCGACCCACCGGCGGCCGTTGATGAACAAGGTCGGCGTTTCCTCGACGCCGTTGGCGATGCCCTCTTTCTTGCTCGCGACCAGCTTCTCGCGGGTGGCCGGGTCAGCCGCGCGCGCCGCGAAGGTGTCTCCATCAAGGCCGACGGCGACCGCCCACTCACGCTGCCTGCTCGGTGCAAACTCGTCGAAATGCCGGTAGGAGTGAAGCAGGAACTCCCAGAACCGCCCCAGCTCGGCGGCGGCGGTGAACGCAAGGCCGGCCTCGGTTGAGCCCTCGTGGCCGCGAATCGGGAAGCATCGGAACGCCAGCCGCACTCGTCCCTCCAGGCGACCGGCGCGCACCTCCTGCACCAGGGCGCGGACCAGCTTGCTGCAGTACGGGCCGCGCGCGCAGGCATAGACGACGAGGGTGACCGGGGCGTTCTCGTGACCGACGGAGGTGGCCGGGTCGATGGCGATGACAGCGGGTGCACCGCCTCCAACCATGCTGCGCGCCCGGCGGGAAAGCGAGCGGCCAATGCGGGCCTCGTCCTGCCCGGCTGCCACTCGCCGGCAGATGCTCTCGGCCAACCTCACCGCGAGCGCACAGGTTGGACGGGCGGCAAGGCAGCGATCGAGGGTGTCGTCGCAACAGTCGTAGGGGTGCTCGGTGTGGAGCAGGCGCAACGCCAGCTCGTGCTTGGGTCCCGTGAAGGCATCGCAGGTGGGGGTCTGCGACCAGACTGGGGCCGCGAGGGTCGCGGCCAGCACCAGGGCGAGCTTCAGCTCACGCACGTTGACGTCTCCTCTCCAGCCACCGGTCGATGCCAACTTGCCCCCGGTCTCCGACCAGTACCAGCATGCTCAGCGCCAACCACCCCAGATCTCGCATCACGGTGAGCCAGGAGATGGGGTCCTCGCCGGCGCCCTGGGACGCGAAGCATCCGCACGACATGTCGAGGCCGCGCCCGAGCGCGATCGCCAGGGCGCCAATGAACACCAGCATCATTCCGGCCACGAGCAGCGCTGCGGCTCGGGTCCTGACACCGGCCAGGAGCATGAGGCCGGCCGCGACCTCGATCCACGGCAGGGTGATGGCCGTGAGGTTGACGAGACTGAGCGGCAGGATGTCGTAGGTCGCGACGTCGACGGCGAACGCGTGCGGGACGGCGATCTTGTGCCATGCCGCGCCGACGAACAGCACACCCAGGTACCAGCGCGCAGGCACCGCAAGCCAGGCGGAGACCCTGGCCGCGGTCATCGCGACTCCTCGCGCTGCAGCGCCGGAGCACCGCCGCGCACGAAGCTCACGTTCTTGATGCCCCGACCCGAGATCTCGCGCCCGAGATGCTCGCCGCTGTCAGGGTGGCCTCCGTCGCCGTAGACCACGACGCGGGTGGCGCGGCTGGCGGCAATGGCACGCGCGAGCTCGGCCAGGCGCGCGTCCGGGATGGGGTCCAGCCAGTCAAACGGCACGTGGACCGCGCCGGGAAGCCGCGGTCCTGCGAGTGCCTCCGCGGGCGTGCGGGCATCGATGCGGAAGGTGTGCGAGGAGCCGACCGCCGGGTCGTCGGGTGCCACCGGAGTCACCTCGCCGCCCGGCTCGGGGCAGGGCACCAGCACCTCGTAGGGAGTGCGTGCCAATAGCGGCAACCCATTGGGCCGCAGAGTGTTGACTGCGAGCGCCACGCCCGCGCTGACTGCCGCGACCAGTGCGGCCTCGACGAGGGTACGCTGCACCATCCGCACCGTCACACCCCACAGCTCGAGCCGCGCCGCAGCTCCTCGTCCTGGCGCAGCAGGTCGATGATCCGCTCGTCCTCGCCATGCTCGCCGGGGCCGAGCCCCCAGGCCAGAGGGACATGATCAGCCGGTGGGCGGGTGGTGGGCGGCGCCCAGGGATCGGCCGAGAACGTCCAGCGCACCAGCACGCGGGGTCGCGACTCGCGGTAGTCGAAGTTGAACCCCTGCCGGTCGTCGGCGGTGGAGTCACGGCGTGCGAGCTGCCACTCGAGCCCAGCGCGGAGGCCGTGCCACGGCGGCAGCCAGACGCCGAGTGTGATCTTCCCGGTGAGGTCGCGTCGTTGCTCGGTGGTGCCGAAGACCTGCTCGCCCTCCGGTCCCCCGGAGTGCGGGTAGTCGTCCCACGAGACGGAAACAGCGACCCGCGCGGTGACGCCCCGGCCCAGACTGAACCGGGTTGCGGCCGCGACCGAGGCGCCCCGCAGGTCGTAGGCGGGAGAGTGGGCGTTCGAGCCGCGCACCGTCGCGCCCATCACCGTGGAGGCGCCTGGAAGCAGTCGGACCGGTCCGCCAACGCCGGCATCCCACTCCTGGCGGGTTCGCCGCTCGTCGCGATAGTCGCGGTGGCCGCCTCCGGCGAACGCAAGCCATCCGTCTGACCACTCGACCTCGACCTCCCCGCGGAGCGCCTCGGCGTAGAGTGAGGGTGACTGGTCGAGGAGCAACCGTTCGGCACGGATGCCGAGGAGCAACCGATGGCGGGCCCCGGTGAGGATGCCGCCCAGGCGGGCCGCACCCTGAAGGCTTGAGAGCTCGCGGTACTCCTGCTCGTGCAGGCCGTGACCGAGCACCTCGAGTTCCAGCACGGGCCGGATTGCCGTGGCGGCCGGAGTCGACAGGCGCAGCCGCAGCTCCAGGTCGGCCAGGGCGCTCGACGTGCCCGTGGCGCCGGTGTCGGTGGGAGAACCTGCCAGGGCGTTCGAGGTATGGCCGATTCCGAGCTCCATGTCGCCGCTCACCGGGTCGAGCCACCAGGGGTCGAGGCGGCGCTGGAGCATCGACCACACGGGAAGGTCCTCGGGGAACACGGGGGAGCGCCGGCCGACGGCGTCGAGTGCCACCCGTGCCGTGCTGGGGTCGGCCGCCAGGTGAGCGCGGAACGCCTCGGCCAGCGACTTTCGGGACACCCAGGGGCCATCCGGAGGCTTCTCGGCGGCGGCGAGGTCACGGGCCGCCAGCTCCGGGTCGCCCTGCCGGAGGTGGACGCAGGCGAGCCACAGCCGTGCCACAGCGCTCTCGCCCTGGCGGTCGAGCGCCCCGTGCAGGGTGCGCTCGGCCCAGAACAGGTTGCCGTCCAGGAGGTAGGCACGGGCCAGCCAGAGCGGCAGGACAGGGTCGTCCGGGTGGCGAGCGACCGCACCCCTCAGTCGCTCCACGGCCGGTCGGAGCTCACCCCGGGCAAGCTGCTCCTGCGCTACACGACGCTCGCACGCTGCGTCGCATGGCGGCGCCGGTGGCGGTGTGGCGGCCGCCACCGCGGCCAGGAGCATCGCCCACGAGCTCAGTTGTAGGCCTCCATGAGCTCGCGGGGCTCCGCCAGGAGGTGCGCCGCCAGCTCTCGCATGCCGGCGTCATGCCAGAAGCTGAGCTTGTCGTGAGCTTCGAGGTACTTCAGTGGAATCGGGTGCGTTCCCACCACCACCGGCAGGCCGTACTGCTTCTCCATGAACTCCTTGAAGCGTCGGATATTGGGGCAGGGTGGGTAGCCGACGACGAGGCCGGTCGCCAGGTGCACGACATCGCACTTGTTTCTCAGGAACTCGGCAGGGACGTACTCCACGTTGCCGCCCGGGCACCCGCCGCAGGTGGAGTACCCGACGATCTCGACCGGCTCGTCGGCGGGATAGCGGGAGAAGCCTCCATGCCGTTCCCGCAGTGCCCGGAAGCACTTGCCGCCGCCGCAGTCGCGGTAGCGGGCGCAGATGATGATCCCGACTCTGGTCATCTGACGCTCCTCCATTTCGGCCCAGTCTATGCCTGATCGAGCGCCTGGGAGAGGTCGGCGATGACGTCCTCGACATCCTCGCACCCCACCGAGAGCCTCACGAGGCCGTCGGAGATCCCGGCCGCCAGGCGGTCCGGTCGCGGCATCGCCGCATGGGTCATGCTGGCCGGATGCTGGATCAGCGACTCCACCCCTCCGAGCGACACCGCGAGGGTCATGAGCTTGACGTGGTTGAGCATGCGCACGCCAGCCTCGAGGCCGCCCCGCAGCTCGAAGGAGATGAGGGAGCCGGGGCCGTCCATCTGGCGATGTCCCAGCTCGTACTGGGGGTGGCTCGGCAGGCCCGGGTAGCGCACCCACTCCACCTTGGGGTGCTGCTCCAGCCACGGCGCCACCGTCAGGGCGCCGGCCTGAGAGGTACGCACCCGCATCGCCAGGGTCCGCAGCCCACGCAGGGTGAGCCATGCCTGGTGGGGGTCCATGCACGCTCCGAGGTAGGCGTGGACGGGCCGGATGCGCCGGTGCATCGCCTCGGTCGCCGAGACCACCATGCCGGCCACGATGTCCGAGTGCCCGTTGATGAACTTGGTCATGCTGTGCATCACGACATCGGCGCCCCACTCGATGGGGCGCTGCAGCGCCGGGCTGGCGAAGGTGTTGTCGACCAGCAACGTGGCGCCGTTCGCGTGAGCGATGGCGGCGACGGCGGCCAGGTCGGTGATCGCCATGGTTGGGTTGGCCGGTGTCTCGACGAGGACCAACCGGGTCTCGGGCCGTACGGCGGCCTTCACGGCGGCAAGATCAGCGGTCTCGACAAAGGTCGATGTGACTCCGAATCGGCTGAAGTCGCGCTCGATCACGACGCGGGAGGGGCCGTACACCGAGCTCGAGCCGACCACGTGGTCGCCCTGACCAAGGAGGGCGACGAGTACGGTGCACAGCGCACTCATGCCCGAGGACGTGGCGAGCGCCCCGGCGCCCCCCTCCAGGGCCGCCACGGCTGCCTCGAGCCGGGCGGTCGTGGGGTTGCCCATGCGGGTGTAGATGAACCCGTCCTCCTGCCCGGCGAACCGGGCGGCGCCCTGCTCGCAGCTTGCGAAGGCGAAGGTCGAGGTCTGGTAGATGGGGGGCGCCACGGCGCCCGTTGTCGGGTCGATCTCCGATCCGGCGTGAATGGTCAGGGTGCTCCGGCCGAGGTGCTTGCTGTCGTAAGTCACACAGTCCTCCTTGGACTCTGGTCTGTCAGTGGTCGCAGACGTTCTCACCGGACACGAGGGTGCCGGCCATCCAGGCGCTGACGAGGGCCTCGGGGGTGTCCGAGGGGACGCCCACCACGACCTGGATGCCGTGCCCTGTGAAGAGCTGCTGGGCGCGGGAGCCCATCCCTCCGGCAAGGATGAGGTGGGCGCCGCGCTCGGCGAGCCACGGCGGCAGCAGCCCGGGCTGGTGCTCGGGCGCCTGCACGTCCTGGCGGGCGAGGATCTCGCGCCGGCCGGTGTCAACGTCGACGAGGGCGAACGCCGCGCAGTGCCCGAAGTGCTGGGCGAGGCGGCCATCGGCAAGGGGAATCGCAATTCGCATGGGTTGCTCCTGTTTCCTTTCAGGGTTCGCTGACGCCGGCTCCGGCAGGGTTGCACCCGCCAGAGCCAGCAGAGGCGTGAAAGCACGGTCGAAGGCCTCGGCGATCGGGGCGATGGTCCACGGCAGGCGCAGCACCGTGCCGGCGTCGCCGGTGGTCGCGATCGCCGGATGCATCGGGATGCGGCCCAGGAACGGCACGCTCATCTCGGATGCCATCCTCTCTCCGGCGCCGGCGCCGAAGACATCGGTGACATGACCGCAGGAAGGGCAGACCATGGAGCTCATGTTCTCCACCACACCGAGCACGGGCAGACCGAGCTGGCGGCAGAAGGTGACGGACTTGCGCACCGCGGCGATGGCCACGTCCTGGGGGGTGGTGACGACGACGGCGCCATCGGCGTGACCGAGAAGCTGGCACGCGGAGAGCGGCTCGTCGCCGGTGCCGGGGGGGGCGTCCACCACCAGGAGGTCGAGGTCGCCCCACTCGACGTCGCGCAGGAGCTGCTCGATCACCTTGGCCTTCATCGGGCCGCGCCAGATCACCGCCTGGTCCCGGCCGTCCAGCAGCAACCCCACGGACATCACCTTGACCCCGCAGACCTCGATCGGGATCAGCGCCTCGCCGACGACGACAGGTCGCTGCCCTTCGATCCCGGCCATCGTGGGCACACTCGGTCCGTGCACGTCCACGTCGAGAAGCCCCACCGCCAGGCCGGCGCGGGCAGCAGCGGCAGCAAGGCTCACCGCCACCGTGCTCTTGCCGACCCCGCCCTTGCCCGACAGCACGATGATCTGGTGGCGGATGGCTGCCACCCGCGCGCGGAGCTGCTCGGCTTCGGCGACGCGGGCCGCGGCCTGGCGGGCCTGCTCGGAGCGCCCGTCTTCGCCGCCGCGGAGCGCGTCCCGGCAGGCGGCGTGCAGCGTCTCGGCGGCCAGTGCGGCGCAGTGTCGTGACTCCTCGGGCAGCCCGCCCAGCTCCTGCAGCACCTCGCCGGGGCCGATTGCCAGCGCCTGGTCGAGCGGCAGGCCGCGCGCCAGCTCGGTCACCGCACTTCCGGAGGCCAGCGACGGGGCACAGCCGGTGGTCGCAAAGCGCGCCTCGGTGATCCGCTCCGCCTTGCAGCACAGCCAGATCTCCATGGTGTCGCCGCACGTCCCGGTGATCCGAGCGTACCCGTCGAAGACCAGAGACGCCCCAAGGTTGCGGGGGGATTGGGCGTGATCGAGAAATGCAGGGGATGGCTCAAGCTCTGATTGCACTCGCTCCTCCAATGGCCTGCAGGCGAGCCCACAGCGCCGTGATCTCGTCAGCGGCGGGACCTTTCAGCTCGACAACCGGACGACCCTGCACCTGGGCCGTGGTGACGGTCAGGTCGTAAGGGATGCGCCCAACGACCTGCGCCCCCTGCGCCCGCGCCAGCTCCTCGATGTCGGCGGTCAGCTCCGGGTGAAGGTCCCACTTGTTCACGCACACGCTCGGGGGCACGCCGAAGTGCCGGCAGAGCTCGAGCACGCGCTCGAGGTCGTGGCGCCCCGACGGTGTCGGCTCGGTCACCACCAGCACCCCCGTCGCCTCGCTCAGAGAGGCGATGACCGGGCAGCCGATGCCCGGCGGGCCGTCCACCAGCACCCACGTCTCACCCCGTTCCACGGCCAACTTCCGGGCCTCCCGGCGCACCAGGGTGACGAGCTTGCCCGAGCTCTCCCCGCCGGGGTCGAGACGGGCATGCACCATGGGGCCGACCCGAGTCTCGGACACGTACAGCTCACCGCAGCGGCGGGACGGGAAGTCGATGGCCGCCGCCGGACAGATCCGGACACACAGGCCGCACCCCTCGCACAGCAGCGGCTCCACGGCGTAGGAGCCGTTGTGAGCCAGGATCGCGCCGGCGCGACAGAGCGGCGCACACGCCCCACAACCCGTGCACGCCTCGGCCCGGATCATCGCCTCGTGCCCCGCGAAGAACGGCTCGCTGCGGAGCACCACGGGGTGTAGCAGCAGGTGCAGGTCGGCAGCGTCCACGTCGCAGTCGGCCAGCACCGCGCGGCCGGCCAGCACCGCCAGGGAGCCCAGCACGCTCGTCTTGCCGGTGCCGCCCTTGCCGCTCAGGACGACGAGCTCCCTCACAGGTTCACCCCCTCGTCCACGGCGTAGAACACCCGGCGGCCGCAGGTGCGGACCATCACCGCGTGGCGCGCCATCTCGGCGAGGCGGTCGAGCAAAGCGAGAAAGGCTGGTCGCAGCTCGGGGCAGGCACTCACCACGGGAAGACCCCGCGCGTAGGCCTCGGCAATGCGCCGATCCTGGGGAATCTCCATGAGAATCGGGATGCCCTCCTTCGCACAGTACTCGTGGACCCGGGCATCGCCGGCGCCGGCACGGTTGACGATGACGCCGAATGGCAGCCCCAGCCGGCGCACCGTCTCCACCGCCAGCTCGAGGTCGTTCAGGCCGAAGGGCGTGGGCTCCGTGACCAGGACCACCACGTCGGCGCCGCGAACGGCCGCGACCACCGGGCACGAGGTACCGGGAGGGGCATCCACGATCTGGAGCTCCTCCCCATCTCCGCGCGCCCGCACCGCCCGCACCACCGGCGGCGCAAGGGTCTGCCCGACGTCCAACCTCCCCGTGATGAGGGTGATGGTGCCAGCCTGGATCTCGGTGAGCTCGCCGATCCGGCGGGGCTCCTCCCGGAGGGCGCCGGCCGGGCACAGGCGCACGCACGCGCCACACGCGTGGCAGAGGCCGGGGAAGACGTGTGCGCCAGTCGGGAGCACGATGATTCCACCGAACTGGCACGTCTCGCCGCAGGTGCCGCACGCCGTGCAGGCGTCGAGGTCGACGGCCGGCGTCGGCAGCGTGACATCCTCGCGAAAGGTCTGTTCTCCCGCCAGGAACAGGTGACAGTTCGGCTCCTCGACATCGCAGTCGAGCAGCCGCACCGGCCGGTCGGCCGCGAGAGCGAGGGAGAGGGCGACCGTGGTCTTGCCCGTGCCGCCCTTTCCCGAGGCGATGGCGACGATCACGCCCAGTGCCCCGCCACGTCGGCCGCGTCGGCCTCCTTCAGGCGGCCGGCCGCCAGGCTTGCCACCGCCTCTGCCACCGTACCCTCGGCACCGGTGAACACCTTGACCTCGCCAGCCATAAGCGCTGCAAACGCCTTTGGGCCGCAGTGGCCGGTGACGATGGCCTCGGCCCCGGCGCGGCAGACGAGCGCCGCGGCCTGGACCCCGGCACCCTGCGCCGCGTCCAGCGCCTGCGTGTTTGGGATCTCGGTCAGCTCGCGGCTTTCCGTGTCGATCAGCACGAAGGTGCGGGCACGGCCGAAGCGGGGATCGACCGGGGCGTCCCAGGCCGCATGCTGTGCGGTGATGGCGACCTTCATCCCTTGCCTCCCGACCCGCCGTCGGTGTCGCGGTTGGAAGCGCCGTCGATCTGGGCGCGCACGGCCGCGAGCTCGCTCTCCAGCGCCCTGGCGCGTGCCTCGAGCCACTGTTTCTCGCTCACGGGAGCGCCAGCAGGCATCTCTCCCCGTGCCCAACCGGGCACGCCCGTGGCCCGGAATGTGTGACGCCAGCCGCGGCCACCGCGGCCGCCTCCGGCATGCCCCCGCCCCCGGCCGAAGCCGCGACCGGCTCCAAACCCCGGCTGGGCGGACGTGGAAGCCTGTGACGCTCCGCAATGCCCGAGCCCACGGCCCGTCATCGGTCCTTCTCGCAGCGGTCCTGTGCGATCTCCTCCTGGCATGATCTCCTCCTCCTCTCAGCTCTGTGGGCCGGCCCCACCACGGGGGCCTTTGCCCTTGCCACGGCCCTGTCCCTGACCTGCTCCGCGGCCGTCGCGCGGCGGAGCACCACGTCCACCGCCCGGGCGCGCACCGCCAGGCCGGGGTTCGCCCTGGTGGCACGGTCCCTGTCCACGACCGGTGCCTGGGCCCTCACCACGGGGTCCGGTTCCATCACCTCTCGGCATGGTCTCCTCCCTTTCTTCAACCGGCTGGCCCCGCCGGCAGCGACGGCCCATGCGGCCATGTCGTCGGCCGTGGCAGCCCGGCATCGACAGCGAGGGACTGGGTAGCTGGCCGGACAGGTAGGCGGCGATGATCAGCTCCACATCCCCGGCCAGGAACGGGACGAGCCTCAACCCGAAAGACGCCGCCTGCTCGGCCACTGCCCTCGAGACGGCACCGCACAGAACGGTTCGAATTCCCTGGCTCGAGAGGGCCGCCAGCTTGGCGCCACCGGTTTCGGGCAGCTCCAGCTCGGTGCGATCACCGGCCTTCCCGTCCTGCACGGTGAGCAGGAGCGCCCGGCTCGACACATCGAGCACCGGGGAGACCCGCTCACCCCACACCGTCACGGCGATTCGATCCTGTCCCATCCATGGAGCGGAAGGAGCAACTCGCATGCCATTTGTGCTCCGAGAGCGTAACTACCCAGTGCAGTGTGACCTGACTGGCACCCATGGCGCAGGAATGACAGTGTTCAGTCGCTGGAATGCGGCTCTATGGAGCCAGACTGTCGCGTGGATGCAATGGTTCCTGCCCTGGTGCGACGCCTGCCGTCCGTGTCGGGCAGTGTCAAACCCAGCTCCTTGACCTTGCGAAAGAAGGTGGCGCGGTGCATCCCCAGATCGCGCGCCGCGGCCTGCCGGTTGTTGTGGTTGCGGCGCAGCGCGTCATGGATCGCCTCGGCCTCCGCCGCGTGAACCGCTCCGGCGAGGTCGCTGGCTCGCGCCACGCGCCCGTGGAGCGGCTCGGGAAGATGCCTCGGCTCGATGCGCTGGCCGCGACAGAGCACGAACGCATGCTCGATTGCATTCTCGAGCTCGCGCACGTTGCCTGGCCAGTCGTGGGCGACCAGCAGCGCCAGGGCGTCGGGCGACACGCCGCTCACGGTGCGGCCCTGCCGGCAGTTGAGCGCGCTCGTGAAATGCTCGACGAGCAGGGGAATGTCCTCGCGGCGGCGGCGCAGCGGCGGCAGCTCGAGCCGCACGACGTTGATGCGGTAGAACAGGTCCTCCCGGAACGAGCCTGCTCGCACCAGCTCCCGCAGGTCGCGGTTGGTGGCAGCGATGATCCGGGCGCTGGTGGGGATGGACGTGTTGCTGCCGAGGGGCTCGAAGGCATGCTCCTGGAGGACGCGCAGGAGCTTGACCTGTACCGTGGGAGTCAGCTCCCCGACCTCGTCGAGCAGCAGGGTGCCGCGCTCGGCGCTGGCGAACCGTCCGGGGCGGTCGCGGTCGGCGCCCGTGAAGGCGCCGGCCCGAACCCCGAACAGCTCGGCCTCGATCAGGGACTCGGGAATCGCCGCGCAGTTCACGGCCACGAACGGGCCGCGCCGCCGCTGGCTGGCACCGTGGATGGCCCGGGCGAGCAGCTCCTTGCCGGTCCCGGTCTCGCCCTCGAGGAGGACCGCACAGTCGCTGTCGGCGATGGCTGGGAGAATGTCGAAGATCCGGCGCATGCTCACGCTGTGGCTCACCAGCTCGCCGATCTGGAACCGGCCTTCGAGCTCGCGGCGCAGCTCCTCGACGACTGTGAGGTCACGGAATGTCTCGGCGCCGCCGAGGACCTCGCCCGCGGCGTTGCGCAGGAGCGCCGTGGAGATGGAGATCGGGATCCGGCGGCCGTCCCCGTCGATGATGAAGCAGGGCTGGTTGATGATCGGCTTCCTGCTCTCGATGGTACGGCGGAGAGCGCAGGCGCCCTCGCACAGGCTCGCCCGGAACACGTCGGAGCAGCGCTGGCCGATCGCTTCCCGGCGGGGAATCCCGGTGATCTCCTCCGCCGCCCGGTTGAACGAGGTGATCCGCCAGTCGAGGTCGACCGTGAACACCCCGTCCGAGATGCTCTCGAGGATGCTCTCGGTGGGCTCGGGCGGCTGCTGGCGCTTTCTCAACACTTCACCTCTCAGGCCGGAGAGGGAGGGATCCGGCGAGTTGCCTGCACCGGCTTCGATGTCCGGTGGGCTCCATGCGATCCTAGGCCCGCCGAAGCTCGTCCGCAACCTGTGGACCCGTCATCACGACGGCCGGAGTTCCCCCACACTCGACCAAGGCGCTGCCGCGTCAGGCAGCGTGGGTCGGTGCGGCACCACGATCCTGCCCCTGGCTGGAGGATGGGGAAGGTAGGCCGGAAACGGTGTGTCCGCCGGCGGGCTGTAGTCCGAGCTCCTCCAGTGGTGCGGTCGAGGCTACAGCGTGCCGAGACGGATCTCCTGGACGGAGTGGACGCTGCGGTCGATGAAGAAGTCGTTGCGCACCACGAGGCGGAACGGGCCGCGGTCGTCGAGAGGCTTGTCGTCCTCGGTGGCGCCCAGGACCAGGTTGTCGGGGTCGCCGAAGACCTCGCGCCCCGACATGAGCGTGCGGTAGCCATCGGCGGCGGTGACCAGGATCCACAGGCGGTCGAGGTCGGTGCCGGCCGGGACGTGCGGCGCCACGACCTGCGCGAGAGAAGGCCCGGTCCAGGAGTGCATACCGTGGAAGCCGCGGCCCATGCCGAAGCTGGCGTCGGTGAAGCTCAGGCGGCTCAGCGCCCCGAGCGCCGCAGCGTTGAGAGGCACCGATGTGCCGTCCAGTCGGTGCAGCAGGACGGTCGGTCCGGGCTTCGCCCCCTTCTTCATGTGTGCGGGGACCTTGACGCCGACCTGTCTGACGCTGACTTCGACCACGTCCTCCACGAAGCGCACCGGCCAGCCGTCACCCGCGGCGACCAGGCAGACACCCTTCGGGACCGAGAGGTCGGGCACCTTCTTCTCGGTGTGGCAGTCGCCACAGCCCTCCGGGATCTTCAACCCCGCCCGCGCCCCGACCTCGAGCCAGCCGTCGGGCTGGGCGAGAGGCGGGATCTCGTCGTGGTGGTGCGGGACGAGCAGACGCAAGCGGTTGGCCAGCAGCACCCGACCACCCTGCATCCCCATCTCGAGCTCGCCGATGGAGAGCAGCGCCTCCTGCCCGTTTCGGCCCTCCACGACGACGAGGAGGTCGATCGGGCGGTTGAAGCCGTCCTCGACCTTCTTCGTGACGGCGGCCCTGCCGACGAGAGAGAACAGGGTGGGGCCGGAGACCTCGTAGGTGCCGCGGTAGCGCCCGTCCGGCCAGGCGACCCTGACCCTGTCGGACACCCGGGGCAGCTCGGCGAGAACCGTGGCATCGGCCTTGATCTCGGTCTTCACGCATCCGGTCACGGCGACCTGGGCATGGATCGTGCCAGCAACCAGGAGAAGGACGAGGACGACAAGGGCTCGAGCAGGGCGCATGGGGATCCTCCAGGAGGGAAGGGGCGGCGCGTGCCGCCCGGTCACGCTGTTCTACAGCCTGGCCGACAGGCCCACCGACACGGTGCGGCCAGGAGCCGGGAAGCCGTAGTCGGTCTCGTAGTCGAGGTCGCCGATGTTGCGGATCGAGGTCCAGAGCTCGAGGCTCTTGACGAGGTCGATTCCGAACCGGGCGTTGGTCAGGACGTAGCTGTCCACCTTCTTGGTGGGGTCGGTGGGGTACTTCGCCGACGGCAGGGAGGTGAAGACCTCGTCCATGTACGTGCCGTCGAGGTCGAGGCGCGACGAGAACCAGGGCAGCCTCCACTGGATCCCGACGCCGGCCTTGTGCCTGGGGACGTTCAGGACCTTGTTGGTGACGTGCCCCTCGCTGAGGTCCCCGGCGTCGTTGAGGGTGAAGTCGCCGCGCAGGGTGAGCGACTGGCTGGCGAGGAGGATCGCCCCCAGCTCGATGCCGCGCATGCGGATCTCGCCGTAGTTCTGGTAGAGGTTGGTGGGGTCGCCGCTGTTGCGGCTGATGAGGTCCTTCGTGTCGTACCAGAACCCGGAGAGCTCCACCCGCAGGGTGTCGGCCACCAGGGTGTTGTACCCGACGAGGAAGTTGGTGCTCTGCTCGGGCTCGAGATCGACGTTGCCACCCTTGCTGGAGTAGAGGTGCTGCAGCAGCGGGAAGCGGCTCTTCTGCGCCACGGATGCGAAGAGACGGCTCTGGGCGGACAGGATGTAGGTGAGCCCTGCCATGGGGTTCACGAAGCTGTCGGATGGCCTGGGCAGCGGGTCCTGGCGCACGAGGTTGCCGCTCGTGTCGAGGACGTTGCGCTCCGCGTCGGAGACGTCGAACCAGTCGTAGCTCACGCCGAGGACGGCCTGCACGCGCTCGGAGAGCTTCCACTCGTCCTCGAGGCCCACGGAGCCGGTGTAGGACTGGGTCTCGGCGAAGGGGAGGTAGGTGTCGTCCCGCTCCTGATGGTTGTCGGTCTTGTAGTTGAGCGACAGCCGCGCGGTGTTTCGGGCGCCGAGAGGCGACTCGAGCAGGACCGTACCACCCCCCAGGAAGTCCTTGAAGGTGCTGCGCGCCATCTTCTGGGTGTAGGTCTCGTCGCGGTAGGAGTCGTAGTTGTCCTTGTGATCGTGGTAGAAGAGCTTGCCCTTCATCACGAGCTGCCTGGACAGTCGCTGGCGGAGGTCGACGTCGGCGCCGCGGTCGCGATAGTCCGGCATGCGGGCGAACTGGGAGAACTGGGGCGTGCTGAGGAACACCTGGACCTGGTCGGTGGCGGGCGGCATGCCCTTGGTCATGTCCAGGTAGTGGAGGTTGACCCAGTAGGCGGAGTCGGCGCTCGCCTCGTAGCCCACCTTGAACCACGCGTCGTCCTTGTCGACGTCGGAGTTGACGCGGCGGCCCTTGCCCTGCAGCACCGCCTTGGTGGTGCTGCTCGGGCTCTTCGTGACGATCGTGCCCTCGTAGGGCTCGTAGTCGCCCGAGACGTCCCAGCCGTCCGACTCCATGTGGGTGTAGCTCAACCAGTAGTTGATCTTGCCGACCTTCTGGCCGTGCGTCACCACGTACTGCCGGAGGCCGTTGTCGCCGGCCTCAATCGTGCCGCCGTAGTGAGGCGTGTCGCCGGCCTTCTTGGTGATGATGTTGACGACGCCGCCCATGGCGTTGGCGCCGTAGAGGACCGAGGCGGTCGCCTTGGTCACGTCGATGCGGGCGATGTTGTCGGTGGGGATCTGGTTGAGGTCGAGCTTGCCGTAGTTGGTCTCGTAGTACGGCACGCCGTCGATGAGGACCAGGATCTTCGACTGGTCGAACCCGTGGATCGACACGTTGGGCTCGTTCTTGCGGCCGGTCGAGACGCGGATGCCGGGTGTCGTCGCGAGCGCTTCCGCCACGGTGCGGGCGTTCTGGGCCTCGATGTCCTCGGCGGTGACCGTCGTGATCAGCGTGACCTCGGCCTGCGGCGCATCGGCGGTCACCGTGATCTCCGCCATGGAGTAGAGCTCGAACTCCGGCGGGACCGTGGGCTGGGCCTGCTGCGCCAGGGCGGTGCCAAGGCCGAGCAGGGTCAGGGTGGTGACTGTCAGAATACGGGGGATCATGCTCAAGGGGGCCTCCTTTCCGAACACGGGAGGCCGGCAGGTCACCCCGCCGACCCTCGGCTCGAGCCCTTCTCCCGGGCTTGCGAGCCTCGCCCGCGCCTTCCCTGTGGGATCGACGCGGGTCGGATGGCGCGTGAATCCTATCACGAGGCGGTGGGGCGGAGCGCCCCGGCGACCTGGCAACCGGCTGCGAGTGGCCGCGGGTGGCAGCACCTTCCCCGTCTCTCTGCATTGACAGATATTGGTGTTAGATATAGGTTGTCATCATGAAAGTGATCTCCCTGCACGTGGACGAGGGTGTCTACCGTGGCCTGCAAGGTCGAGCGGCCCGCCTGGGGCGACCCGTGGCCGACCTGATCCGGGACGCCATGGAGAGCTATGTTCGCCAGGAGGCCGGGTCCGGGTCGTCGGTGCTCGATCTTCTGCCCCACGACTCCGGGAAGCTGCTGCGCACGTGGTTGCGAACCGAGCTGCAGGACGAGATGAGGTCCTTGTGACGCTCGCTCTGGATACAGACGTCCTGGTCAACTGGCTCATGGACGGAGCACCTTCACATGCTGCCAGCTCGAGGCTGGTGCGGAGGGAGGTGGAGGAGCTGGGAGGAACTCTTGGCCTGGTTCCTCAAGTGATTCACGAGTTTCTCCATGTTTGTACCGACCCCCGGCGGTTCGAGAGGCCGATGCCGATGAAGCGCGCGCTCGAGCTGGTAGGCGATCTGTGGGCCGCGCCGGAAGTGGTGCGGATCGTGCCCGGGCCCGAGATGCTGCCACGCACGCTGGAGCTGATGCGCAATCTTCGCCTCGGGCGCAAGCGGATCCTCGACACCGCGCTCGCCGCCACAATCGAGATCGCGGGCGTGCGCCGCCTGGCGACCCTCAATCCTAGGGACTACAAGCTCTTCCCTTTCATCGAAACCGTCGTGCCATGAAGCGCCGACCTGGTGTCACAGCCCCGATTGTCTTGAGCCTGCTCGGGCTGACGAGGGCCACAATGGCGGCGGAGCCGGTCACCGTGATCCTGGCCACGACGACCTCGACCCAGGACACGGGCCTGCTGGATGCGCTCGTGCCGGCGTTCGAGAAAGCGCACCCCGAGATCAGGGTCAAGGCGATTGCCGTGGGCACCGGCGAGGCCCTGGCCATGGGCCGGCGGGGCGATGCCGACGTGCTCGTCGTGCACGCCCGGGCAGCCGAGGACGCGTTCATGGCCGAGAGCCACGGGCTGCTGCGCTACAATTTGATGCACAACGACTTCGTACTGGCCGGGCCGCCGTCCGACCCGGCGGGCGTGAGGGGCAGGGGGATCCTGGACGCGCTGAAGGAGATTGCTGTGGCCCGTGCAACCTTCGTCACCCGGGGCGACGGGTCCGGCACCCACACGAGGGAGCTGGCGCTGTGGAAGCAGGCCGGCGTCGGCGTGCCGACCGGGAGCTGGTACCTCGAGGCGGGGCAGGGGATGGGCGCCACGGCCCGCATCGCCTCGGAGAAGCAGGCGTACACCCTGATGGACCGGGGGAGCTTCCTGGCGTTGCAGGCGACGCTCGCCCTCACGGTGGTATCGGAAGGCGGCGAGGAGCTGCTTAACCGGTACGGGGTCATCGTGGTGAGCCCCAGGACGCACCCGGGCGTCCGGGCAGCTCAGGGCAGGACGCTGGCCGACTGGCTCGTCTCGGCGGAAGGCCAGAAGCTGATCGGCGAGTTCGGGGTGACGCGTTTCGGCAGGGCGCTCTTCGTGCCCGACGCCCCTCATGCTGGCGCCAGGTAGCGAGTAGGATTCTCCCGATGATCCGCACGCTCGTTCGGGCTCTGGTCTGGCTGCTGGCGGCAGCGGTCGGCTCCCTCGGATGGGCTCTCGGCGCCCAGCCGCGGGTGACGGTCTTCGAGGGGTTCTATCACCCCGGCTGAGGGGTGTGCGTGGCCGCCGGGTCGGTGGTCAAGCGACTTGCGAGCGAGTACGCGGGACGGCCGGTCGTGTTTCTCGAGTACTTCGCCAACGCGTCGGTCGGCGACCGGCAGTCGCGCTTCGACGCGGCGTGGGGGCCGAACGGGTACGCCGTGCCGATGGTCATGCTTTCGAGCGGGCACAGCGTGACCCAGGGGACCCAGGACTTCTACACGAAGTACAAGGCGATGATCGAGGCAGAGCTGCCGCGCCCGGCGGTCGTCGAGCTGGAGGCGTGGCAGCAGCAGGTCGGCACCGTGATGCGGGTGTGGGCGAGCCTCCGCAACACCGCCGCCTTCCACCTGGACGCGGGCAACCAGGCCACGGTCTGGGCGATCATGTGGGACCAGGGCACCACCGGGGTGACCGGGATGTACGTGCGCGCCGCGAAGAAGGTCGCCGTGTCACCGGGCATTCCCCCGGGAGGACAGGCCGGCTTCACCTTCGACCTGGCGATGCCGACGGGGATCGATCCCTCGAAGCTGCGGACCATCGCGCTGGCCGAGTACCGGCCGGCCGGCGCCAGCGGGCCGTTCGACATGCTCCAGGCGGTGCGACCCCTGTCCCCGAGCCTGACACTGTCCCCTTCGTCGCTGCAGCTCTCGCTACCTCAGGGAACCGGGATGGCCGAGGTGCGGCTGGCGGGTCCTCCCGGGCTCGAGTGGTCGGCCGTGTCGCACGTCCCGTGGCTCGAGGTCACCCCGTCCCAGGGGCCGCTCGCAACTCCGGCGAGGGTCCGCGTCCTGCTCGCGCCCCTGCAGGAAGGAGCGCAGCAGGGCAGCATCACATTCACGGCCACCTCGCCCGACGGGCTGAGCCTGGCCGCCGAGCTGCCGGTGACGGTCACCCTCGACGACAGCGCGACGGTCCGGGAGCTCCCCGGGGTCGCCAGCCTGGCCGGGCAGAACCAGACCGCCTGGCGCTCGTCGCTCACGCTCCACAACCCTGTGGCCGAGGCACGACCCGTGCTTCTGGAGATCAGCGCCCGGGACACAGGCGCCGTCGTTGCGTCCCGCCAGCTCGATCTGACGGCCGGTGAGGTGCGGGAGCTCGCGGACCTGTACGCCGAGCTCGGGGCTCCATCGGGAGCGGGATGCCTGCGGGTCACCGGCGACGTGCTGGTCTGGGTGCGGACCTTCAACCTGGGCGAGGCCGGCACCTTCGGGCAGGACGTCGTGAGCAGCAGGGAAGGGGAGATCGGGGCGGGCGAGGAGATGCTCTTCCCGATCTCCACGGCCAGGAACACGGCCTCCGGCTTCCGTTCGAACCTGTTGCTGCTCAACCGGGAGTCGGTCCCCATCACGGTGCACCTGACGGTGGGCGCCGTCAGCCTGGATGTCCCGGTGCCGGCCCGGACCTATGTCCAGCTCACCAACGTCGGCCACGAGCTCGGGCTCCCGGCCGGCACATCCGTCCTCCGGGTCCGCGCCGACGGCCGGTGGTGCGGATCGGTCTCCACCGTGGACCCGACGACCGGCGACCCCACGACGGTGCGCGGCCAGCGCCCACCCGAGTAGGAGGTCAGGGCAGGAGCACCGGAATGGTCATGGGATCTCCGGTCAGGTTGTCGATGACGGAGGCGTACGCCCAGAACTTGCTATACGTTGTGGTGACCTCGATGACAGCGTAGGCGGTGTCAAGGTTGCCCGCCCCAACCACGTCGAAGATCCGGTCCACCTGCAACCAACGGTAGGGCTGCACCTCGACCAGCTTCGGGGTACCGCGGACCGCGCCGGTCTCGTCCACGATCGAGATTCGCACTGTTCCCGCCTTGTCGTTCAGGTTGACGAGGCCGATGTTGGTACGAAAGGCGGCGTTCTGCCTGATGCCCGGCAAGAAGCCCCTGGTCCCGTACGGCACCCCGAAGTTGTCGTCGATGGCGGGGTAGTACTGTCCGAACGTCGCCACGGCGCTGGCCTGGTTGTAGGTGCGTGAGCTCAGGGCCAGCTTGCCGGTGGCGGTGATGTGGACGATCCCCTTTGCGCTGGCGGTCGGGCTTCGCTGGAAGAGGCTGACCAGCACGTCCGGCCACTGCGTGGTCCCCCCGGGAGGAATTGTCGCCACAGCGCCGATCCCGACGCTGTTGGAGACGTCGTAGTAGGTGAAGGTGAGGTCGACCTGCTCGGTGGTCGAGGTGTTGACCGCCGACAGGTCGGTGCGCCATGTGGTGCCGCTGGTACCCCCGAGGTGGGCAACCGAGGGCACGTAGTAGTAGTGGAACGCTCCCGGCTGCGCGATCGACCCGGCCGCCCACACCGGGAAGGGCCCGAGCAGCCCTCCGAGCATCAACACCACGACCGCACATCCCGGGACACTGGTCCGAGAACTCGTGTGCTGCCTCATACTCTCCCCCTTCCGCTTCCAGGCAAGGATGGTCTCCCCGTCGCATCAAAACGGCGGGCCGTTCGACTGGATTCCCTCGTCTGTCGGGAAGGCCGGAGGGGTTGGCGACCCTGTCTGCTGCCATCGGCAAGGCTTGGCGCCGATGTCACGAGGTCGAGTCACGAGTGGCGCCAGGACCGTCCAGAGCGTCGATGTCCAGAAGATCACGGAGCAGGTAACCTACTCCCGGTATGACGACGCGGACGACGACTTCCAGCAGGCCCAGGGCGAAGCAACTCCGGTCTTCCCCAAGGGCGATGCCTACTCCTGGCTGCAGGCATCGCGCCACGTCTCGCAGCCTTCGAGGTCGGCCCACCTGCCCGAATGTGGGTCCTCGGCGGCTACCAGCGCGGCATCTCGGGGGTCGGCCGTCGTCGCGCACGGGACCTGGATGCGTTGAAGATTACGAAGGCGCTCAACGAGCGGTACCCCGCCCGCAGAAGAGGGTTTCGGCCACAGGCGTGATCGGGAGCTTCGGCCGGGTGTGACGCGTCAGAATCGACGCCGGGAGTAGCTCGGAAGCAGTCCCGCCACCCGCGGCTGGTGGTCAGTGGTGGGGCTTCGCGTCCGCGGCCGCCTGCTTGAGCTTCATGCCGCAGTGGCACGTACCCGGCTTGTCGGAGAGGTGGTTGCAGGTGCACGACCCGCCGCAGTTGCAGAAGGAGAGGCCGGTGCCTGCCAGGTTGACCCGCTTGAGGTCGTTGCCGCACCCGCACTTCGTGGGTTCCTTGGGATCGAGCTTGCAGGTGCAACCTTCCTTGCACGTGCACACGAGCGCCTCGTTCCCCTCGACCTTGACCACGTGGCCCCAGACCAACGGCTTTCCGCAGGAGCATGTGCCCGGCGCGACAGTCGCCGTCTTGCAGGCGCAGGTCGGCCCACACCCGCAGGTGTAGATGACGTCATGGCGGGCCGGCGCCTGGGCCGTCACGACAATCCCCAGCCCGCCGCACAGGGCGGCTGCCAGGACGACCAACAACAGGGTTCGCGATCTCGTCATGGTGGATCCTCCCTCTCGAATCACAGGTTCACGTTGTGCTTCAAGCCTACCATCTGGCGGTGCGTCGGGCATCCAGGCAAGGCCCGCGTCCCTCGCTGGTCCCGTAGTGCGCGGTCGAGAGCACCCGAGTAGCATGTCGGGATGCACTGCCTTGTCGCTCCGACTGCTGTCCTGCTTGCCGTCTCGCTGGTCGCTTCTCCACATGCTGCGGCCGCAGCATGCCCGGTCAACGTCCCAGTTGAAGTCGAGGCAGTCGACCGGTTGCTACGAAGTGGCTCCTTTGCCGATGCCGCGGCCCGGGCTGGAGCTGCGCATCAGGCGTGTCCGGCGGAGCCGGCCCTGGTGCGGCTGATGGCCAGGGCGCTCCTCGCCTCCGGCAACTCCGGCCAGGCGGCGGACCTGCTCCGCCAGCAGGTGGACCAGTTTTCCCTGGACTGCGAGAGCTGGTCGTGGCTGGCGTGGGTCGAGCTGCACCGCAACGAGCCTGCCGCCGCGTGGCAGGCGCTGCAGGCGCCCGGTTGCCCTGGCTCCCAGCAGGAGGCGAGCCGCTGGGCGCTCCTGGAGGCCGTGGCGCAGCGGGCCGCCGGCGACGCGGCCGGCGTGGCCGCGGCCCTGGCGAGGGTGGGGGACCGCTCCGTCATGTGGCCGGAGGACGCGAGGCTGCGGGCCGGCCTGGAGAAGCTCCGGGACCCGGTCTGGCAGCAGCCCCTCCTGGCGTCGGTGGAGCTGGCCACCGGCGGCACCACGAATGCCTTCGCCGGCTCTCCCACCGACACCACCAAGCAGGGCGAGGAGAGCCTCCTGGCGCGCCTGAATGCCGCGGCCTCCCTGCGCGCCCCGCGTCATGGCCCGGTCACACCGCTCGTCGAGGTCGGAGTGCGGGGCCACGGCATCGCGGCGGACGAGGCACGTGACCTGTCGTACCTGGAGCTGGCCGGGCGCCTGGGCGCCGAGCTGCGGCTGGGGCGGACCACGGCCGTCCTCACGTACCGGAGGGACACGCTCCATCTCAACCAGGACCACTCGCTCTACTCCGAGGGGCAGCGCGCCGAGCTGGAGCTGGAGCTGCCGGGCGGCCTGGTGGTGCTGGCCGGGGGCGGTCACCGCGACTTCCAGGACCCCTGGCGGACACGCCAGGAGCTGGACGCGGGCGTGGCCGGCACCCTGCGGGCCGGCGGGCTGCCGGTCACCCTCGCCCTGGCCGGACGGAGCTTCGACGCCCACATGCCGGTCCACGACCAGCGGGGTGGAACGCTCACCGCCGTGACCTCGACGTCCCTGGGTGGCGCCTGGCGTGCGAGGCTCGGGTTGACCGTCGCGGTCGACGACTACCCTCACTCCGGCGGGTGGGAAGGACTTGTCGCGTTCGGGAGCGCCGAGAAGCGGCACGACACCCTGGCGCGTCTGTCCCTGGGGGCTATCCGGCGGCTCGGCAACGGGCTGCAGGTCGGGATCACCTACGAGCACGCCCGCCGCTGGTCGAGCATCGAGGAGGGTTTCCAGGGGAGCTTCTCGTATCGCGAGCACCGGCTGCTGGCAAGTCTCCGCTTCGATCTGGACGCCAATCCCTGGCGGCGCGGTCGCACGGGCGGCGACCACGTGCCCCTCGACCACGGCCTCGGCGGCTCGGCTGGGGGCTTCGGCGAGGAGCGCGTCCGCGACCTCGTGCGCCAGGACGAGGACCTGCGCGGCGACTGCGGCTGCTCACCTCACTAGCCCGGCCAGCAGGAGCACGACGGCCGGGATCACGACGGAGGCGGCGAGGTTGAGCCAGAACCCTGAACGCACCATGCGCGTGATCGGGACCTGGCCCGAGCCGTAGACGATGGCGTTGGGCGGCGTGGCCACCGGCAGCATGAACGCCATGCTGCACCCCAGGGCACACCCGAGGGCGGGTGGCACGGGGTCGACGCCGGCCGCCTGGGCGGCGGCGATCGCCAGGGGCACCAGCATCGTCGCCGTGGCGGTGTTGGACGTCACCTCGGTGAAGTAGATCGCGAACACCGAGAACAGCACCGTGAGGGCCACCAGGGAGTGGGCGCCCGTGGCGCCGGTGAGGCCCTTCCCGAGCGCAGCAGCAAGACCGGTCGAGAACATTGCCCCGCCGAGAGAGAGGCCGCCCCCGAACAGCAGGAGGGTGCCCCAGTCGACCGCCCCGGCATCGCGCCAGGAGAGGGTGAAGCGGCGCTCACCCCAGCTCGTGGGCAGCACGAAGAGCACCACAGCCGCGACCACAGCAACGACGCTCTCGGGGAGGATCGCTCCGAGCCGGGCCGAGAGGGGATGACCCGCTCCCAGCACCACCGTGACGACCCCTGGCCCCACCCAACCCGCAACGGCCAGGAGGAACGCAACAAGGACGTTGCGTTCGCCGCGGGACAGCGGCCCCAGCTCGCGGTGCTGCGCCGACACGACTCCGGCATCGAGGCTCGCACCACCCGGCGCAGGGAAGGCGAAGCGCACGTAGACCAGCATGAAGCAGAGCATCGCCAGCAGCACCGGCACGGCGAGGGCCATCCACTGCAGGAACCCAAGCTTCACACCCGCAAGGGTCGAGAGCTGCCCCATGGCGATGATGTTGGGCGGTGTCCCCACCGGTGTGCCGAGACCGCCGATCGAGGAGCCATAGGCACAGACCAGGAGCAACCCCGTGGCGAATGTGCCCCGGCGCTTCTCGCTGCCCGAGGTCAGCGACGGGCTGGCCCGCAGCACGCCCAGGGCGATCGGGTAGAGCATGGCGGTCGTCGCGGTGTTGGAGAGCCACATGGAGAGCCCCGTCGCCAGGAGCCCGAAGCCAGCGAGCACCCGCGCCGGGTGTCCGGCTACCCAGCGGCTCGACAGGATGCGCAGCGCCAATCGTCGATCCAGCCCGTGGGCGGTCATCCCCTCGGCCAGGAGGAACCCACCCAGGAACAGGAAGATCACCGGGTCGCCGAACGGCGCAAACGCAACCTTTGGCGTGACGACGCCCAGCACAACCATCAACGCCGGACCGAGGACGGCCGTGACCGGCAGGGGCACCGCCTCGCACACCCACCAGATCACGACCCAGGTCAGGACCGCCGCGAGCCGTGCCGCCGGCACCGGCAGCCCGGTGACTGGAAAGACCAGCATGAGGAGGGTGGCCAGCGGCCCGAGCACGAGGCCAGTGGTCCGGCGCCCCCGTTCGAACCGCTGCTCGACGTCGGACAGCTCGGCCCGTGGGAGAGGTTCTGTCGAGCCTGGACTGGCCATGCCTGCCTCCTGCCGGGTGCAACCCGCGGCAGTGTAGCGGCACCCGGATGGCGTGGGGAGCTCTCCGAGCATGCCATCCGCTCTCGTCGTCCAACAACCGAGGTCACCCGGTTTCGATCCCGTTCAGCGGGGCTGCTCCAGACCAACCGCCCGGTGCCTGGATTTCCCCGGGGGCGGCAGCTTGTCGCGCTTGGACATGCGGGTGTCGTGCCTGGGCATTCCCACGGGGCGATGGAGGTGCCAAGCTGGGGTTCTGGAGGACGAACATGACACCGCGCACCCTCGTGGCAACCCCCACCTTGTTTCTGCTGCTGAGCATGGGCGCGGCCGCTCAGGAGTGGCCGGCCGCCAACACCTGCGGCGGGTCGTCCACAGCGTTGCCGTTCACCGACCTCGGCTCGACCGGCGCCTACCCGGTGTTCGACGGCACGAACATCTGGGTACCGAGCGTCCCCGGGAACTCGATCATCGTCGTGCGGGCGGCCACGGCGACGGTGCTCGCAACCCTCACCGGGAACGGCCTCGCCGGGCCCAAGCAGGTCGCGTTCGACGGGGAGCGCATGCTCGCGGTCAACACCACCGGCAACAGCGTCTCGCTGTGGAACTCCGCGGACCTCCGCGTCATCGGGACGTTCTCGACCGGCGCCGATTTTTCGCCGAACGGTGTCTGCAGCGACGGGCTCAACTTCTGGATCTCACTTGACCGCCCGGGGGTCTCCGGCTACCTGGGGCGGTACTGACAGCGCGCAGCCCCAAAGCGGCAAGCCGTGCGCAGGCTCGGCTGGACGGCACGGCCAGGAGCAGCCCAGGGCACGGGTTCCGACAAGCACGCGGAGCATCCCGTCACCAGGTCTGGCCGAGCTGCCGGAGCTTCTCCTGAGCCGCCTGGTGCCCTCCCCTCGCGGCGCGCCGGAAGTGCTCGATCGCCGTTGCCTCATCCCGGGGCACGCCAAGGCCCTCCTGGTACATCCTCCCGAGGTTCCACTCGGCCCAGGGGTAGCCCTGCGCCGCCGACTGCCGGAACCAGGCCAGTGCCTGCTCAAGATCCCGGCTGACCCCCCACCCGTTCTCGTACATGGTGCCCAGGTTGTTTTGACCGTTGGCGTCCCCGAGTCTGGCCGCCCGTTCGTAGTACTTGAAGGCCTTGGCCAAGTCCTTCTGGACGCCCAGACCGTACTGGTGCATCCAGCCGAGCCGGTCGAGGGCGTCAGACCTGTCCTGCGCCGCGGCGAGCAGGCAGAGCCTGAGCGCCTCGGCCTCGTCCTTCTCGACCCCGAGGCCCTCGAGAAGGAGGCCACAGAGGTTGGAGCATGCCTGCGGCTCCCCCTGCGCCACTGCCTTCCGGTACCACACGGCCCCGGCCTGCGGGTCCTTCGCCAGGCCGCCCCGGCCCGTGGTGAGAAAGGCGCCGTAGGCGTTCTGCGCCTTCGGGCGCCCCGCCTCGGCAGCCTGCCGGAACAGTGCCGCCGCACGGGCATCGTCCCGCGGCACGCCCCGGCCTTCCATGAAGGCGAAGCCCGCCTGCTCGGCCGCCTCGGCGTGGCCCGCCGCTGCGGCCTGCAGGAAGAGCTCGACGGCCCGGGCCGGGTCCTTGCCGCGGAGTCCTGAAGCCTGCTGGAAGATCGCGTCCGCGCGCGACCCGGTCGCCCACACCGTCGCCTTCATGACCGAGGTCGGCGTGGCGAGGACCTCGACCGGTGCGGCGTCCACGAGCCCATCGGCGCGCACCGCCGTGACCCGCCAGGTGCCGACGACGATCGTGTCCTCGCCGACGGCGAAGGAGAGCTCGACCCTGTCGCCGACCGCGGCGACGGCAGCATCACCCAGGACTCGGAGCGTGATGTCCTGGCCGCGCACCGAGGTCACAGCTCCAGGCACGCCCGAGCTGGGGCTGCCCGGGACAGGTACGTCCGGTCCCGGGCGGAGCTCGTCGCCATGGGGAGGGCCAATTGTCGCCACCATCCCGACCCGCGGCGCTTCCCCGATGCCCCCCTTTCGCACGGCTCGCACCGAGGTCCCCTGCACGTCGGTCACGGTCCAGTGCCCGATCGCCACCGCATTGCCACCCGCGTCGAGGGGCCTCGACACCGACACCCTGTCGCCAACTGCGGGGGTGGGCCCGGAGCGGACAGAGACCACGATCGTGTCCCCGTCCACCCAGCTCACCTCGCCCCGGGTCTGGGCGGAGAGCCCGAGGGCCGGACCGACAAGGACCAGTGCGACGATCAGACCGATGCGGAAGCGGGTGGGCATCGCCGTCCTCCTCCTCACTTGCGACAGAGCGTCCCCTCGTAGGCGTGGACAGGAGTCACCACCCTTGTGCCTGTGTAGCAGCCGGACGAGGGATCCTGTGGGCCGGTCTGGATGGCGGTGACCGGGTACACGTTGTTGGCCACGTTGATCCACGTGCCGCCCGCGCCGTCCCGGCAGACGATGGCGCCGAGGCCGCTGTACGGCGGCGGGTTCCACAGGTCGAAGACGACGGTGACGGCCGGCCCGGGGCAGGCGGGCGGGGCGGGTGGCGGCGTCGCTGTGGGGATGGGCGTCGGGACCTGGAAGACCGGTGCCGGCGTGGGGGGCAGGTCCGGCGTCCCGCGGCCCGGGCACGGCTCGGCGTACGGCTCCACCTGCCGCATGAGCTCTTCCGCGAACCTCATGGCGAGGTCGAAGTGCAGCCCGTTGAACGCCTGGGCACTCACGGCGGCGCGGCGACTCCAGATGTACCGCGTTCCGAGGAGGCTCGTCGAGTCCTGCGGCCAGCAGTAGCCCGCCGGTGATCCTCGTCCTCTCGTCAGGAAGGACACGCTCAGGAACTTGCTCCTGAGGGCTCCGAGCTCGTACCAGCACCCGAAGTGCTGGTAGGGGCTGTCCGGATTGGTCTCGCTCCAGCCGCTCAGGGCCGGGAGAAGGGGAATCCTCGTGCCTGGTGGCAACGCGTCCCGCTGCTGCGACAGCGGCACCTCGGCCGGACACCGGAGATCCGGCCGCCCGGTCGGCTGCGCGTCGTCCGCGGTCCCGATCCGCACGTCCTGCTGGGGCGGCAGGACGAACGGGCTGTGCACCGTCAGGCGGACGGTCGTCCCGGCAGCGACCCTCGTGCCGGCGGCGACGGACTGCGACTCCACCGTCCCGGTCGCAGAGGGAACGAGCGCCGGCGATCCCGGGGCAAGCTGTGTGGTGAGCCCGACCTCGGTCAGGCGGCGCTTGGCGTCCGAAAGCAGGAGGCCCTCGAGGTGTGGCACCGTGACGAGGTGACCGGACGGGTGGTGAGGTCCGGCGCTGCGGCACACCTCGAGGACCCTCGGGAGCAGCTCGACGTAGGTCGCGTGCGGCTCGTCGAAGCGCAGCATGGGCACGATGGACCACGCCTGCTCGGTGTTGAAGGTGCAGTGCTCGAGTGGGGTCGGGCCGGTGCCGTCGAGGGCGAGGCGCAGGCCCGCCTGGATCGCCTGAAACGCCGCGCCGTTGGCGCCGTTCTGCTTGGATCTCGCTTGGTGCTCCTCGATGAGCCCGGGGTCGAACCGGACCGCCGCGTACGTCCCGGCGAGCCCGAGGTGCCAGCTCGCGTCGAGCATGCGCGAGTCGCAGGTGGGGTTCCAGTGGAAGGCGTCGGAGCGCGAGGTGGCGTAGGAGTACGACAGAGCGTTGCGGTAGTGCGTGTAGAACCCCTGGATCATGCTCATTCGCGCCGCGGGCGAACGGCCTTCGGCGAGGCGCGCATAGGCGGCGAGCTTGCCCTGGAGCTCGGCAATCGACCGCTGGCGGTCGGGGGTACTGAAAAACGGCTGCTGCACGCCGGCCTCGGCGGCGGCGATGTGGGCCGCTGCGTTGGCGAGGTTGGCTGCGACGTCCGCCGACTGGTCGGGTCCGATCTCGCCGTTGAAGTACTCGGTCCGAGCGTAGGCCGCACCCAGGTTCTGACCGGCGGCGCAGATGTGGAACTGGACCTCGTTGGCGAGCGCCGCGGTGCAGGAGATGATCGCCCCAAGAGCCACGGAATGGGCACCCAACCGCATGTCGGCCTCCCCCTGCTTGCCGTGATGCAAGCGAAAGTGCGCGCTTCGTGTTCTTGGGAAAAGCTTACCATGGGCGACGAGTGGGGTGTCCGATAGACCCCGGTGGGTGCGGTCCAGGCCTGAAGACGGTTCGGGTCCTTGCCGAGGTTCACGTCCGCAGGACTTTCCGGCGCTACCATTTGTCCGGGAGACCTCACGCGATGGGCGGGCCGGAGAGCGGCGGCAGGTCACGAGCCCGGCTGCGACCACCGGCTCCCTGCCGCCCGTCCCGCGCGCCCGGCAGGTCGGGGAGGGGACCAGGATGACGATCCGGGAGCACTTCAACACGCGCAAGAAGCGGGTCCTCACGGCGCTCCTCGCCTGTGCACTCCTGGCCGTGGCGAGCGCCTTCGTGAGCGTCCGATATGAGGCCGTCTTCCTCCTCACGCTTGCCTGTGTCCTGACCGCCATCGTCGTCATGTATCTCGCTGTGATACTCGGCTTCCGCTGCCCGCGCTGCAGGGGGCAGTGGGGATACCTTGCCATGTACTCTGGTGGCGTCTTCTCGATCCGCAAAGACCTCAGGTTCTGCCCGTACTGTGGTGTCGAGATCGACCAGGCGCTGGGTGTGGACTCGCTCCAGCCGCACCCAGGGTCGATGCGGCCGGACGAGTAGGACCGCCGGGCGAGAGTTGCCGCCAGGCCTCACGGGGGACCGGGCGTGTCAGGGGATGTGCACGTCCGGGATGTGGAACGGCATGAGCAGGCCCGGCAGGGCGACGGCGAGCAGGAGCACGAGGAGCAGGAGCACGGCGACCTGTACCAGCAGGCGGGTCCCGTCGGTCCTGACGGTCAGCTCGCACCAGACGATCGCGGCGACGCATGCCAGCAGCACGGGGACGAGGATCGCCTGGCGGGTGATCGCCAGGGCGAACACGGTGAGGCCGGAGAGGGCGGAGTCCCCGATGCCGCCCCGATCGAGCATCCCGACGAGCACGGACCGGGCGAAGCGCAGCGAGACGTGGGTGCCCAGGGCGGCGCCGCAGGTCAGCAGCCCCGCGATTCTCGAGCGCACTCGGTTGGTCGTCATGCCACCCCTCCCCGCGGTCGGGCTCTTGCCCCAGGTGCAACCGCCCCTGCGCACATGGTACCTGCACGCAGAGCCGGCGAGGTGAGCGCGCCCGCCCGCGCCGGCGATCGGTGCGATCCTGTTGGCGCGCCATCGACAGACGCCTGGCTCGGGCTCCTGTCACTCCCTCCCTCGCGGCCACAACCAGCTTGGTGGGCGGGGCCTGGTCCCGCGCAGGCCCGGCTCGTAGTACTGGTAGACGGTGGACGGGGGAGTCTTGGCCCGGACGGGGAACTTCGCCTTCATCTGCAGGGTGAATCGCACGTCCTGCATGCCGGCCTGGCGCGTGAGCCTGCTCAATTCGGGCTAGGGTGCCGGCGTTCCATTCGGCGAAGCACGCTGCAGGTGGCGTCGAATCCCGTGGCTGTTGTCGAACCTCGCTGTGACGGCCAGCTCAGTTGTCATCGAGACCGTACAGGTTCCGGAACCGGCGCAGGCGCCGAACCACCCAACAAAGCGCGAGCCTGGCGCGGCTTGCTGATTCAGCGTCACCGGCGTCCCGTGGTCGAACGACGCCGAGCAGGTCGCCCCGCAATCGATGCCGGCTGGGTTGGACGTGACAGTCCCCGTCCCGGTGCCGCTCTTCGCCACGACAAGGATCCTGGCCACCAAGGTGGAGAGCGAGACCTCGGAGCTTGGATCGCTCACTACGACGTTCTGGTTGTTGCCGTGGGGGTCGGTCACTGATCTCACGACCACGGTGTAGAGGGTCTCAGGGTTGAGCCCGGTCACGATCCAACCCGTGGCGGACTTGTCCGTGGTCATGCCCAGGAGCGTGTAGGGGCCGCCCGAGGTCGTCGAGCAGTAGACCTGGTAACCGCCAGTGTCGCCTGTGTAGGAGATCGGCGTCCATGTCACGGCGATCGAGGAGGCAGTCGCCTCTCCAGCAGCGAGGCCCGTGACTGGCACGGTCTGGGTACTCTGCCAGTCGCCACCGTTCTGCTTGTCATTGAGGAACGCCACGATGGTCGGGTCTGAGCTGTGCAGCCCGTTCCAGCGGAAGTCGTTGTAGCCAGGGTTGAGGTTGGTCAAGCTGGTCATGCTACTCGGTACCGCGCCCGTGAGCTGGTTGGAAGACAGCCATAGCCCCACCAGGTTTGTGAGGTTGCCCAGCTCCGCTGGGATCGAGCCCTGAAGCTGGTTGTTGGACAGGTACAGCTCTTGCAGGCTTGTAAGGTAGCCCAGCGCGGGCGGGATCGCGCCCGTGAGCTGGTTCGACTCGATGTAGAGGCTACGGAGGGTCGTGAGATTGCCAAGTGACGCCGGGATCGGACCGGTGAGCTGGTTGGAGAGAAGCGAGAGCTTCGTCAGGTTCGGGAGGTTGCCAAGCTCTGCGGGGATCGTGCCTGTGAGCTGGTTGACACCCAGAGAGAGGTATTCCAGGCTCGTGAGGTCGCCCAGCTCTCTGGGAATGGAGCCGGTGAGCTGGTTGCGACCCAGAGAGAGACTCTGCAGCCTCGAAAGGGCGCCCAACGCCGCAGGGATCGAGCCCGTGAGCTGGTTGGAGTCAAAGTAGAGGCCCAGCAGGCTCGTGAGGTTGCCCAGCGCCGCTGGGATCGAGCCCGTGAGCTGGTTGTAGGTCAAACGGAGATACTGCAGGCTTGTGAGGTTGCCAAGCGCGGCAGGGATCGAGCCCGCAACCTGGTTGTACATCAGGTTGAGGCTCTTCAGGTTCGTCAGATTGCCAAGCTCGGGCGGGATCGAGCCCGTGAGCTGATTCCTCAGCAAGTTGAGGGTCTGCAGGTTCGTGAGGTTGCCAAGTGTCGCTGGGATCGAGCCCGTGAGCTGGTTGGTGTCAAGGTAGAGGTGCTGCAGGCTGGTGAGGTTGCCAAGCTCTGCCGGCATCGAGCCCGTGAGCTGGTTCCCCTGGAGGACCAGGTACTGCAGGCTCGTGAGGTTGCCAAGCTCCGCTGGGATCGAGCCCGAGAGCTGGTTCGAGCTCAGCCAAAGCTCCTGCAGGCTCTTGAGGTTGCCCAGCTCCGGCGGGATCGGGCCGGTGAGCTGGTTGGCGTACAGGATGAGGCGCTGCGGGCTCGTGAAGCTGCCAAGCGACGAGGGGAGTGTCCCTGCGAGGTTGTTGTGATCGAGGATGAGCTGCTGGACCCTGTTCTGCTCGGCGTCGCAGATCACCCCGTACCACGTGCACTCGGTCCCAGGCGCACCGTTCCAGTTCGTTCTGTTCGTCCAGAAGGGACCATTTGTGCTGTCGTAGAGATCAAGGAGAGCCTGCCTCTCGCTCGCCAGGACGGAGTCGCCTGCCCGGGCGACGACCGGCTGCGCCGTGGAGGGCGCCACTCCCGTCACCAGCAGCGCCGCGACGGCCATGTGGATAGCAAAGTTCGGGACGCCAGGAGCCGTGACGAGCTTGGGAAACACCGAGTCCCTCCAAGGTCTTCGGTTGTCTGGACCACAAGAACCCCCGGTGCCGCGGTGCCCGAGGCGTACCATGCTTGCCTCGGCATTCTAGCCCCATCCCCAACTCACGAGCGACGGAGCGTCCCGGTGCAGTCGAGACCTGGGACGAAACAGCATCTGCATTGGCTGCGGCAAGGACCGGTGCGTCAAGTAGCTGTGCCGCCTCACCGTACCAGACACCATCACCAAGGAGGGACCCAAGGGTCGTCCGTATCGACCAGACGGCGGCCTTTCGACCGTGTCGAGCGCCGTTGCGAGAGGTCACGCGCGCTGGTTCTCCCGCTACCTCGCGGCCACCACCAGCTCGGTGGGCGGGGCCTGGTCGCGCAAGCCCGGCTCGTAGTACTGGTAGACGGTGGACGGAGGCGTCTTCGCGCGCACCGGGAACTTTGCCTTCATCTGCAGGGAAAAGCGCACGTCCTGCATGCCGGGCAGGCGGTCGAAGTAGAGGATGACCTGGCGGCCGGTGAGGGAGTACCGCTGGATGGTCCCGGCCTGCTTGAGGGCGTCCACCGACTCGGCCACCACATCGAAGCCGGGCGGCACGCCCAGGTCCACGATCGTCATGCGCGCCTCGCCCGGGCGGTTGTAGCGCACCGTGACGGTGCAGGTGAGGGCGTCGTCCGGGCGCAGGCTCTCGGTGTCGTAGGCGACGTCGATGCTCATCTCCTTCTCGGTCTGTGGCCTCGGAGCCCGCCAGGGCATGTAGTGCACGGCCACGAGCTGGTACGCCAGGGCTCCGCCGCCGTTCGTCTCGAGGGTGACGGTGGTCTGAGGTGCGACCTGCTCCCGCAGGCTCACCAGGCGCAGCACGTCGCTCGTCTCGGGGGTGATGGTGAGCTCCTGGACGGCCTTGCCGTTGGCGATCACGGTGACGGCCACGGGGCGGTCGATGCCGCCCCCCGGGCCGGTGCCGGCGAGCAGCGCCCGCATCGCGTGCACCGTCGCCTGGGTCGAGTGCCACGTGCCGCCCGCGTCCTTGTGCTCGATGAGCCACGCCAGCGCCTTGTGGGCGGTGGCGACCTCGTACCCGGCCTTGATGAGCGCCTGGGCGGCGATGGCCGTGGTCTCGATGTCCAGGACCTCGCCGCGGGAGTGGACGGCGCCCTCGCTGCCACCGGACCAGGACACCCGGCTCTCCTCGACCTTCTTCAGGGTGAGCAGCCGGTCCAGCACGCCACGGGCCGCGGTGTCCCTGGCGGCAACCAGGGCGCTGGCCCCGACGGCCAGGGTGTAGGGGTCCTGGGTGTCGCCGAGGTGGTTGCGAAGGTATCCCAGCGCGCGGCTGGGCGCGTCGCCGGTCTGGCCAGCCTCGGCCAGCGCCCAGGCGATGTAGGCGGTGGTGCGCAGCACCTGGCCCTGGTATTGGTTGATGGCGCCCTCGGCGATGCCGCCCTCGGTGGGCTTCCAGGAGCCGTCCGACTGCTGCTCGGAGGCGAGCCACCTGGCAGTGCGTTCCAGGACTGCCGGGTCGATCTCGTGGACCTTCGCCATGTCGGCGAACTCCAGCACGCCATAGGCGGTGAGGACGTTGTGGGCCGGCACCTGGCCGAACCACGAGAACCCGCCGCCGGGCACCTCGAACGAGAGGAGGCGCTGGTAGCCGGTGTTGATGTACTGCAGCGCCTTGAGCTCGACCTCCGGCTTGACCTGCTTCGTGGAGCGCAGGTACGCGAGGGCGAGGACGTTGGGGTAGGTGGACGAGGAGGTCTGCTCGAAGCACCCGCCGGGCATCCGCAGGATGGCGTCCAGGCCTTCCACGACCTGGCTGAAGGCGCCGGGGTAGATCTTGAGGAACAGGTCAGACGCGCCCGCGATGGCTTCGGCCGGGAAGTCGACCCGGTGGCTCGCGCCCTTCTCCAGGGTGCCGTTCCAGCTCCGGGACACTTCCTCGCCGTCCGGGGCGACGCGCACCTCGCGCTCCACGGCGTCGGCCATGACGCTGCCCGCCGCCTTGAGGGTGAGGGCGTGACGCCCGGGCTTGTTGACCACGATCCGGAAGTACACCGAGGTGACCTCCCGGGCGCCGAGGCGCAGCGTCCTGACCGGCTCGTCCCGCAGCTCGTACCAGTCGCCAGGCTGCAGCTCCAGGCGCACCGTCTGCGGCTCGGAGAGGTAGGAGAAGACGGCCACCGGGACGCTCACCTCGTCGTGCTGGGTGAGGGCGACCGGCAGGTCGAGGTCGACGAAGAAGTCCTGGAAGACCCGGATGCCCTGCTCGGCGGCTCCCAGCTCACCGACCGCCGTGACGGCGCTGGCGGCCAGGCGCCATGTGGTGATGGAGTCGGCGAGCGGCACCTCGAGGGTGGCGCGGCCGTCGCCGCCGGTGATCAGCTCGGGCACCCAGAGCAGCGTCTCGGGGAAGTAGCGGCGCACCCGGGTGGGCTCCTTGAGGGGCTGACTGTCGTCCTTGGCTTCGCCCTTCATCTTCATGGCGCCGACCTCGTTGCCCGGCATGCCCGCCGCGGCGGGCAAGGCCTGCTGGCGCACCATGTCCAGCCCCTCCCGCATCGCCATCGGGCCCACGTGCCGACCGGACCTGAAGGAGGGGATCAGCACGGCCGCGACGAGGAGGGCGAGCGGCAGGGCTGCCAGAAGCGGGCGCGACAGGGCGATGGCCAGGAAACGGCCGGGTGAGACGGCCCGGGTGGCGCAGGCCCGGGCGACCGCGAGGGCGGCGACGACCACGAGGAGCGTGGCGCCACCGGCAACGAGCCAGCGAACGATGACGGCTTCGGGCATGTTCCAGGGGTAGGAGGAGGCCGCCACCAGGCCAAGGACCGCGGGTGGCACGAGCAGGAAGACGAGCGGCGCCAGGACCGCCAGCTTGCGGACGAGGGGGGCATCCGCGGCCGCCGGCAGGCGGCGGAGACGCCGGGCGGCCGTGACGAGGAGCAGGAGGGCCAGCACGAAGACGCCGATGACGATGGTCACTGCTGCGGGCTTGAGGAAGCCGTGGCCGAAGCCGCCGAGCACGCCTGCGGCCACCATCGCCGCCACGACGCCATGGAACCCCAGCACGAAGCGCAGCTCGAGGGAACCGATCGCCTTCCCGGCCAGCCTGACCTCGTCCTCGGGCAGGTCGGCAAGTGGCCGTCGCCGCAGAATCCGCAGCACGATGTAGAGCACGAACGGGAGCCCCAGGAGCGCGAGGAGCCCGGCCGGCGCCATGAGCGCGGCGGACGCGATGCGCAGCCGGTAGGCCCGGCTGGCCGCGTCGAAGGCGACCTGCTTCTGGGCGAAGGTCTGGCTCCGGGCGCGCGCCGGCAGGCCGCCACCCGAAGCGGCGGAGAGGACGACGCCCGCCGCCTCGTCGATCTGCGGTCGCGCCTCCGCTGGAGGCTGGGACGAGAGCGCGTCGGGCGGCACGGATGCGTGGATCTCGTAGCGGGGCTTGAGGAGCTCCTCCTGGAGCATGAAAAACACCCGCTCCAGCCCCGGGCGCATCTCCTGGAGTGCGAACACTGCCTCGTCGACCGCCGAGAGCCCGAGGGCCGCCACCGCCGGCGTCCCGTCGGGCCTCGTCACCGCGAAGCGGAGGAGGGCCGTGTCGCCGGGACGGTAGGTTGGCCTGTCGAGGCTCACCGCGATGCTCAGGCCGGCCGGGGGGTTCACCTGGACGATCCTGGTGTCGCCGGCGATGTCGCCCGAGGCCAGCAGCCGGTAGGCGCGCAGCTCGAGGGTGCCGAAGAGGTCGGGAGGCAGGTCGAGGGCCAGCACGCCGCGCCCGTCGAGCAGGTCGAGGCCCTGGGTGAGGACCGTGCGCCCGGTCTTGACGACGTCCACGAACGCCCGGCCGCTCGCCCCGGGGGCCAGCACGGACAGGCGGACGGTGTCGCCCACCGTGTACACCGCGCGATCGGGGCGCAGCAGCAAGGAGGTGGAAGCGACCTCGAGCTGCCGCGTGGCGGTTGCAGCGGCGCCACGCGCGTCGGTGGCGGTGACCGTGAGGCTGACGCCGCCACCTGGCGGTGTGACCTTCAGGCGCGCGATGCCGGCCTCGGAGGTCTCGACGCGATTCCCGCCATCCACCTGGACCGTCGTGCGGGCCGGCCGTCCGTCGGGGTAGGACGTGACCACCCACACGAGATTCTCGACCCCCGGCACGAGCTGGCCGCTTTCCGGGACCAGGTCGATGCGGATCGGATCGGGCGTGACCGTCAGCTCGCGGGTGCGCACCTGCGTGTGCCTGGCGCGATCCACGACCGTGGCCTCCAGGGACACCAGGGCGTCGCCGCCCTTGAGCGCCAGCCCTGCAAGCACCTGCTTGAGGGGCAGGGCAAAGGCGAACCGGCCGTTCTGGTCGGTCTCGCCTTCCACCACCGCGAACTCGACGAACCGGTCCACGTACTCACTGGCCGCCAACCGCACGCGGCCGCGCGCCACCGGCTCGCCGAAGGTGTAGCGGCCCACGACCACGCCTTGAACCGTCTCGCCGGGCGCGTAGGTGCCGCGATCACTCTGGATCTCCACGCCGAAGCGGGGGAGCACGTAGCGGTCCACCGTCACGGTGCGCTCGGAGGTGGTGTCGCCGACGGTGGCGACCACGGTGTAGGAGCCGGTGTTGACCTGGTCGGCCAGCACGAAGTCCGCCGCCACGAGGCCGAAGTCCGAGGTCGGCGCGATCCTCTTGAAGACCTTGTTGCCCTTGCCGTCCTTGACCTCGAGGGTGGCCGTCAGGCCCGCCACCGGCTTGAGGTCGAGCGACCCGAGCGCCAGGGCGCGCAGGTGGATGACCTGCCCCGGCTGGTAGAGCGGCTTGTCGGTCGTGAGCAGCACGCGGAACGAGCGCTTGACCGTGAGGGACTGGGTGACCTGGCTGGACCCGCCCTCCGACTCGGAATCCACCACGAGCTTGTAGGCGCCCTCGGGGGCCGTGGCCGGCACCGCGGCCTCGACCAGCGCCACGCCCGCGGCGTCGGTGCGCGCCTCGCCCGACCACGTCCGGGCGCCGTCAGGCCCCAGCAGCGCCACGCCCACCCGGGCCTCGGCGCTCGGCGTCGCCGTGCGGCCGTCCCGCACGAGCACGCGGAACCGCCCCTGGACCCCCGGCGTCAGCTCGGTCTGGCCGAACACGAACGCCTCCTGAGCAGACGCCTTGCGCGTCCCGAGCCACACGGCCCGACCGCCGACCACGCTGCCGGCCAGCACGGCCAGCAACGCCACGGCCTGCCAGAAGCGCCTGCCCCCCAGCCATGCCAGCTCGGGCTCCACGTGATGTCCGCTCATGGTCGCCTCCCACGCAGGGTTTGGACCGAGGATAGCAGGATGAGTTCCCGGCCACGACAGACCTCAGACCTCAGACCTCAGACCTCAGGGAATAGGGCCTCAGGCCTCAGACCTCAGGCCTCAGGAACGACAAGACAAGAGAGGGTGGGGGAGAACCTGAGACCTGTCTTTCCTGAGGCCTGAGGTCTGAGGCCGGGTGGTGGGGTGGGCGGAAACCTGAGGCCTGTCTTTCCTGAGGCCTGAGGCCGGGCGGTCGGGTGGGTGGAGATCCTGAGGCCTGGGTGGGGGTAGGATGGGCCGTGTGCGGTCGGTTCACGCTGGCGAGCCCCGGGAACATCGTGGCCGAGGTGTTCGGGCTGGACGAGGAACCCCTGGTGTCGCCCCGGTTCAACATCGCTCCGACCCAGGACGTCACGGTGGTGCGGACGCCGGCCGGTCGACGGCAGGCGGGCACGCTGCAGTGGGGCCTCGTGCCCTCGTGGGCGAAGGACGAGGCGATCGGCAGCAAGCTCATCAACGCCCGGGCCGAAACGGTGGCCGAGAAGCCGGCGTTCCGCGCCGCGCTGCGCGCCCGGCGCTGCCTCGTCCTCGCCGACGGGTTCTACGAGTGGCAGCCCGCGGGCGGCCGCAAGCAGCCCTGGTACTTTCGGGCCGCCGACGGGCGGCCCTTTGCCTTCGCGGGGCTGTGGGAGCGCTGGCAGCCTGCCGCGGGCGAGGCGGTGGAGTCGTGCACGATCATCACCACGGAGGCCAACGACCTGGTGCGTCCGGTCCACGAGCGGATGCCCGTGATCCTGCCCCTGGACGTCCTCGATCGCTGGCTCGGAGGCGGCTCGACCGACGCGCTGCAGGCCCTGCTCAGGCCCGCGCCGGAGGGTTTCCTCGAGGCCTACCCGGTGAGCCTGCGGGTCAACAGCCCGTCCAACGACGATCCGGGCTGCATCGCCCGGTGCCATCTCTGACGATCTTGTAGCCCATCGACACCGTCAGTGGCAGTTGGCCTCACGAGAGAGTGTCGCCCGGCAGAGGCCATTCAAGATCGTCTGAGGTGGCTCCGCCGAAGGGGGAGCGCCTCGGTGGCATTCACTCCCGCCAGCGGCGGTGGTACCAGAAGTACTGGTCGGGGTGGGCGAGGATCATCTCGCCGATGGCCTGGTTGCAGCGCACGGTGATCTCGTGGCGGCGCACGTCCTCGTCGCCGCTTCCCGGCAGCTCAAGGGGGGTGATGTCCACGCGGTGGGTGCCGCGCGTGACGCGATGGCCGGCGAGCACGCAGATCGGCGTGCCGTGCCGTGCGGCAATCGCCCCGGGCAGCGGGAGGGTGGACGCGGGACGGCCGAGGAACGGCGCCATCTCGCCCCGCGGCCCCGAGTGCTGGTCGGCCACCATCACCACGGCACGGTTCTCCTTGAGGGCCCGCAGGATGTCGCGCGGTGCTCCGCGGCCCTTGGAGATGAACTGCACCGCGTCGCCGGGGATCGCGAGGATGAACGCGTCGACCTTTTCGTTGTGCTGCTTGCCCACCAGCAGGGCGCTGGGGATGCCGGAGCTGGCGAGGGCCGTGACGTAGAGCGCCCAGGACCCGACGTGGGCGGTCACGACGATGGTGCCGTGGCCCTTTTCCAGAGCCGCCCGGATGTGCTCCAGCCCGTGCATCGTGACGTACTTCTCCAGGCGGGAGCGGTCGTGCCCGGAGAAGCGGACGAACTCGGCCACCACACGGCCGAAGTTGCGCGCCGCCCGGAAGCCCAGCCGCCGGCGCTGACGGGGCGAGAGAGCGGGGAGCGCCTGCTCGAGGTTCGCCAGCACCAGGGGGCGGCGGACGCGCAGGAGCCAGCCGAGCGCTCCGATACCCGCCCCGACCTCCAGGGCCACGGGGCGGGGCCAGGTGGTGCTGCAGCCGCATGACCCCTCCGGCGGGAGCTCCCGCTCCCTGGATTGTGCGGCAAACGGGGCCGCCCGTACAATGCGTCCGGCGGGAGGTGGCATGGGCTTCGTGGCGGTGTGCAAGGCGTCGAGTATCCGAGACGGCGAGGGCAAGGGCTTTTCCGTCGGGGGACGGGACTTCGCGGTGTTCCGCTGCGGCGAGGAGCTCCACGCGGTGAGCTCCCTGTGTACCCATGCCCTGGCCGACCTCTCCCAGGGCAGCGTGGATCGCGTCCGCCACCGGGTGGAGTGCCCGCTGCACGGCGCGGAGTTCGACCTGCGCACCGGGGAAGCGTTGAGCCCGCCCGCGGCGCTGTCGCTGCAGGTGTTCGCGGTGAAGGTCGAGGGCGGCCAGGTGCTGGTGGACCTCTCGGGAAAGCAGCCGGGATGACCACCATCAGCCTCGCGCCCCCGACGGGGTGGGCGCGTCAGCGGGCGATCGGCCGCCTGGTGCTCTTCGCAGGCAGCTCCTGGCTGGTGGTGGCGAGCGGGCTGCACGGGGTCCTGTCGCGGTTCCCCAGGAGGTGGCGGCGGACCGCCCCCTACATCGCCCGTTGGGCGCGGGTGGGACGGCGTGCCCTGGGCCTGAAGGTGCGGGTGTCCGGCGAGCTTCCCGCCCCGGGCTCCCTGGTCGTGGCCAACCACCAGGGCTGGGTGGACGTCCCGACCATCGGCGGGGTGGGTCCCTGCATCTTTGCCGCCCGCCACGACATGAGGTCCTGGCCGCTGTTCGGGGCGCTCGCCGCGTCGGGGGCGACGATCTTCATCAACCGCCAGCACAAGCGGGCGGGCGTGCGGGGCATCCAGCAGGTGGCGTCGGCGCTTGCGGTGGGAGCAACGGTGATCGGGTTTCCGGAAGGCACCTCGTCCGGAACGGGTCTGTTGCCGTTCCGCACGGGTCTGTTCGAGGCCGCAGTCGTCTCCGGGGCTCCGGTCGTGCCTGCCTCCATCCGGTACCTGGCCGTCGACGGCGTGCCCCTGGATGCGCAAACCCTGCGTGTGGTGGGGTGGTTCGAGGGGGAGCCTTTCCTCGGCCACGCCCTGCGCCTGGCCAGCCACCACGAGGTCACGGCCGAGGTGACGTTCGGGCAGCCCCTGCCGATATCCTCCGACCGCCGGGAGCTCGCCGCCGGGGCGGAGGCCGCCGTGCGAACCCTGCTGGTGTGAGCGCCCCGGAGCGGGGGAAGAATCTGCAGGGTGGCGATCGGTCGGGCTTCGGAACCATTGCTGCCAACCTGAAGTTGAACCTGGACGTGGGCGTGGACGTACACGTGGTCATGGCGCGTCGGAGATCATGAGCACGAGCTGCGACGGCAACATGCTGGTGAAGCTCGTGACACGCCGACATCCTGGTCCACGTTCACGACCACGTCCACGACCACGTCCACGACCACTGCACCTCCAGGTTGTCACGTGAGAGGGTCGAGAGTCGGGGCGTCGTGGCGCGATTGGTCCACAGCTTCTCGAGTCCTCGCCGTGCTAAGCTCACTGTGCACGGGCGAGGCAAACCCGCAGGCAGCGGAGGCGGCGAGTCGTGATACTGATTGTTGACGACGACCCTGCGGCCCTCAAGGCGTCCAGGAAGGCGCTCGAGGGCGACGGCTACCAGGTGGAGGCGTTCTCCGAACCCTACCGGGCCATGTCGTTCGTCGCCCAGGAAGTGCCCGACCTCATCCTGTGCGAGATCCGCATGTTCGAGATGAGCGGGTTCGACTTCCTGCACACCTATCGAACACGGTATCCCGGCCGCGAGACGCCGTTCATCTTCGTCTCGGCGCTGGCGAGGCCCGAGCAGATCGTACGCGGACTCGACAAGGGCGTGGACGACTACCTCACGAAGCCGGTGGACGCGGGCGTGCTCTGCGCGAAGGTCCGCAGCCACCTCCGGCGCGCCGGGCGGTTCGGCATCCGGGTGGTGCGGGGGCAGCTCTACCAGTTGCCGGTCCCGGCCCTGGTCCGGGAGTGCGAGAAGTCGGGGCTCACCGGGACGCTCGAGGTGACGAGCGACGACCTCCACGCCGCCATCCGCTTTTCCGGTGGACGGCTCGACGAGGAGAGCATCCCCGACCACGTCCTCGAGAAGCTCTTCGACCTGGCCCGTGGCCGGTTCGCGATCGTCTCGGTGCCCGCCCCGCCCCCCGCCATCATGCTGGCGACGATGGCCGGCGAGGAGCTGGCCCTCTCGCCGGAGGAGGAGGACCTCTTCCGGGCTCCAACCGACGAGGTGCCGGTCGAGATCGTCGAGGAGCCATTCCCGGGGCTGGCGGAAGCTGGAGAGGTGGCCACGGCGGCCGAGAGCTCGGCCTTCCCGGAGTCCCCTCCCGTCCCATTTCCCGGGGAGCCGGTTGCCTCGGCCAGCGAGGTGCCAGCGCCCGGCGAGCCGGCGGTGCCCGGGGAGGAAGAGGCGCCGGCCCCACCGGCCCTCCACGCCCCCGAGACGAGCGCGCCCGAGGCCCTGCCCGGAGGGGTGCTGTCCGGCGTGCAGGCGGGCGGCAAGCTGTTCCAGGTCCAGACGGAGGTGGTGGAGGGCGCGCCACGCCGCATCGTCACGGTCGCGACGTATCACGGCAAGACGCTCCTCCGGCGGGACACCGCGTGCGCGGAGTGCACGAGCCGACACGACCTCCAGCGGCTCGTGACCGCCCAGCACCTGGACGTGGAAGGGGAGGTCCGCCAGCGGGTCGAGGGTTTCCTTTCGGGGAGCCGAAAGACTGGCGCCGGAGCGCCTCCGCCGTCCTTCGACGACCTCTACCACCAGGGGGCGGAGATGCTGGCCGTGGGCGGTCTGCAGGAGGCCCTCGCGCTCTGGGAGGAGGCGGCCCATCTGGATCCCGCCGACAAGCTCCTGGCCCGCCGCATCGAGCTGCTCCGTGCCCGCCTCGCCGGGGGGTAGGCTCGGTCCGCACAGGCAGGAGCTTGGTGAGCGGGAGACAGCCGCGCGGAGGTGTCTCGAGC
>JALOLB010000308.1 GCA_025456225.1 Thermoanaerobaculaceae bacterium
GATGCCGACGCCGCCGCCGTTGGAGAGGACGACGTAGGTCATGCCCCGCGCGATGTTGCCGGCGAAGCACTGGTGGGCCATGTCCGCGGTGAGGCTCGAGCCGTCGTAGATGTTGGCTGTCTCCCGGAACGGCGAGTCGGTTCCCGACACGTCGTGGTGATCCCGGCCGATGATCACAGGGCCAATCTCGCCCCGGCGCACCAGGTCGTTGAAGGCGAGGGCGATGCGGACCCGTCCCTCGGCGTCCGCGTAGAGGATCCGGGCCTGCGTCCCGACCACGAGACGGTTCTTCTCGGCGTCGCGGATCCAGTTGTAGTTGTCGCGGTCCTGGCCCCGCCGCGCAGGGTCGATGCACGCCATGGCGGCGTGATCTGTCCGCTTGAGGTCCTCGGCGCTCCCGGACAGGCAGATCCAGCGGAACGGCCCGTATCCGAAGTCGAAGCACAGCGGCCCCATGATGTCCTCGACGTAAGAGGGCCAGATGAAGCCGTCGTTGGTGTCCTCGCCGTTGCGCGCGATCTCCGGTACACCGGCGTCGAACACCGCCTTCATGAATGCGTTGCCGTAGTCCCAGAAGCGGGCGCCGCGCGAGGTGAGCCGGCGGAGCACCGCGTAGTGCCGGAGCAGGCTCTCGTCGACCTTGGACTTGAAGGTGGGGAGGTCGGTGGCCAGCAGCTCCCGCCCCTGCTCGAAGGAGAGCCCCGCCGGCGTGTAGCCGCCCTCGTAGACGGCGTGGCAGGAGGTCTGGTCGGAGAGGAGGTCCACCGGCACCCGCCTGAGGTCGAGGTACTCCAGGAGATCCACGACGTTCCCGTGGTAGGCGATGGAGATGGGCTCGCCCCGCTCCTGATAGGCCAGCATCCACTCGACGACCTGCGGCAGGGCGTCGGAGACCAGGCTCACCCACCCCTGGTCATGGCGGGTCTTGATCCGCGAGGCGTCGACCTCGGCAATGACCCCCACACCACCGGCGATCTCCACCGCCCTGGGCTGGGCGCCTGACATCCCGCCGAGCCCCGACGAGACGAAGGTGTGTCCTCGCAGGTCGCCGGACTCGGGGATGCCGAGATAGCGCCGCCCGGCTCCCAGCAGCGTGATGTAGGTGCCGTGCACGATGCCCTGAGGGCCGATGTACATCCAGCCGCCGGCCGTCATCTGCCCGTAGTTGACGCAGCCCATGGCGGCGAGGCGGTGGAAGCTGTCGGGGCTGTCGAATGCCCCGACCATGAGGCCGTTGGTGATGATGGCGCGAGGCGCCTCGGGGCGCGACGGGAAGAGCCCGAGCGGGTGGCCGGAGGAGACGACGAGGGTCTGGTCGGCGGTCATCTCCGCGAGGTAGCGCTTGCACAGCAGGTACTGCATCCAGTTCTGGAACACCTGGCCGGTCTCGCCGTAGGTCACCAGCTCGTAGGGGTAGAGCGCCACCTCGAAGGCGAGGTTGTTGTCGATCATCACCTGCATGCCCTTGGCATCCAGGGTCTTGCCCGGGTACTCGTGAATCGGCCGGCCGAAGATGCGGCCCGGGGGCCGGAACCGGTAGCCGTAGATGCGCCCCCGCGTCACGAGCTCCTCCATGAGCTCCGGGGCCAGCTCCTCGTGGAACCGTACCGGCACGTAGCGCAGGGCGTTGGAGAGGGCGGTGGCGGCATCCTTGGGGGTCAGCTTGAAGCCACGGCTGGGGGCGCGGCGGATGCCGGGCTCGAAGGCCGGTCTGGGGGGTAGCTGTGCGAGATCGAGCTCGAAGGTCACGGGCATGAGTCACCTCTATGCGGGGAAGTGTAGCCCTCTGGCCCCCGCCCAACCAGTGACGAGTCGAGAGTCCAGAGTCGAAGGTCGAAAGTCGAAAGTCCAGAGTCAAGAGTTGAGAGTCGAGAGTCGAGAGACAGAGCCCGCCCGGCCCCGGGAGTGATCCAAGGCCAGAGATGCGGGGACACGGCGAGCCGGGAGGTCCGAGCCAGCGAGGCAGATGGATCTCTTGACCTTTGACCTTCGACTCTCGACCGGGCGGGTGGGGGATCGGCCTCTGACTTTCAACTCTCGACTCTCAACTCTCGACCGGGGGGGTGGGCGGGGAGAGATGCGAGTGACGGCGACCGTAGAGGAGGAAGATGACGAGCCCGGCCACCAGCCAGAGGCCGAACCGGAGCCAGGTCCTTCCCGGGAGACCCGCGGCGAGCAGCAGGCACGCGGCCATGGCGGCCAGAGGGAGCCACGGCACGAGCGGCGCCCGGAACGGCCGTCTCGCGTCCGGATTGGTACGCCGCAGCACGACCACGCCCGCCGACACGAGGGCAAACGCGAAGAGGGTGCCGATGTTGGTGAGGTCCACCATCTCCTCGATGTTGGCGAAGGCGGCGAAGGCCGCCACCACGACCCCGGTGATGATCGTCGTCACGTGAGGGGTGTGGAAGCGGGGGTGGATACGGGAGAAGGTCTTGGGCAGCAGGCCGTCGCGGGCCATAGAGTAGAAGATGCGTGGCTGTCCCATCTGGAACACCAGGAGCACCGCGGTGTGCGCGGCCACGGAGCCCACTGCCACGATCCCCGCCGCCCAGCCCAGGTGGTGCCGGTTCATGGCCACGGTGAGGGGCTCGGCCGTGTGCAGGTCGAACCAGGGGACCATGCCGGTGACCACCGCCGCGACCAGGATGTAGACGAACGTGGAGATGGCCAGGGAGCCCAGGATGCCGATCGGCAGGTTGCGTCCCGGGTTCCGCGTCTCCTCGGCCGCCGTCGAGACGGCGTCGAAGCCGATGTACGCGAAGAACACAATGGCCGCTCCGGCCCAGATGCCGTGCCAGCCGTTGGGAGCGAACGGCTTCCAGTTGCTGGGCTGCACGTACGCAGCGCCGACCACGACGAAGAACACGAGAACCACGAGCTTCGTGATGACCATGCCGGCGTTGACGCGGGCCGACTCCTTGACGCCGCGCACGAGCAGCCAGGTGAGCGCCAGCACGATCCCGGCCGCCGGCAGGTTGACGATGATGGGGACTCCCAGGACGTGAGGGGCCGAGGCCACCAGCTCCTTGCTCGCGAGGGCCGTCCGCAGGTCAGTGGACAGCCACGGCGGCACGATGATCCCGACCCCCCGCAGCATCTCGCAGAAGTAGCCGGACCAGGAGATGGCCACCGCCACGTTGCCCACCGCGTACTCGATGATGAGGTCCCAGCCGATGATCCAGGCTGCCAGCTCGCCGAGGGTGGCGTAGGCATAGGTGTAGGCCGAGCCGGCGATGGGGACGAGGGCGGCCAGCTCGGCGTAGCAGAGTGCCGCCAGGCCACAGGCGACCGCGGTCAGGACGAACGACAGGATGATGGCGGGGCCGGCGCCGGGGCGGGCCGCGTCGCCTGCCGCGGCGGTGCCGACGGTGGCGAAGATCCCGGCTCCGATGATGGCGCCGATGCCCAGCCCGACCAGGTCCCAGGCGCCAAGCGCCCGGCGCAGCCCCGAGGCGTTGCCATCGTGTTGGAGGTCAGCAAGCGGCTTGGTGCGCAGCCAGGCTGCGGTCCAGTGCTTTCCCATGCGCGTGGGGAAGCCTAGAAGAGGATCCGGTCGACGTTGTGCTCGACGTTCCAGTCGTACTTGTAGAAGCCGAAGTCGATGGTGACTCGGTATTTCACGACGATGATGCAGCGCTGGTTGTTGACCCGCACCTCGATATTGTCGGCCTTGACGGGCAGGCGCTCCTCGTCAGCCTTCCGGGTGATCAGGTAGATGATCTGCTTCTCCCTTGTGTCGCCTTCCTGGGAGCCCTCACGGAGCAACCCGGCTTTCTGGGCTGTCTCCTCGACGAAGTCCTGGAGCGACGCGACCGCCACGCGAACCGGGATGAACTTGATGCCAACCCACAGGGCGATGGCGAGGATGATCAAGCCAATGACGCAACCAACTTTGCCTTCGCCGCGCTCGGATGCTCTTGCCATGGTCGTGCCTCCGTGAGGATTGTAAACCACGCGGCCGGGCTCGGCGCGTGGTGTGAGCGCCGGGTCAGTGGACGAGGGAGAAGGTGCGCAGCCAGCGCGTTCGAGTGAAGAAGTGCAGCGCCACCCCGCCAAGCTGCTTGACGCGGTTCCAGAACCCCTGGACGAGGTGGGAGTTGGGCTCGGCCTCGTAGGACCAGTAGATGATCAGGGCG
>JALOLB010000093.1 GCA_025456225.1 Thermoanaerobaculaceae bacterium
TGCCGCCGTTCTCGGCGGTGACCGCCTTCTTCACGTAGACCACGTCGCCCTCGTCGCGGCGGAACACCGCCTCGACCGGCACCGCCAGCACGCCCTCGACGCGGTCGCCCTTCACCGAGATGTTGGCGGTCATGCCGGTGCGCAGCTCCTTGCCCTGGGAGTCCAGCGCGATCTCGACGTCGAAGACCTTGACCTGGTCCTGCAGCCGCGCCGCGGGGGCGATGCGCGCCACCTTGCCGGGGAAGCGGACCTTCGGGTAGGCGTCGAGGGTGACCGTGACGATCTCGCCGAGCCGCACCTTGCCAATGTCCACCTCGTTGACGCCCGCCTTGACGAGCATCGTCGAGAGGTCGGCGATCGTGGCAATGACCGTGCCGGCGTTGAACGAGCCCGAGCCGGTGACCGCCTCGCCGAGCTCCACCGGCCGGCGGATCACCACGCCGTCCATGGGCGAGGTGATGTTCACGAGCTGGCCGGCGTTGGCCGTGATCGGCACGCCCGAGGCCTGCACGATCTGGCTCTTCTCCCGGGCCGCCTCGAGGGCCTCCTGGGCGGTGCGGTAGCGCGTCTCGGAGTCGCGGTGCGCCTCGATCGACAGCAGCCCGGCGCGCAGCAGCTCCTCCTTGCCCTTGAAGTCCTTCTGGGCGGCGACGAACTCGATCTCGGCCTGGTTCACCGAGCGCCGCACCGTGGCCAGGGTCTGCGCCTGGTTGACGTCGGGCTCGACGGCGGCCAGGAGCTGGCCCTTCTTGACGACGTCGCCCTCGCGCACCGGCAGCTCCACGAGCTTCCCGGAGAGCGCCGACTTGACCTCGACCTTGATCCCGGGCTCGACCGTGCCGACCTCGAGCACCTCGACCTGGACGTCGGTCGTCTCGACCTTGGCGACGGCGAAGTCGTCCTTCTTGCCCGAATCGCCGTTGCCCTGCCGCGTGGCCATCGCCACGGTGGTGCCGATCACTGCCGTTCCGACGACTGCAACGATGAGCCAGGTCCGCTTCCGTGCCATGGGCTACCTCCGCCTCTGCAACCCCTACTACGCATCCCCCGCCCTCCGGGTTCCCGCCGGCCCCCCGCCCGGTTCGCAGATCGCGGTTCGCAGGTCGCAGTTCACAGTTCGCAGTTCACAGATCGCAGTTCGGAAGTGGCGGACCTGCCTGCTTGGCGGTCCTGGCCCGCAGGGCTGCCATGGCGCGATGACGACCCACCGACAGCGAGCTGTCAGGTGCCAACTGTGAACCGCGAACTGCGAACTGTGAACTATCCTTGAACCATGGAGCCTGTCCTGTGGGTGGTCGCCGCGGTGCTGGTGGCGGTGGGGATCGCCGGCACGCTGCTGCCGGCCCTGCCGGGGGCGCCGCTGGTGTTTGCCGGCCTGCTGCTCGGCGCCTGGATCGACCGCTTCCAGAAGGTGGGCTGGCTCCCGCTGACGATCATCGCGCTCCTCGTGGTGGCAGCCTTCGTCGTGGACGCCGCGGCCACCGCGCTGGGGGCGAAGCGGGCGGGGGCGAGCAAGCGGGCGCTCGTCGGCGCCGGGCTCGGGACCCTGGTGGGCCTCCTGTTCGGGCTGCCGGGGCTGCTGCTGGGTCCGTTCGTGGGGGCGGTGCTGGGGGAGGTGTGGGCGCGCCGGGACTGGCAGCAGGCCGGACGGGTCGGGGCCGCCACCTGGGTGGGCCTGCTGCTCGGCACCCTCGCCAAGCTCGCCCTGGTCTTCACCATGGTGGCGGTGTTCGTGACGGCGTACCTGCTCTGAGGGGCAGGGTGCGCCAAGGGGAGGCGGGCATGGACGACTTCGCGATCAGCCGGCTGCGCGAGTTCCTGAGGGACACCATCCGCAAGCAGGTGGACTTCGGCCTCACCGACCAGAGCCGCGGCGTGCCGGCGCCACCCCTCGAGAAGCCGGTGCCCGACGGTGCCCGGTTGGTCTCGCTGCCACGCCGGGGGCAGTGGCAGGGGGTGGGCGCGGTGGACATCACCACGGCGATCGCCCACCGCCGCAGCCGCCGCGAGTACTCCGGCGAGGCGTTCATCGTCGACGAGCTGTCGTTCCTCCTGTGGGCGTGCCAGGGCGTGATGCGCCCCCTCGACCCCGGCCACGCCCTCCGCACCGTCCCCTCGGCCGGCTGCCGGCACGCCCTCGAGACCTACCTGGCGGTGCAGCGCGTCCGGGGCCTCGAGCCGGGGCTGTACCGATTCCTGCCGGTCGAGCACGCCCTGGTGCTCGAGCGACCCGACCCGGACATCGCCCGCAAGGTGATGGCAGGGTGCTTCTTCCAGCGTTTCGTGGGGGAGGCCGCCGTGACCTTCGTGTGGACCGCCGTGCCCTACCGCATGGAGTGGCGCTACGGCCTGGCGTCCCACAAGGTGATCGCCCTCGACGCCGGCCACGCCTGCCAGAACCTCTACCTCGCGTGCGAGGCGGTCGGCGCCGCCACCTGCGCCATCGCCGCCTACGACCAGGAGGCCATGGACGAGCTCCTCGGCATCGATGGCAACGACGAGCTCACCGTCTACCTCGCCCCGGTCGGCAAGCGCTGAGGCACCTCCCCGCCGTCCCCAGGTCGCGAACCGCCACGGTCTGGGAGGCCGTGCCGGCGCCGCAGCTCCTCCTCCATGTCCTGCAGTCTCTCGGTGCCGGTCTGGAGGGCGCTGGCTTTGCTCGCCAGCTCGGCGAGGTGAGCGCTGTCCCCGCTCGCCAGGGCAGCCCGCAGGTCCGCGAGCAGGACGCCACTATCCCCCATCAACCGGAGGAGGGTGGCGTGGTACGCGGCGCACTCGGCCGGTGGCTGAACCGTCCCGAGCTCGCGCCGGGTCCGCTCGGTCTCGGCGACGAGTCGGTCGAGCTCGCTACTGTCGCCCTGGAGCGTCGCCATGAGCATGCGCTGGGCTCCCTCCTGCCCCCCGGCCAGCCCGCCGGCGCCCTGAATCCGGTCGATGCGGGCGAAGTAGGCGGCCACCGGCCCTGCGGTGGCCGAATCGACCGGCTGCCCTGGGTCCGGAGTCGGTCCGGGTGCCGGGCTCGACCCCGCCACGATCGGCAGGACAGGTTCAACCGCCTGGCCGGGGGGTGCGGTGGTCACCTCCGCCGCGGGCTCAGGTGCCGCCGCGGGCGCCGGCTGCGCCTCCGGGTGGGGTCCGGTGTGAATGCGAGCCGGGCGCGGTGGCAGAACCTGCGCCTCGGGGACCACGCTGGCGCGCCCCAGCAGGAAGGCCACTGCCAGCAGGGCCGCGGCGAGCGCGGCGGCGAGTGCCGCCAGCACCCAACGGGGCAGGGTCACCACGTTCATGAAGCCATGGTAGAGCCCTGCCCCGCCTTTGCCCAGAAAGTCGCCGCACGCTCCCGGTCGAGCCTGCGATCCATCCCGTCCCGGTCGGGAGACGCTAAGCCTCTCGGTCCTCGGCACCCCAGGCCGGGGACAGCCAGACCGTTGTCCGGCCCGGGGCGTCGGCCGCCCCAGCGACGTGGCCTGCTTGGCCACCGTGACGTCCGCACCACCATGCTCTACACTCGCGTCCTGAATTGAGGAAGCCGATGCGCTCTCAGCCCCGCCGATCGGTCGCACCCCTCACTTCCCGAAGTGGGTCTTCGGACGCTATGCGGCCAGCGCCAGCGGGCTATCGCGTCCACCTCGCCTCACGCCGAGCCACCAGAGCGAAGATTTGCAGCCACTTGCCGTCATCCACCCGGGTCTTCTCTTCAGATCTTACCCAGCAGCATCATGCTGCTTCGCATGACAGGCCCCGCAGTCTGCTCTACTTTGGGCGGACATAGGGCCATGACCTGGCAGCCGACTAGCTTGGTCGACCTCCAAGCGACGCTCGTTCGGGACCTCGCGGAGTGTTCCCTGGAGCAGCGGGAGTTCTTTCGTCGAGCGAGCATCGCTCCAGCCAAGTGGCGTCTGGCTCCTTGGGGCGATCAGGGCGGCGGGTTCTGGGCCGTGGCTGTCCACCTGGATCGGGTGCTCTGGTACAACGACATCGAGGACGGATTCAACGTGTCGAGATTCACAGTCCAGGGTGAGATCCCGCGCGATGAGTACTGGTGCAACCAAGACCCACTGCGCTGGGCTTTGCCGAGACTGCAAGAGGAGCCGAGAGCTCGGTTCGGACCGCCGGAACAGATTGGCGATGTGTAGGATGCCGCCCAACAGCGCGGTGAAGCTGTCGGCGCCTTCTGCCCTGCTGGTAGGCGGGCCTTACGGTCCCCGCGGCCTGGGTGAGCAACAGGCACAACGTCAATCGGCGCCGCAGCTTACCGCGGGCGCTAGCCATTCATGCACTGGATCCAGGGCTTGCCGCCTTGACCGACAAGACCGATAATACGTATTAGTTACGTAGGAGGTGGGCATGCACCGAAAACTGACGATCAGTGTGGATGACCAGGTCTACCGGGGCCTGCATGAGGTCGTGGGCCGCCACCACATCTCCCAGTTCATCGAGTCGCTTGTCCGCCCACATGTCGTCAAGGCCGACCTCCTCGCGGCCTACCGCGACATGGCCGCTGACGAGCAACGCGAGCGAGAGGCACTCGAGTGGTCGGAAGCGACGGTCGGAGACCTCCCCCATGAAACGCGGTGAGGTCTGGTGGGTCAGCTTCGATCCTTCTCTTGGGGGCGAGATCCGCAAACGCCGGCCCGCCGTCATCGTCAGCAACGACGCTTCAAACCAGTTCCTCAACCGCCTCCAGGTCGTGCCTCTCACGAGCAATGTCGAACGCCTGTATCCAAGTGAGGCCTACGTGACTCTCGCGGGTGAGCCCCGCAAGGCCATGGCCGACCAGCTTGCCACGGTCTCCAAGGCACGCCTGGGTGAACGCCTCGGAGCACTTTCGCGAGCCGACATGGACAAGTTGGAACGCGTCATCAAGCTCCAGTTGGGCTTGGTCCATGAGGACTGAAGTGGCTCGCAGCGCACTGAAGCTGCCGGCGCCTCACGCCCTGCTGGTCGGTGGCCCTGGAGGGCACCTTGGCCCTTCTTTGCAGCCAACGCAACGCCAATCGGCGCCACAGCTTACTGCGAGCGTTCGCCGGACCAGGGAGGGCGGACGACATGGCCAGACGCACCGCCTTCCACGCTAGATTGTCGCGCTGCGCGCGTGCGGCGGCTCCCTCGGGCGCCGGCCCGGTGCTGGCGCGCTTCTCGGCAGGAGGCCGGACATGAAGGGATGCGTGTTCCGCCTGGCGCTCTATCTTCCGATCCTCGTGCTCTGCATCGTCGTCTTCTCGATCCGCGAGCCCTTCCCGACCCTCGTGCTCAACCCCGAGGCCGAGGGGTTGGCCCTGGGGCCCGTCGCGGCCTTCTTCTTCTGGTTCGCGATGCTGTACTCACTCGACGCCCGGCGGGCGCGGACCGACCTCGACACCGCCCGCGCGGCGCTGGGGCGCGGGCTCCGGGACGGCGAGAGCGCGGTCGTGTGCGGGACCGTGGCGGAGCGCGGCCCTCTGCTCGAGGCGCCCTTCACCGGGGAGAGCTGCGTCGGCCACCACTACGTCGTCCAACACAACGCGGGTAGCCGGACGGGCACGGTGACCGACTACGAGGGCTGTGCGCTCGCACCGTTCGTGATCCAGGGGCCCCTGGGCGCTCTCGCCGTCCTGGCCCCGCCGGGCAAGGAGGTCTTCTACGAGATCCCCTTCCAGACCCTCCGGGGCGACGACGCCTTCGCGCACGCCGAGCGCTACCTGCAGGCGACCGATTTCGGCCAGCCGGGCGGGCTGCTCGGCAATGTGAGCCGGCGCGAGACCACGGACGGCCCGGGCAGCTTCAGGCAGGACCTGAGCAACGGAACGCCGCCCGACCTGAGGGCCTGCACGCTCAGGCAGAAGGTGCTGCGTCCTCGCGACGAGGTGCACGTCGCGGGGATCCACTCCGAGGCCAGGCAGGCGATCGAGCCGGATCCCGACGGCATCATGAAGCCGCTGCACGTGGTTCCGGGCGGGGAGGCGAGCCTCGCGCGCAGGGTCCGCAGCAAGCTCAGGGGGGCCGTCGTCTCGGCGGCGCTCGGCCTGGTGGTGGTCGCGATCCACGTCTTCGTCTTCCTGCTCCGCACGTCCTGAGCTTCGGTCGATCGCGCGCGCCGGCCTGTCCGGGCGTGCCGAGTCGCCGGACGTCCGCCTGCGGGCCGTCGCACGGGCCGAAGCGGACGTTGTGGGCCTGCTTGGCAGTGCGTATCACCAGGCGCTGCCTCCAGGGGAGCTGCTGCGGTTCGCGGGCACTCACCTTCGCTGCACCGGACGCCGCGCCCCCCGTGGCGTGGGGCGGGGGCCTCGCCGTGGCCGCGTGGTCATCGCATGGTTCGGGTTTGGTCAAGCGGCCGGCTCGCGTAGGGGCTAGCTTGGCCTGCAGGTGGGGTGCCAGGCCCGTGCCCCGCCGGAAGGGGGGGCGTGCGATGTGCCGCGGCCCGAACGGCCTGTGGGGTCATCGGCGAGGCTCCGGCAGGCCCCGGCGGCCGGGCGCCCGGGCCGGGGAGGGTAGAATCCAGTGCCATGGGCACGAGCGAGCAGGGGACACTGGCGCGGCACGGCGGCTTCCGGGTGGGAGGGTGGCTCGTGCAGCCTGAGCTCAACCGGGTCTGCCACGGGGACAGGACGGTGGGGCTCGAGCCGCGGCTCATGGACGTGCTCGTCTTCCTGGCCGACCGGGCGGGGCAGGTGGTGTCCAAGGACCAGCTCATCGACGGCGTGTGGAAGACCGAGTTCATCACGGAGTGGGCGATCACGCGCGCCATCGCCAAGCTCCGGAAGGCGCTCGGGGACGAGGTCGACGCTCCCCGCTACATCGAGACGATCTCCAAGCGCGGCTACCGGCTCATTGCCGACGTGCAGGCTACCGAGACGGCGCCGGACGAGCGGTCGGCCGCCGTGAAGCCCGTCGTGGCGCCCCGGGTTGCTTGCGACGGCGGGGTGCCGTTCGTGGTCGGGCAGTGGGTGAGGGGAGTGCAGTTCTACGGACGGCAGGCGCAGCTCGCCGAGATCCTCGACGGCCACCGCGACTGCCTTTGGGTGCTGGGGACCCGGGTCTCGGGCAAGACCTCGCTGCTGCGGCAGCTCGAGCTGGTGACGGAGACCGAGCCGGAGCGGAAGCTGCTGCCGGTCTTCTGGGACCTGCAGGGGGCCGCGGAGCCGTCCGACCTCGACAGCTACTTCTCGGAGGCGCTGCTCGAGAGCCGCTCCCGCCTCGATGCGGCCGGGGTCGACGTCGGGCCGCTACTGGGCCGTGAGCTCTTCCTGGCCCTGGGCGGGCTGCGTCGGGCGGTGACCGAGGGGGGGCGCACGCTCCTGCTGCTGTGCGACGAGGCGGAGGAGCTGCTCGCACTGCAGCGTCGGGCGCCGGCGCTGCTGCGCAAGCTCCGGCGCGCCCTGCAGGCCCGCGAGGGCATCCGCACCGTGCTCGCGGCGAGCGCCCGGCTGTGGGCGCTGGCGGCGCAGTCCGAGGACACCTCGCCGTTCCTGCACGGGTTCACCCCTCCCGTGCACCTGGGTCCGCTCACCGACGTCGAGGCGCGGAGCCTGCTGTGCCAGAGCCGGCTCGACGCCCCGGCGCGGCCGTGCTTCGACCCGGACACCGTAGGGCGGGCGCTCGACCTGTGCGGAGGCCACCCCTACCTGCTCGCCCTGCTCGGCTCGCGGGTGCTGGCCCGCGGCGAGCTGGCGGCAGCGGTGGCCGAGGTCGAGGCCGACCCGACGCTCCAGCACCTGTTCGCGGTGGATCTCTCGTTGCTCTCCGCCGAGGAGGCGGCGTTCCTGGTGGCGGTGGCGGGTCAGGCCGAGGGGGCCGACGCTCGTCCGGCGCTGCCGTCCGGCGGCGCCTACCAGCTCGAGCACCTCGGTCTCGTGCGGCAGGTCGACGGACAACACGTGATCGGCAACCACTTCCTGGGCCAATGGCTACGTCGACTCCCCTCGTAGGCGCGACCCGGCGGCGAGGCCGGATCGTCACGATCTGGCTCGTCCTGGCCCTGGCCGTCTCCTCCCCGTTGCTCGCCGACCTCTGGTACGAGCACTACGCCCGGGCCGAGAAGGCGCTGGCGGCCGAGGACTGGGCGAAGGCCGTTGAGGAGCTGAACCTGGCGATCCAGCGCAAGGGAGACCCGGGGGCGCGGGAGCGCTCGTACGGGATGCGCGTCGTCGCCTACTTCCCGTATCTCAAGCTGGGGATCGCGTACGCGAGGCTCGGGCAGCACGAGGCGGCGCTCCAGGCGTTCGACACCGAGGAGCGGCTGGGGGCCATCCGCGAGTCGGAGGATGCCCTGGCCGAGCTCAAGCGGGTCCGTGAGCTGGCCCGGGCGGGCCAGCGGAGGGCGGCCGATACGGCCGCAGGGCGCGTCGCAGCCATCGTGCAGCAGAGCCTCCAGGAGGCCGACGGTCTCGAGCGGGAGGGGCGGATCCAGGAGGCGATGAGCGCCGTCGGCCGCGCCCTCGCCGTGGCGCCCGAGCACGCCGAGGCGACGGCCCGGATGTCCCGCTTGCGGGAGGCGACCCGCGCACGGGAGCTCGCGCGGGAAGAGGGGATGGGCGCCGCCCGGCTGGTGGCCGAGGCGCGCACGGCGCTCGACGCGAGGCAGTGGGCGAGTGCCGCGTCGCTCCTGCGGCAGGCGCTGTCGCTGGCGCCCGGCGGCGAGGCCGAGGACCTGCTGCGCCAGGCCGAGGAGGGACTGCGGGCCTCGCTGGCGTCGGACAGCCGGCAGGGGGTGGTCTCGCGGGGGATCTGGGAGGCCCGGGCGCTGGCGGATGCGGGGAAGGTCGGCGAGGCGATGGAACGGCTGCAGCCGGTGCTGGCGGCCGAGCCCGGCAACAGCGAGGCCGTCGCGCTGCAGGCCCGGCTGCTCGAGGCGCGCCGGGTGGGGGAGCGGGGCGAGGCCGCCCTGCGGGTCGTGGCCGAGGCGGAGGCCGAGCTCGCGGCGGGCCGGGTCGAGAGCGCCTTGACCGCGGCCAACCGCGCCCTGGCGCTCGACCCCGCCAATCCGGCGGCGCTCGGCCTGGTGCGGCGCGCGTACGCCGAGATCAGCAGGGTGCTGCTGGGCACGGGGGGGGCGGGGAGCCTGCCCCCGGCGATCCGGTTCGTGGACCAGCGGGAGACCCGGGAGGATGGCTCCCGGGTGCAGGTGGTGCGGGAGCCCGGGCTGCGGCTCAGTGGCATGATCCTCGACCGGTCGGAGGTGACCGTCTCGTTCCTCGACGACCGGGATCGTGCCGTCGCGGGCGAGTGCCGGTCCCAGTCCGTCGGCGACCTGGTCCTCACGGAGTTCTCGCTGCAGCGCCACCTCGATCCGGGCCTCTCCACCTTCCGGCTGCGCGCCTCCAACGCCGCCGGGCTCTCGTCCAGTGCCGAGTACACGGTGCTGTACCGGCGGCCGCTCGCCCGCTCCCCGTGGGTGCTGGGCGGCGTGGCGGTCGTCCTCACCGTTGCCGCGGGCGTTCTGGCGGGGATGCGGGCGCGGCGGCGCCGCGGGCTGCGGCGCCGCAAGTACAACCCGTTCGTGGCCGGGGCCCCGGTGCTGGACGAGCGGCTCTTCTTCGGCCGGGAGCGGCTCATCCAGCGGGTCCTGCAGACCGTCCACAACAACAGCCTGCTGCTGTTCGGGGAGCGGCGGATCGGCAAGACCTCACTGCTGCACCAGCTCAAGCGGCGGCTGGGGGAGCTCGACGACCCGGCGTTCGCCTTCTTCCCGGTGTTCGTGGACCTGCAGGGCACCCCCGAGGACCGGTTCTTCGCCACCCTCGGGGCCGAGATCGTCGAGGAGCTCGCACCGCTCCTGCCGCCGGGGACGGTCGACCCGGCCGCGCCGCGCGGCGCCGGGTACGGCTACCGGGAGCTCGTGGCCGAGCTGGTCGCGGTGATCGATGGCCTCGCCCGCACCACCCCCAGGCAGGTGAAGGTGGTGCTGCTCATCGACGAGGTGGACGAGCTGAACGCCTACGACCCGCGCATCAACCAGCGCCTGCGCAGCCTGTTCATGCGGGCGTTCTCGGAGCACCTGGTGGCGGTCGTCTCCGGGGTCGAGATCCGCAAGCAGTGGGAGCAGCACGGCTCGCCCTGGTACAACTTCTTCGAGGAGATCGAGGTGACGCCGATCGACCGGGAGGACGCGGCGGCGCTGGTCCGCACCCCGCTGCGCGGCGTGTTCGCGGTCGAGGACGCCGCCGTCGCGGCCATCCTCGACCGCACCGGCTGCAAGCCGTACCAGATCCAGAAGGCCTGCGTGGCGCTCGTGGACCGCCTCCACCAGCAGGGGCGGACCGTGATCACCCGCGCCGACGTCGAGGCCGTGACGGCCGAGAGCGCGTCGTGACCGTCCCCTACGTGATCGGGCAGTGGGTGCGGGGCGACCGCTTCTACGGCCGCGGCGCCGAGATCGCAGCGCTGCGTGGGCCGCAACAAGGCGTCTGGGTGGTGGGCACCCGGCGGATCGGCAAGACCTCGCTGCTGCGGCAGGTCGAGCACCTCGCTACCGGGTGCTTTCCGTTGTTTTGGGACCTGCAGGGGGTCGAGGACGCCGACGAGCTGCGTCTCTCGTTCCAGGACGCCCTGATGGATGCCCGGGGCCGCCTGAAGGAGCTTGACCTCGACGTACCGGGAGGTTCCGAGGACCTGCCCGCCGCTGTCGCGCGGCTCGCCGGGGAGCTGGGCGCACGTGGCCGTACGCTGGTGCTGCTGGGCGACGAGGCGGAGGACCTGGTGGCGCTGCTCGGGCGGGAGCCCCGGCAGGCTGCTGCCGTGACCGACGTGCTCAGGGGCAGGGCCGGGGCGCGGGTCGTGCTTGCCTCGTCCATGCGCCTTGCCGCCCTCGCCGCCGAAACTCCCCAGGGTGTCCTGCTGCTGGAGGCCCTCGGGCCGCCCGTCGTCCTGGGGGGGTTGCACCCGGACGAGGCGCGCGCCCTCGTCCGCCAGGACCACCTCCCCGAGACCGCCAGGCCGCAGCTCGACGACGCGACGGTGGAGGGCATCTGCGCCCGGTGCGGCGGGCACCCGTTCCTGCTGCAGCTCCTCGCCAAGCGGGTGCTCGAGGTGTGCGAGGTTGGGGCCGCCTCGGCGACGGTCGCCGCCGACCCGATGGTGGGCTACCTCTTCGCCGCCGACCTCGCGCTGCTGGAGGACGGGGACCGGCGCGTGCTGCGCGCCCTGCCCGGCGGCGGGGCCGAGAGTGCCGCGCCCGAGCGGGTACGGCGTCTGGAGGCGCTGGGGCTCCTCCGTCGTGTCGCCGGGGGTCGGCTGGTGGCGGGTAGCTGGTTTCTCGACCGGTGGCTCAGAAGCTGACGATCCCGGAGATCGAGAAGGCGATGAGCGAGCGCGACTGGTCGATCCCGATGTCGAGCTGGAACTTGCGGAACGCCAGGCCGAACCCGGCGGTGGCGTGGACCTCGTCGCCCGACTCGTTGTCGCACACGTAGGGGGAGCCGGGAGTCGAGCTGCAGGCCCGGTGGTCGGGATCGAACCAGAAGCCGGCGCGGGCGGCCAGCACCGGGTTCACCTGCAGGAAGGCGTACTCCGCGCCGAGGTGGAGCTCGTCGGCGTCGTCGATCGCGAGCCTGTCGTCACCGCCAGCGATGGCCGACAGCCCGTCCACCAGGCTCGAGTAGCGCACATGGTCCCACTCGAACGCCAGCGTGAGCGCGCCCTCGAACGCGCGGACCGCGGCGCCGAGGCCGTACGAGTCGGGGAGATCCAGCGTCCTCGCGAGAGGGCTCCCGGACGCGGAGGTCGCGGACGGGGCCGCGCCGTCGTCCAGGGACGGCCCCTGGCGGTAGAACCCACCCAGCCGGACCTTCTCGGAGGGGTTCCACAGCACCCCGGCGTTGAGCCCCCAGTCGGCGCTGTCGACGCCGCGCGTGCGTCCGTCGGCACTGCCAAGGGGAGCCAGCTTGACGGTGCTCTGGAAGTGCGAGATCCCGAGCCCCAGCGCCAGGTTGTCGCGCAGCCGGAAGGCGGCCGCGAAACCGAGCCGGCCGACGCTCAGCTCCTCGAGCCGCTCGCCGGACGCCCCCGGTGCCCAGCCCGCTCGCCGGCCTGTGGTGTCCGAGGCCTCGAAGTCGAGGCTCGCGAGCTGGTGGCCGTAGAGCGCGAACGACCAGCGCCCGAGCGGGACCACGGCTGAGAAGAACGACACGCCGCTGACCGCGCCGAGGGTCGAGTTGCCCTCCTCGTCGCTCTCGAGGGCGCCGCGCAACCGCAGCTCCAGGGACACCTCGGGGCGCATGAGCTGGACCAGCCCGGCGGGGTTGGCGAAGGCGGCTGTCGCATCGTCGGCGACCGGGACGAACGCGCCGGCGAACCCCATGCTGCGGGCACCGGGGCTCGAGAAGGTGAACTCGAACGCCGAGGCCGGTTCCCCGGCCCACGCCGCTCCCGCCCCCGCCAGCAGGGCCGCGACCAGAGCTGCGGTGAGGGCGGGGGAGGATGGGCGGGAGACCAACCATCGAGGGTCAGTGTGCCCGCGTCTCACGGCCGGAATCCTAGCACGCAGACATCCTCATCCACTGGTCATCGCATGATCACCGTTCGGTCAAGCGGGGCGGCGTTCCGTGGCCGATCCTGGCACCAGATGGGCGGTGGGCGGCGGGATGAGCCCGCGGCTCCACCGCCGGGACCGGATGGTCCAGAGAAGGATCGCACCCATGACCACATCCACCACGTTCCGTTCCGCAATCAAGCTGGCGCTGCTGCTCGCCGCGATCGTTTCGGTGGCAGGCGGCACCACCGTTTGGGCCCAGGCGGGCTCGGTCGAGATCACCCCCATGGTCGGCTACCGGTGGGGCGGCGAGCTGTCAGGCGAGGACAACCCGGCGCTCGGGTACGACGCCAGCCTCGAGGACAGCGCGTCGTATGGCCTCGTGATCGACATCCCGGTCTCCTACCACGTGCAGATCGAGTTCTCCGCCGACCACCAGAGCACCGGCCTCGAGGAGGACACGCTGTTCACCCCCTCCGAGCATGCCTTCGATCTCGACGTCAACTACTACCACATCGGGGTTCTGGGGCAGTGGCCGGTCGGTCATGTGACCCCCTACGTCGTCGGGTCGCTCGGGGTTGCGGACCTGAGACCGGAGAGGGCCGGCTTCTCGGACTCCCAGCGCTTCTCGACGAGCCTCGGGGGCGGCATCAAGATCGCCCTCGCCGAGCACGTGGCGTTCCGGCTCGAGGCCCGCGGCACCTGGAGCGACACGAGCGACGAGGAGTGGGGGTGGGACGACGAGAGCTGCGAGCACCACCACGACGACTGCGAGTGGAATCACAACGAGGACCTGGTGCAGGGCCAGATCCGGGTCGGCATCACCTTCTGGTTCTAGGGCGTGCGGCGAGCGACAATGAGGTCCGACGCCATGACGCGACACGTTTGCCCCGGCCGGCCCGCCTGGCACGCCCTGCTCGGATGGGCCGTTCTCCTCCTGCTGGCACCGCCCCCACTCGGTGCCGACCCCCTGCCCGCGCTGACGAGCACCGGCGCGGTGCTCTTCGGGCGAGTGGTCGACGCCGCAACGCGGGCGCCGATTCCGGGCGCCGAAATCGTGGGCAGTGGGCAGGCGACTGCCGTGACCGACGAGTGGGGCGGGTTCGAGTGGCCGCTCGGGGGCCGGGTTCCGCTCGCGCTCCAGGTCCAGGCCCCGGGGTACCTTCCCCGCACCGTCGAGATCCGTGAGCCCAAGCTGTCAGAGCGGCTGGTGGTGGCGCTGGAGCGCGCCCCGGGGTACGCGGAGCAGCTCGTCGTCACCGGTCCGCCGCCGGCACCGCCCGAGCCCGTGCAGGAGGTGGCGGCCCAGACGGTGGCCGACACGCCGGGGGCGTTCGAGGACGGCATGCAGGCGCTCAAGTCGCTGCCCGGCGTCATCTCCCGCGACGACTGGTCGGGGCGGCTGTACGTGCGCGGCGGGCGGCCCGACCAGAACGGCATCTACCTCGACGGCATCCCGGTCTACGACCCGTACCGGCTGTTCGGCCTCACGAGCCTGTTCAACCCCGAGACGCTGGAATCGATCAGCCTCTACCCGGGCGGGTTCGACGTCCGCTACGGCGATCGGCT
>JALOLB010000309.1 GCA_025456225.1 Thermoanaerobaculaceae bacterium
CATCCTCCCCTGGCGTTCGACGAGTGGTCGTCGGAGGCCAGGAGGTGAGGATTGAGCACGAACGAAGATGAAGACGGCGTGGCGGCGGTGGCCCCATCCCACGAACGGTGGGCACACCTGCGTTTCTCAACGATCGGCCCGCTGCTGACGTCTCCGCCGGCGCGGGGGAAGCTCTGGTCGGAGCTGGAGGTTCTGTCGACCAAGAACTGGCTGCACCCCACCAAGCGGGGCGAGCAGGTGCAGTTCGCGCCCTCCACCATGGAGCACTGGTACTACACCGCCCGGGACAAGGCGGACCCGGTGGGGGCGCTGTTCCGGAAGCGGCGATGCGACTGCGGGCAGCATCCTTCCGTGGGCGCTGCGCTGCGGGGGGTGCTGCTGGAGCAGTACGCGCAGCACGACGGCTGGACCTACCAGCTTCACCACGACAACCTCGCGGTCCTGGTGAAGCAGGACCCCACGGTGGGTCCGCTGCCGTCGTACCCCACCGTGCGGCGCTTCATGAAGGACCACGGGCTGTTCCGCAAGCGCCGGCGGCGGCCGAAGGACAAGCCGGGGTTGGAGCGGGCCCTGGCCCGCCTGGAGAGCCGCGAGGTCCGCAGCTACGAGGCCGAGTACGTCAACGCCCTCTGGCACTACGACTTCCACCACGGCTCGCGCAAGGTGCTCACCCCGAACGGGGAGTACACGACCCCGATCCTGCTCGGCATCATCGACGACCACTCCCGTCTGGTGCCGCACCTGCAGTGGTACCTGAGCGAGACGGCGGAAGAGCTCGTCCACGGCCTGAGCCAGGCCTTCGCCAAGCGCGGGCTGCCGCGCCAGGTCCTGTCGGACAACGGCTCCGCCATGAGAGCGGACGAGGTCGTTCAGGGGCTGGCCCGGCTGGGCATCGTCCGGGACCTCACGCTGCCGTACTCGCCCCATCAAAACGCGAAGCAGGAAGTCTTCTGGGCCCTCATCGAAGGCCGGGTGATGCCCATGCTGGAGGGCTGTCGCGACCTCACCCTGCAGCTGCTCAACGACGCCACCCAGGCCTGCGTGGAGATGGAGTACCACCGCACGGTCCACGGGGAGACCGGCCAGACGCCTCTGGACCGGTTCCTGGATGGCAAGAGCGTGGGCCGCCCTTGTCCCGACAGCCTCACCTTGCGACAGGCGTTTGCGGTTCAGGAGCACCGGATGCACCGGCGTAGCGACGGGACGGTCAGCATCAGGGGCTGCCGTTTCGAGGTCCCGGGCCGCTTCCGCCACGTGAGGCGGCTGGTCGTCCGCTACGCCAGCTGGGACCTCACCCACGTGTGGCTGGTGGACGAGACCACGGGCACGGTGATCACCCGCATCTACCCCCAGGACAAGCACGCCAACGCCGACGCCCGGAGGCGGAGCCTGGAGCCGGTCGGCGACGAGGTGCCGGAGCGCAAGGCGGAGTCCGGCATGGCGCCCTTGCTGGCCAAGCTCATGGCCGACTACGCGCAGAGCGGTCTGCCCCCGGCCTACATTCCCCAGCGCAACGACAACGATCAGGAGAACGAGTGATGACCCCGCACAAGCACATCGCCCTCTTCGGCCTCAAGTGGGACCCCTTCTCGACCGACGTGCCCAGCGAGGCCCTCTACACCCCGCCCCGGGTCGAGCACTTCTTCTTCCGTGCCGAACAGCAGGCGAGGCAGGGTGGCTTCATCCTCATCACCGGCGACAACGGCAGCGGCAAGTCGACCATCTTGCGGCAGCTGCAGCGCCGGCTGAGCGCGACCACCGACCTGGTGACCACGGAGCTCACCCGCCCCCAGAGCGCCCTGGCGGATTTCTACCGCGAGCTGGGGGAGGGATTCGACGTGCCCCTGCGCCCCCACAACCGCTGGGCCGGGTTCCGGGCCCTGCGCGAGAAGTGGCTGGCGCACTGCGAGGCCACCCTCTGGCGGCCGGTGATCTTCCTCGACGAGGCCCAAGAGATGCCCACCGCCGTGCTCTCCGAACTGAGGCTGATCTCCAGCACCAACATGGATTCGCGCGCGGTCCTCACCGTCGTGCTCTGTGGCGACACCCGGCTCACCCAACGCTTCCGCGAGCCGGATCTCATTCCCCTGGCCAGCCGCATCCGGGTCCGGCTGGTGCAGGAGCCAGCCACCCCCAAGGAGCTTCTCGACTGCCTGCAGCACCTGCTGAGCCAGGCCGGCAACCCGCGCCTCATGACCGCTGGCCTCATGCAGACCCTGTGCGAGCACGCCCTCGGCAACTACCGCGTCCTCGCCAACATGGGCGCCGACCTGCTGGCCGCCGGGGCCCGCGCCGAGGTCTCTCAGCTCGACGAGAAGCTCTTTCTCGAGGTCTTCGGCCCCCCCGCCCGGGAACGGGGCCGCACACGTGCGGCCAACACCAACGCCCACCCATGAAGACCCTTCCCGTCGTCCCTGCACACGAGCTCACCGCCATCTGCCCCCGACAGCGATGGCTGATCGAGGGGCTCTGGGCTGACGAAGCGGTCGGGGTCGTCGGGGGCGAGCCCAAGAGCTTCAAGTCCTTCCTCGCCCTGGACATGGCGGTTTCCGTCGCTTCGGGTGCCCCCTGCCTCCGCCGCTTTCCCGTCCCCTCCCCGGGCCGGGTGGTCCTCTATGCCGCCGAGGACGCGGCCACCACTGTCCGCGAGCGGCTGGAGGGGATCGCGCGCGCGGCTGGTCGTCGTCTCCAGGATCTCGACATCCAGGTCATCACCGCGCCCACCCTACGTCTCGATCTGCCCGCCGACTGCGACAGGCTGCGCGCCACCATCGGGCACCTGCGCCCCCGCCTGCTGATCCTCGACCCCTTCGTCCGCCTGCACCGCTGTCGCGAGAACGAGAGCTCGGAGGTGGCGCCCCTGCTCGCCTACCTGCGCGAACTGCAGCGTCAATTCCGGACCGCGGTCACCGTCGTCCACCATGCGCGCAAGGGCGCGGACAAGGCGCGGGCCGGTCAGGCCCTGCGCGGCAGCTCCGAATTCCACGCCTGGGGAGACTCGAACCTGTACCTCCGCCGGCGCGGCGAGCGCCTCCTCCTCACCGTCGAACACCGCGCGGCCCCCGGGCTGACCGACCTGGCCGTGTCCCTCTCCACCGAGCCGGACCTCGCCCTGCGTCTGCTCGACGCCCCGGCGCCCCCCACCGAGACCGCTCCGTCGGCCCCATCCTTGTCCCTGGCCGACAGAGTCGAAGCCGCACTCGTCCAGGACCAACCCCTTCGCTTCGTCGACCTGCGCCAGGCCTGCCGCAGCCGCGCCGAGCGCCTCTGCCACACCCTGGACGAAATGGCCCGACAGGGCCGTGTCCACAAGACCCCCGCCGGCTACCGCCTCGCCACCGTCTGACCCCGCCGGTTTCCCGTTTCCCGCCGCTCACTGCCCTGGGCGTGGGGGGAAAGGGAAACGGGAAACCAGCCCCCAGGACCCAACCCATGCCCGAGCCCACACTTCGCAAGCTGAAGCAGCGCGTCTCCATCGAGCACGTCCTGGCCGCGCGCGGCCTCCTCCGCGGTCTGCGGCCACAGGGCGATCGCCTGGTGGGCTGCTGCCCCATCCACCGCGGCGACTCACCTAACGCATTCGTGGTGACCCGATCCCGCGGTCTCTGGTACTGCTTCACCGGGTGCCAGGCCGGAGGCGACGTGGTGGAACTGCTTCGGCGACTCGACCGCTGCAGCTACGGCGAGGTGGCCCGACAGCTCCTCGCCCTCGCCGGCACGGCTCCGCCGGACACCGCCGCCCGCCCGTCACCAGGGCCGCGTCGGTTCCAGCCCTTCACCCACGCCCTTCCCCTCGATCACGCCTCGGCCCTGCTCCGCCACAAGGGCATCCGCCCGGACACCGCGCGCGCCTTCGAGGCCGGCACCTGGGCGGGCGGCGGCTTCCTGCGCGGCTGCCTCGCCGTGCGCCTCCACGATCCCTCCGGCTTCCCTCTCGGCTACGCCGGTCGGCGCCTGGACCCCCAGGAGGTGCGCACCTGGGGCAAGTGGAAACTGCCTCCCGCCTTCCCGCGGAACCAGACCCTCTACGGCTACCACCGCGTCGCCACCAACCTCCCGCGCAGTGGAGTCGTCGTCGTCGTCGAGTGCCCCTGGGGCGTGATGCGCCTCGCCCAACTCGGCGTCCCCCCGGTCGCCAGGCATCCGTGCGCATCCAGCAGTCCCTCCAGCTGCCCGCGGTCCGAATCGCCGAGCTCCCCGACGGCCGCGATCCCGACGACCTCGATGACCGCGCACTCGCCGCAATCGTCGAACCGCACCTACCACCGACCCGATCCCATCCCATCAAGTAGCGTGACCCGACGCCCCTGGGAAAGCGCGATCGCTCTCACTCAAAGTCCCGATAGACCTGCTCGTAGAAGTCCGACACCTTATCCAGGATGCCTGGTGGCGGGACAAGCATGAGCCCCTCAGGATCGATCCAGTTCACGGGGCCGTTCTTCACGTACGCGTAGAAGTTGACGTCGCCGCCCGCACACCCGACCGGGTCCTCGCTGGCGAACCGCCCGACCCCTGGATCGTAGTATCTGGCTCTGTAGTAGTAGAGGCCCGTCTCCGGGTCCCACTCTCTGCCGGTGAAGGCGTACTTGACGCCGTCGACCGGCGCGCCGGTTTCGGCTTCGATGTTGTTGCCCCAGGCGTCGTACTGGTAGGAGTGGACGACGTGTCCGGCCTGGTCGGTCAGCTTCGTCACGCTGCCGAGGCCATCGGCGTGGATGGGCTCAC
>JALOLB010000310.1 GCA_025456225.1 Thermoanaerobaculaceae bacterium
GGTCGGGACCGCCGGTTCGGGCGGGGGAAGCTGTGACATCTCCGGGGCCTGGCGGCAGCCGCTGGGCGGCGAGGGCTCGTCGAGCTGGACATTCACCCCTCTCGGGGGCGGGCGGTACAGCGGCCGGGAGCAGGGGCTCGGCAACGTGACCGGCACCGCCGTGGTGAGCGGGCCATCGGTCCGCATCGACTGGGTCTCGCCCGACGGCGCCTACGCCGGCGTGAACGAGCTGACGCTCGACCCTGCCTGCCGCGTGGCGCGAGGGAAGGTCACCTTCACCCGGGGCCGCTCCGACTCTGTCCCCCTCACCCTCGAGCGGTAGGCGCCCGCGGTCGACGCTGCTGGCTCCCGCGTTCATCGCCTCGCCGGTCTACGGCACCCGCAGCTCGACGCTGCTTCTCATCGGCTTCGACGGCTCCATCCGTCTCGTGGAGCGCAGCTTCGACCCCGCTGGCAGCGTCTCCGGGACGGTCCGGTTCGCCCTCGGCCCCCGGTAGCGTCCACCACGCGCCTCGCGCTGCAGCCTGCCGGCGACGGGGCAGGTCCGGTGTGTTAGCCTGGTCTGGAGCTCTATGGAAGCTGGCGACGCCGTCCTGAGGCTGTTCCTGGCGCAACTGACCGCGCAGGCGGTTTGCAGCGTGGTGCTCGCCGCCGTCTCCACGGGATTCTGGCGCTCCTACCGCCGCGCCTACCTGCTGCTCTGGTCGTGGAGCTGGTGGGCGTCGGCAGCGTCGATCACCGCGACCCTCCTGAGCGTCATCCTGTCGTCCCAGATGAGCGTCGCCCATCCGGCCCGCCTGGCGATCACGGCCATCAGCCAGGTCGGGGCGTACTGGCAGGCGTTCCTGCTCCTGCTCGGCACCCGGGAGCTGCTCAAGCACGACACGTGGTCGGCGCGGCTGCGGAACCGCGGCCTGGCCCTCCTGGCGGTCCTCGGGGCTGCCGCCGCGCTGGCGTTCGTCTGGGATCCGGGCGCGGCGATGCTGCGCCTGACCGTACGCGTCGGCCTGCGGGCGGCCGCTCTTGGCCTCGCTTTTGTCGTTGGTGGCCTGCTTGTGCTGCTCTCCCAACGTCGCGCGAGGCGTTTGCCGCCCAGGCTCGTCGCCTGGGCGTTCGTGCTCTACGGCGCCAACCAGCTCTTCTACTTCGTCCTGACCGCCGTCCCCGCGATGCGCCCCCTCACATCCGAGCTCGGCCTGCTGACGAGCATCGCCGACCTCATCCTGCCCGCGCTGATGGGTGGCGGGATGATCGCCTGGCTGCTCGACCAGGAGCGCGAGCGGCTCGTCCAGGCGACCGCCCGGCTCGAGCACGTCACGCTGCACGACCCGCTCACGTCGCTGCCCAACCGGTCGCTGCTCGGCGATCGCCTCGCGCAGACGCTCGGGATGGCGCTGCGGCGCGGTGAGGTGGTCGGCGTGGTGGCGCTCGCCATCGACGACTTCCGCCGCTTCTCGGACCATCTCGGGCTGGTCTACGGCGACGAGCTGCTGCGGCTGCTGTCGCAGCGGGCGAGAGCGGTACTGCACGAGGGGGACACGCTGGCGCGGCTGCGCGAGCACGAGCTCGGGCTCGTGCTCACCGGCGCGGCGGACGAGCGCGAGCTGACGGCCACGCTCGCCGCGATCCTGACGGCGCTGCGCGCCCCGCTGCGCGTGCTCGGGCGGGAGCTCGAGCCCTCGTTCACGGGTGGGATCAGCTTCTTCCCGAAGCACGGCAGCGACGCCGACACCCTGCTCGAGGCGGCGCGCCGCGCCATGATGACCGCCGAGCGGGAGATGCGGGGCGCCGTCAAGAGCTACGACCCGGCGGCGGACGGCCGGGCGGAGCTTCCCGAGACCCTCGATGCCGAGCTCACCCGCGCCTTCGCCAACAACGAGTTCCTGCTCCACTACCAGCCGATCGTCGAGGTGCACAGCGGCCGGATCACGGCCGTCGAGGCGTTGCTTCGCTGGTCGAGGGGGGACAACACCCTCGTCGCCCCGGGCGAGTTCATCGGCGACCTCGAGCGGATGGGCCTCTCGAAGGAGATGACCATCTGGGGCATCCGCAGGGCGGTCCAGGATGTCGGGTCGGTGCTGGGCGACGGCGGGCGCCGGCTCGAGCTGGCCATCAACCTGTCACCTTCGGTCTGCATGCACCCGGACCTCCCCGACCTCGTGGAGCGGACGCTCCGACTGGGCGGCGTCTCGGCGAGCTCGCTCTCCTTCGAGATCACCGAGCGGGGCGCCATGCGCAGCGGCGAGACCACGCTGGGGGTGCTCACCGACCTCAAGCGGCTGGGGGCCCGGATCGCCCTCGACGACTTCGGTACCGGCTACTCGTCGCTCCACTATCTCCGGGAGTTCCCGGTGGACATGGTCAAGATCGACGGCTCGTTCGTCCGCGGCCTCAAGCCTGGCAACGACGACGCCGTGCTGTGCGCCGCGATCGTGCAGCTCGCCCATTCGCTCGGCCTCACCGTCACCGCCGAGGGGATCGAGAAGGAGGAGCAGATCCGCATGCTCTCGGCCATGGGGTGCGACTTCCTGCAGGGTTTTGCCCTCGGGCGGCCCGTCTCCCCCGGCGTCCTCGGCGAGGTCCTCCGCGCCCACGGCGGCCACGCCTCGCCGGCGATCCGCCAGCTCCTGGGGACGCACCCGGAACGCAGGGCCGTGTAGCCGGCTGCTGCGAGCGCAGCGCGCTCGAAGCACTCGGGTCAGCCTCTCCCCAGAGGCTCATCGTCAATGGCGGGAACGTAGACGTAGACGTGGTCGTGGTCGTGGACCAACCGCACGGTGAGGCGCCAGAAGGTGGGAGCGCCGCGGACCGCCAGAACCAGGCCAGTTGCTTGCGCACTCTCGAAGACCTCCTGCTCGCCCTTGGAGATTCCGTCCACGTCCACGACCACGTCCACGTCCACGTCCAGGTTGCGAACGGTGCCGATTGGCGCTGCTGCGCAGTGGCCCGATGCTAAGCTGACGGCCAGCCGCTGGTGGGCCGCAGCAGGGAGGACGCATGACAATCGTCTTCGAAGGGTTGGTCGTCGGGTTCGTGCTCTGGTTCGTGGTGCGCACGGTGGTCCTCGGGTTTTTCACCGTGGACCAGAACGAGCGCGCCGTGAAGACGTCGTTCGGACGCGCGCAGCGCCTCGGGAGCACGACGCTCCAGGATCCCTGCGCCGAGTACCTCAAGCCCGAGGAGCGGGAGCGCTACAGCTACCCGCAGGTGCGGGTCATTCCGCCGGGCGGGCCGTACTTCAAGTGGCCCTGGGAGCGCGTCCACAAGGTCTCGGTGGCCACCCAGACGATGAACATGGCCATCGATCTCGAGGACCGCAGCGCCAACGACCACGGCACCATCCTCGAGGCGGTGACCAAGGACCAGCTCAACACCGGGCTGCAGGGGCAGATCCGCTACAAGGTCAGCGAGCGGAACCTGTACGCCTACGTGTTCGGCGTCAAGCATCCGATCGTCCATGTGATGGGGTACTTCATCTCGGTGCTGCGCGAGCGGATCGCCACCTACGAGGCGCCGGCCCGCCCGCCGAGTGGGGATGGACCCCTCACCGACACCAGCATCGTGACCGGGGTCTCGATCAACGACCTCCGCAAGAACCTCCATGCCATCAACGAGATGATGGACCGCGAGTGCCTTTCCTCGACGGCCCGCTACGGGATCACGCTGGAGGCCTCGCTGATCACCGCCATCGACCCGCCGCCGGACGTGGAGTCGGCGCTGGCAGCCATCAACACCGCCCACAACCAGGTGTCCTCGGACATCAGCCTGGCGCAGGCGTCGGCCGACCAGAAGATCGTGCAGTCCAAGCGTGCCGTGGAAATCGAAACCCTCAACGCCCAGGCCGAGGTCGAGCCGCTGCACGCCCTCGCCGGGCAGCTTGCCGAGCTGAAGCGGAACGCCCCGGAGGCGCTCGCCGGGTACCTGCGGAACGCCCGGCTGAGCCTGTACCGCAACGCCGAGCGCGTGATCCTGGAGGTGCGCTGATGTCTCCCATGCTCCTCTCCGTGATCGTCGCCTTCGTGGCGTCCTGGATCGCCGTCCCGATCCTGTTGGGCCTCGTGCGCTTCCTCGGGCTGTACACCGTGGTCCACGAGGGCAGCGCCCACGTCTACGTGCT
>JALOLB010000094.1 GCA_025456225.1 Thermoanaerobaculaceae bacterium
GACCCGGGCGAGGACCCGCACCGGCTCCAGCAGCACGAGCCAGGTGTCGATCACGAGCAGCCAGAGGAGGCCCGTGAGCGCCACCGCAAGCAGGTGCGAGCTCAGCGCCCTGCCCAGCACGCCGGCGCGCAGGGGCGCCGACTTGCAGGGGTAGAACGCCGCCAGGCACATGAAGCCGTAGATCACGCCCGGCAGCACTGCCACAGCGGCGGCCTCCGGCCAGGAGACCCGCGCGGCAAGCCGCACCAGGCCGACCAGGAGCACGACCACCGAGGCCCAGGCTCCCAGGTACGGCCCCATCCTTCCCCGTCGCGCCAGAATCGGGTGCACGCGCTACTCCGCCTTCCGCTCCGCTCCGCCGCCGCTCAGTCCACGACCCCGACTCCACCCATGACCGCGAAGCCCCTGATGATCAGCGTCTTGGAGCCGTCTCCGCGGCGCTGGGTGGTCTTGTCCTCGAACCCGCCGAGGATCGGCGTGCCCTGCAGCACCACCGTCCAGTCGGATGGCACCTTGATCTCGATGCCACCCCAGAACGCCATGGTGTCGAGAATCGCCGTGTCGCCGGCGATGCCGGCCTGCCGCAGGTCGACGTTGCAGCCGCCCATGAAGGCGGTGAGGCTGCCGCCCCGGAACTGCCGGGAGGTGACCACCCGCTTGAACCCCCCGAGGATGGCCAGGCCGTCCACGTAGGCGTCCCGGTCGTCACCGGCCGCCGGAAGGGGTGGCGGCACGGGCTGCCCGGTGGGAGGCGGGGCCATGAGGTCCACCTCCGCCGGGGTGGACGGGGTGGCAGTCCGGGTCTCGCGCCACTTCCTCAGGCCAAACGCCTCCAGGATCATGCCGGCCCCGGCGACCACCAGCAACAGCGGCCACAGGTGCCAGACGCTGGTGTCGACGATCTCGAGGTTGTAGAGCGTCCACCAGATCCCGACCACGACCAGGACGAGCCCGAACCCGCGCCCGCGACCCCCGGGGGCCTGCAGCAGCCTCGACAGGCCGAAGACCACCAGGAACAGCGGCCAGTAGGACCCGATGTGGCCCGCGTCCCACCAGCCCAGGTGATCCAGCGTGAACACCACCCCCAGCGCGCAGATCGTCAGCCCCAGCAGGAGCCGGGAGAGATCGTGCCGTCGAATCCTGTCGTCCATTGCGCCCACCCTTCCAGCCGGACTCCATCGTACCCGGCTTCTGCCCCAGACTACGCCGCCCGGCGCCACCGGTTTCGCGCCCGCCGGCGAATGGTGGTGGCGCCCCGGCGAGTGGTGGCTGTCCGCGCCCGGCGTGCCCCGCCGGCTGAGGTGCCCAGACGGCCCGCCTGCCCGGCGCCAGCGACGAGAGGCTGCGGGCGCTCGCCCGCCGTCTCGTGCTCCACTGACCTCTGCGCCATTGCGCCGCCAGCCGGCGGGCGGTACCTTGGAGTGCGGGAAGGGCAGGTCCAGAAGGCCGCCCGAGGGGGAACGGATGAGCAGCCTGCCGCGCAGCGCCACGCGCACCTTCGGCCGTCTCTGGAACTACGCCAACAACTTCTGGACCATCGCCGGGGCGATCCTGACGACGGTCTCGGCGCTGCTGCTGCTCACCTTCGCCCTGGTGGAGGCGGTGGGCGGCATCCGCAACCCGTACATCGCCGGGTTCGCCTACCTCGTCCTGCCGGCGTTCTTCGTCCTCGGCCTGGTGCTGATCCCGTTCGGGATGTGGCGCCGCCGGCGGCGTCTGCTGCGCTCCGGCGCCACCGCGTGGGAGCTCGACGCCTTCCCGAAGCTCGACTTCAACGACCCCCAGCTCCGCAAGGTGGCCACCATCGTCATCGTCCTCACGGCCATCAACGGGGTGATCCTGGGGGCTGCCTCGTACATGGGCATCGAGCACATGGAGACGGTGGAGTTCTGCGGCACCTCATGCCACAGCGTCATGCACCCGGAGCACACCGCCTACCAGAACTCGGCCCACTCGCGGGTGGCGTGCGTGCAGTGCCACATCGGCCCCGGGGCGTCGTGGTTCGTGCGCTCGAAGCTCGACGGCCTGCGGCAGGTCTGGCACACCGCGATGAACACCTACCACCGCCCCATCCTCACGCCCCTGCGCACCCTGCGTCCCGCCCGCGAGACCTGCGAGGCCTGCCACTGGCCGGCGATGCACTACGGCGACAAGCTGCGATCGTTCGCCCGCTTCGCCGAGGACGAGACGAGCACGCCGGCGTACTCGGTGATGCTCATCCGCACCGGCGGCGGCGCCCTGGACGCCGGGCGCCACGGCGGTATCCACTGGTGGCACATCTACTCCGACAACCGCATCCGCTACCTGGCCGCCGACGCGCGCCGCGAGAGCATCTCCTGGGCCGAGCTCCGCACCGCCGACGGGAAGGTCACGACGTTCGTGCGCAACGGGACCGAGGCACCCACGCCGGCCGAGGTCGAGGGCGGCGCCCGGGTCATGGACTGCATCGACTGCCACAACCGGCCGAGCCACTACTACGCGCCGCCCGGCAAGGCCGTGGACGCGATCCTGGAGCGGCACGAGGACCTCCGGACGCTGCCGTTCTTCAAGCGCGAGGCGCTCAAGGCCCTCACCGCGCCCTACCCGACGCACGCCGCCGGCGTGGCCGGGGTGCGGGACGCCCTGGTCGCCCAGTACCGCAGCGCCGAGGCGGCACCCGAGCGGGTCGCGCTGGTTGCCCGGGCGGCCGACGCCGTCGCGGCGGTGTACGACCGCTCCTTCTTCCCGGAGATGAAGACCGACTGGAGCACGCACCCCAGCCACATCGGCCACGACGACTTCCCGGGGTGCTTCCGCTGCCACGACGGCGAGATGCAGGCCGCCGGGGGCGACCGCGCCATCACCGGGGAGTGCGAGACGTGCCACGCCTTTCTGGTCCAGGAATCCGCCCAGAAGCCGGACCTCGCGAGGCTCACCGTCTCACCGTAGGAGCGACCTTCCTCTCACGATCCGACCGCGGGCCTGGCAGGGCAGTCACGATCGGGGCAGGCATGCGCCTGCTGCAACGACAAGATCAGCTCGGGACGGCTTGACCCACGGTGTGGACCGCTCTAGCCTCGCCGGGTTGGGAGGGGTCATGACCACACAGAGGCGATTTCTGGCTGGATTGGGCTGCTTCCTGCTGGCGGCGGGCGCGCTCGCGGCGGCGGCGCTGCCGACCCCCGAGGCGCACTTCGGCTTCAAGCCCGGGGCCGACGGGCTCCTCGTCGACTACGAGCAGATCCTCGCCTATCTCAAGGTCCTCGACGCCGCCTCCCCGCGCATCGAGGTGCGCGAGATCGGCCGGTCCCCGATGGACAAGCCGATGGTGGTGGCGTTCGTCTCCAGCGCGGACAACATCAGGCGCCTCGACGAGCTCCACGCCATCAACCGCCGCCTCGCCCTCGACCCGGCCATCCCCGACCCCGAGCGCGCCGACCTCGTCGCCCGCGGCCGGGTGTTCCTGCTCGCGACCCTGTCCATGCACGCCAGCGAGCTGGCCCCCGCCCAGGCGTTTCCGCTCTACGCCCACGAGCTCGCCACCACGGAGGACCCTGCGCTCCTCCGTCAGCTCGACAACGTCGTCTGGATGGTGGTCCCCGCCCACAACCCCGACGGCCTCGACATGGTCGTGGCGAACTACCGCAAGAACAAGGGGACGAAGTGGGACGGCGCGTCGCTGCCGTCGGTCTACCACCGCTACGTCGGCCACGACAACAACCGCGACTTCGTGACCCTCACCCAGGAGGACAACCGCGCCGTGTCGCGCATCATGTCCACCGAGTGGTTCCCCCAGGTGATGGTCGAGAAGCACGGCATGGGCTCCTCCGGACCGCGCTTCTACTGCCCGCCCAGCCACGACCCGATCGCCGAGAACATCGAGGCCGGCCTGTGGAGCTGGATCGCCGTCTTCGGCACCGCCATGGCCCACGACATGTCCCACGACGGGCTCACCGGCGTCGCCCAGCACTGGGCGTTCGACGACTACTGGCCCGGCTCCACCGAGACGGCCATCTGGAAGAACGTCATCGGGCTGCTGACCGAGAACGCGACCCTCAACGACGCCTCGCCGATCTTCATCGAGCCCACCGAGCTCGACGCCGACGACAAGGGCCTCGCGGAGTACAAGAAGAGCGTGAACTTCCTCGACCCCTGGCCGGGCGGCTGGTGGCGCCTGGGGGACACCGTCACCTATGAGCTGTCCTCCTTCCGATCGCTGCTGCGCACGGCCAGCCTCCACCGCAGCGAGGTGCTGACGTTCCGCAACGACATCTGCCGCCGCGAGGTCCGGCGCGGACAGAGCCAGGCGCCGTTCTACTTCGTGCTGCCGCCGGGTCAGCGCGACCGGGGCGAGTGGGTCAAGCTCGTCAACCTCCTCATCGAGCACGGTGTGCGGGTCTTCACGGTGCCCGGGAGGGTCACCGCCGGAGGCCGCCACTTCGAGCCCGGGTCGGTGGTGATCCCCCTTGCCCAGCCCTACCGGCCGTTCATCAAGGAGGTGATGGAGAAGCAGCGCTTCCCGGTGCGCCACTTCACCCCGGACGGGGAGATGATCGAGCCCTACGACATCACGAGCTGGTCGCTGCCGCTGCACCGCGGGGTCACAAGCGATCAGATCGACGTGCGGATTCCGGAGCTGGAGGCTGCGCTGCAGCCCGTCGAGGGGACGTTCCGGCCCCTGGCCCCCGTCACCACCCTGCCCGCAGGCACGTGGGGTGTCGCCTTCTCGGCCAACGAGAACGAGGCGTTTCGCGCCGCGTTCCTCGCCCTCGGGGCCGGGCTGCCCGTGAGCCGCGCCACGGCCACGTTGCCGGTTGGCGAGACAACGCTTCCCGCCGGCAGCTTCGTCATCCGTCCCGGGGCCGACCCCGCCGCGTTGCCGCGGCTCCTCGAGGCGCTCGTGGTGCCGCCCGTTGTCCTGAGCGGCGAGCCAGCGGTTTCGCTACGTCCGCTCAAGGCCCCGCGGATCGCCCTGGTCGAGACCAACTTCCACGACATGGACGCCGGCTGGACCCGCTACCTCTTCGACAGCTACGGCATCCCCTTCCAGGTCGTGCGGCCGGGCGAGATCGAGAAGCTGGACCTCGGCAGGGCGTTCGACCTCGTCATCTTCCCGAGCAGCGACAAGGAGCTGCTGCTCAAGGGCCGCACCAAGCGCGACGACGAGGACTACGGCCTTCCCGACCTGCCGCCGGAGCTCCGCAAGGGCATCGGCGACAAGGGGATGGAGAAGCTCATGGCGTTCTCCGATGCGGGCGGCGTCATCGTGGCGTGGGGGCGGTCCGTGCCGCTCTTCCTGGGCATGCAGGAGATCACCCGCGGCAAGGACGAGGTCGAGGACTTCAAGCTCCCGGTGGACGACATCGCCGATGACCTCGCGAAGGAGGACCTGACGGTCACCGGCTCCTGGCTGCGCGTCAAGGTCCTCCAGGACCATCCCCTGACCTGGGGGATGCCGGCGGAGAGCGGCATCTTCTCCCGGGGCAAGCCGGTCTTCTCCACCTCCCAGCCGGGCCTCGACACCGATCGTCGCGTGCTCGTGAGCCACCCCGAGGAGGACATCCTCCTGTCCGGGTTCGCCGAGAACGAGAAGCGCCTGGGCAACGCCGCCGTCGGCGTCTGGGCGCGCAAGGGCAAGGGCCAGTTCGTCCTCTTCGCCTTCGCCCCGCAGTTCCGGGCGTCCACCGCGGCGACCTACAAGCTGCTCTTCAACGCGCTCCTGCTCCCGAGGTTGTAGACGGCGGGCTGCGCGCATCAGTGTCAGCAGCTTCGAGCTCTGGAGATCAGCCAGACGGTGCCACCGTGCCGATGCCCGCCCGAGGGGCGGGTTTCCCTCGGCCCGCCCGTGGTGTCAGAATGCCAGACCGTTGCCAGAGGAGCCCATACATGCTCGACCGACTCGCACTCATTCCCGCCTTCCTTGGCATCTCGGCGATCTGCATGGCGACCACAGCTCGGCCCACGCCCAACCCCGCAGTGGATACACTCATCAGGGATGGAGTCGCTCTCTTCGACGCCGGCGACCTCGCCGGGGCACGGGTCAAGCTCGAGGCGGCGCTGGCGATCGAGCCAGCCAACATCACGGCACTGTTCGAGCTCTCGTACACTCACATGGCCGCCAAGTCTCTCGACCCCTGCCTGAAAACGACCGCAGCGGGTCTCGCGCTCGACTCGCCGATGCGAGCCGGCTTCTTCGTGATGCGCGGCTCGTGCCTGTCCGATGGGGGACGGCTTGACGAGGCGATCAGGACCTTCCGCCAGGGGCTGGATGGCGCTCCACGGGATCCCATGCTCAACTACAACATCGCAATCGCCCTGCTGCGCCACGGCGACAAGGCCGCCGCCGCGGAGCACCTCGAGCGGGCGGTGCTGGGCAAACCCGACCACCGGTCGGCGCTCTACACGCTCGGTCTTCTCCGCGAGGAGATGGGCCAGAAGGCCGCCGCAGTCGGGGTCCTTCTTCGCTTCATGATGCTCGAGCCCACCGGCGAACGGGCCGGAAAGGCCGCTGGAACCCTGCTCGCCACGTTCGAGTCCGCGGTCAAGAAGACAGGTGAAGGAAGCTACGAGATCTCGGTTCCAACCGCTGAGCAAAAGGAGTCCATGCTCGGCATGTCGCTCGCCATCTCCGCCGCAGCCACCGTCGTCGCGGACCCTGACCTTCCTCTGAAGACCGAGGCCCAGAAGAAGGTCGATGGACTGGGAGGTTTCGTGCAGATCGCCGGCGAGACCAACCGCGAGGAGATCGACGCCACCCTCTGGAAGATCGCCTTGGAGCCCCTCGTCGCGCTTGACAGGGCCGGCCTCTGGGACCCCTTTGGCCATCGAATGCTGGCCGCCACCGGCAACGAGGAGTCGCTGACGTGGCTTGCAGCGCATCCCGCCGAGGTCACCAAGCTCGACGAGTACCTGCAACGGGAGAGGTGATCCGAGCCGATCCCCGGGACTTGGGTCGCCGGGCGCTCTACTCACCTGAGTGTTGTTGCTGCGCGTACAGGTCGTCGAGCTGGAAGCGGGTGACAAGGCCGCGCGAAGTCGCCCTTCTCGTGCAAGTGCTGCGGGCAGCGATCTGACCCCGAAGCAACGCGGCATCCACGGAGAAGCCACCCAGCACATGGCTTGTCAGGAACCCCACCGCCAGGGCGTCCCCCGCCCCGTTGGTGTCGACCACCGGGTCCGGAAGCGCAATCGCGGGGAAAAAGCGCACGCCGGCATCGTCGGCGACCACGCAACCGTCGGCTCCGCGCCCGCCGACCACGATCCTGCCCACCCGTCCCCCGCGCAGGCGCTCGAGCGCCGCCCGCGGCTCCGGGAAGTTGACGCAGGACAGGAAGAGGATGTCGGCCCCGTCCACGAAGTCGCGGCGGTAGGGGTCGTCGAGATCGACGACGTCCTGGAGGTCGCACGACACCACAACTCCCAGCTCCCGCGCCACCGGCAGGAGGTGGCGGCACCAGCTCTCCAGGTGCACGTGCACGAGGCGCGAGCGCCCCAGCAGCCGGCGGCACGCGTCGGGGTCGGGCCGCACGTCCATCTGTCCCTTGCCGTCGTAGAAGTTCTTGCGTCGGCCGTCGGCGTACATGACGTTGACGCTGCGGTGGGTGCCCAGGGGATCGTCGAAGAGCAGGGTCTCGATGCCGTCACCCGCCAGCTCGCGCCGGATGAGATCACCCATGGGGTCGCGGCCCACGGAGCCCACGAAGGCTGTCTGGCAGCCCAGGCTCGCGAAGAGCCGGGACGAGTAGCCGCCCGCCTGCCCCACGTAGTCGAGGTTCTGGGTGAAGTTGGCCTCGACGCTCCAGTCGACGTCGCGCCCGTACAGGTAGATGTTGGTGTCGATACCGATGCAGCCGGCCACCACGGCGTCCAGGTCGCGCCCATCCATCGCTCCGTCACCTCCCGCCGCCTGGGTAGCAGAGCCGCCGGCCGGACGCAAGCAGGGGCGACTTGCTCAATTGCGCCCGCGGCCCCAAGATGGGGCATGCTCTCGACCCTGCTCCTGCTCGCCGTACAGGCGACCCCGACCCAGCCCTGTGCTGCGTGTCACGTCAATCAGGCGGTGCAACACCGAGCGTCCATGCACGCCGAGTCGCTCCAGGACCCCCTCTACCTCGCGATGCGGGCCTGGGCCCGCGACGAGGCGGGCCAGGCCGCCGCCAGCGCCTGCATGACCTGTCATGCGGTGGGGACGTTCGAAGGACGCACGATCGGCGTCGACTGCGAGGCCTGCCACCAGTCGCGCACCGTTGCCGGCCCCAAGGACCTCACGGTGGACACCGCCCTGCCGGTGCGGGCGCGGCGGAAGGCCGACGCGCCCCACGCCACCGTTGCCGACGCCCAGCTCGTCAGCGGCGCGTTCTGTCTCGTCTGCCACGCCGAGCTGCACAACCAGGCGGGTCTTCCGGTGTGCACCACGGGCCCCGAGGCGGCGGAGAACCCCCAGGGACCCGGGTGTCTGAGCTGCCACCGCGCCCACGACTTCCCGGGAGCTGTCCCGGCGCTCCTCGCGCGGGCCGCGACGCTCGCCATCGAGCCCCGCGGCAACGAGGTGATCGTCACGGTCAGCAACGTCGGGGCCGGGCACTCCCTGCCCACCGGCTCGGCGCTCCGGCAGATCCGCCTCGACGTCGTCTTCACCGACCGGGCCGGCCGGCGGGTCGGCGACAACGCCACCGACGCGGCCGCCCTGTTTGCCAGGCTCCTCCAGGACAAGGAAGGGAAATCGCCTGCCCCACCCTGGCGCGCGGTCGCCGTGGCGCGCGACACCCGTCTGACCCGCGGCGAGCTGCGCCGCCTGACCTACCCGATTCCGGCAGGTGCCGCCGCGGTCGAGGCCTCCCTCACCTACCGGCGAGCCCCCACTGCGATCGCCGAGCGCCTCAACCTCGAGGCCCACAAGTTCCTGCAGCCCATCGAAATGGCGCGCTTCCGCCGCGGCCTGCCATGAGTCGTCGCACGCCTTCTGGCTCGTGCCACCACGCTCTGCCGGGCCGCAGGCTGTAGAATCCCGCCATGCCCGCTCCGAGCGCGCCTGGGGCGCCGCCGCTCAAGGGAACCGGCATCGTCGAGTGCCGCGGTCTGGTTGCAGTGCGCGTCCGCCTGGCCGCCGACCAGTGCGCCGTCGCCTGCGCGGTCCTGCAGGCCCTGGCCGCCCGGCAGATCAACACCCAGCTCGTCGTGCAGCAGGGCGACGCCGACGGCCACATCCATCTCTTCTTCTGTGTTCAGCAGGGCGACGAGGCCTCGACCATGGCGCTCCTGGCCGAGGTGCTGCCGTCTTCCCCCGTCGCCACGGCCAGTGCCCAACCGGGCGTCGCCGTGCTGGCCGTGCACGGGCCTCATTTCCGGGAGCGCGCCGGCTGCGCCGCCGCCGCCTGCGCTGCTCTCACCGCAGCCGGCGTCGCGGTCCTTGCCGTCTCCACCTCGGTGTCGAGCGTCGCCTGTGTCGTGCCCGTGGGCCAGCTTCCCCTGGCCGTGCGGGCGCTCCAGGCTGCCTTCGACGTGCCGCCCAGCGCCGTCATGATCGCCGCCGACGGCCTCTCCCGTCCCGCACGATAGCCCCCACCCGACCAGGCCTCAGGCCTCAGCCCCCCCAACCCACCCCACCATCCGGCCTCAGGTCCTCCCCCCAGCCAACCACCCGGCCTCAGACCTCAGCTCCCCCACCCACCCAGGTCTTGTCTCGTGTTTCCTGAGGCCTGAGGTCTGAGGCCCGAGGCCTGTCTTTCCTGAGGCCTGAGGCTTGTCTTTCCTGAGGCCTGAGGCCTGTCTTTCCTGAGGCCTGAGGTCTGAGGCCTGAGGCCTGTCCTTCCTGAGGCCTGGGAGGTTGGGCGGGGTCTTGCCGTCTTTGTGAAAATCGATGCTATGCTTTGCCGCCGAGTGGGCCGGGGTGGTAGATGGCATTCGCCCTTAGGGCTTAAGACCTTGTGAGGCTTGAACCTATGGACTTGCAGACGACTGCGCTCGCGATCATTGCGATTCCGCTACTGGGCTCCCTCCTCATCCCGATCCTGGGCTGGCTGCGGAGGGGGAAGCTCACCGGGTACGTGGCCGTGGCCCTCATCGGCACCGCCCACGTGCTGACATGGACGCTGCTGGGCCCCGCCATGGCGGGCACGGTGGTGAGCTTCAAGATCCCGTTCTACGGGAACATGGTGAACCTCTCGCTGACCATCGACGCCCTGGCGGCGTTCATGGCGTTCACCTCCTCGCTCATCGCCACGCTCATCGCCGTCTACTCGCTCGGCTACATCGAGCACGGCGACCACGAGCCCGAGTACTACTTCATCGTCACGCTCTTCCTGGGCGCCATGATGGGGCTCGTGTTCTCGACCAACATCATCTTCCTCTATACGTTCTGGGAGATCTCGGCGCTCGCCTGCTGGCGGTTGATCGGCTACTTCCGGGAGCCCGACTACATCTGGAAGGCCGACAAGGCGTTCCTGGTGACGTTCGGGGGCGCCGTGCTCATGCTCCTCGGCTTCGCCCTCATCTACGGCCAGTACGGCAGCTTCGAGATCGCCGAGCTGAAGGGCAAGCCGATCGGCGCCATCGCCCTGGTGCTGATCCTCGCCGGCATCTTCTCGAAGAGCGCCACGGTGCCGCTCCACACCTGGCTCCCGGACGCCGGGGTCGCACCCTCCACGATCACCTCCCTGCTGCACGCCGCGATCCTGGTCAAGATCGGCCTCTACGGCTTCGCGCGGCTGTTCTGCAACGGGCTCGTGATCCCGCACGCCTGGCACAAGTGGCTGCTGGTCTTCGCCCTCGCCTCGGCGTTCATCTCCGCCTGCGCGGCGCTCCAGGAGACCAACATCAAGCGCCTCCTCGCCTACTCGACGGTGAGCCAGATCGGCTACACCTTCCTGGGGACCGCCACCGGCTACGTCGGGGCGCTGCTCTACATCATGGCTCACGGCATCGCCAAGGGCGGGCTGTTCCTGTGCGCCGGCATCATCGAGCACGGCACCCACACCAAGGACATGACGAAGATGGGGGCGCTGTTCAAGAAGATGCCGATCACGGGCACGGCCTACCTGATCTGCGCCCTGTCGATCGCCGGCATCCCGCCGATGGCCGGGTTCTTCGCCAAGTGGTTCGTGATCTCGGGGATGATGTACGGCTGGTACCGCATCATCGGCACCCTGGCGATCCTCACCGCGGTGCTGACCCTGATCTACATGCTGAGGAGCTTCCACACCATCTTCCTCGGGCAGTCGCGCGGCGAGGCGCACCACGAGGGCGCGCCGGTGATGGTGACGGTGGTCGCCATCCTCGCCGTGCTGGCCATCCTGGTGAGCGTCTTCCTGCCGATGCCCTACGCCCTGGCCAAGGTGGCCGCGGCGCAACGCACCATCTTCTCCACCCTTGCGGCGCTCGGGAGGTAAGAGATGACCGCGATGATCCTCCTGATCGTCCTGCCCATCGTGGCCGCCCTGCTTGTGGGCGCCGTCCGGAAGAACGCGAGGTTGCTCGCCACCCTGCCGCTGGTGGTGGCCGGCGTGTCGGTCCTGGGGTTCCTCCTCGCCCTCGGCGCCTCGCCGCTCAAGCTCGCCGGCGCCTTCGTGGGACCGTTCACCCTCCACTTCGAGCTCGACGGCTGGCGACTGCTGCTGCTTGCCTTCGTCTGCGCCTTCGAGCTGATGACCGGGATCTACGCCCTGCAGGCGGTGGCCCGCGCCGCCCGGCCGGCGCTGCTGGTGGCCTCCCTCCTCCTCGCCTTCGGCTCCGCCGCGGGCGTGGTGCTGACCAGCAACGTGCTCGTCCTCTTGATCTTCTGGGAGATGTTCCTGCTCGCCCTGTACGGCGCGATCGCCTCGGGCGGGGAGCGGGCGGAGCGCACCGCCTTCAAGGCGCTGATCATCGGCGGGGCGTCCGACTTCCTCATGATCCTCGGCCTGATGGTCTACATCGTCCTGCGCGGCAGCGTCATCATGGGAGCCGGCGCCCCCGTCGACATCGCCAAGACCCCGCAGGCCGGGCTGTTCGCCTTCGTGCTCATCTTCCTGGGCGCCGGAGCCAAGGCCGGGATGTTCCCGTTCCACACCTGGATCCCCCAGGCGGCCGAGGTGATGCCGGCCACCGGGTTCGCGGCACTGCCCGCCTCCCTCGAGAAGATCCTCGGCATCTCGTTCCTGTACACCCTCACGAGCAAGATGTTCGTGCTCGACGGCCGCGCCCGCGCCATCATGATGGTGTTCGCCGTGGTCACGGCCTTCGTGGTCATCCTGCCCGCCCTGGTCGAGCCCAACCTCAAGCGGGTGCTGGCGCTCACCGCCATCTCCCCGGTCGGCTTCATGATCGCCGGCATGGCGACGAGCGCCATGGCGGGGATGGCCGGGGCGCTCATGTACATGCTCACTCACGCCACCTACAAGTCGAGCATGTTCTTCGCCGCGGGCGCCCTGGAGAAGCAGGCAGGCAGCGACAAGCTCGTCGACCTGCGAGGCCTCGGGCGCGCCACGCCGGTGCTCGGCTGGGGGTTCGCGCTGGCGTTCCTGGGCGCCGCCTCGCTGCCGCCCACCGGTGGGTTCATGGCCAAGGAGCTCATCTTCGAGGGGCTCCTGCACCACCACAACGGCGTCGTGCTGGCCCTGCTGGTGGTCGCCGCGGTGCTCAACATCGCGGTCTTCTCGAAGGTCCTCGCGGTGCTCTGGGAGCGCCGCCCGGAGGTCGCTGCGCAGCGCATGCCGGGCTCCGAGGTGCTGCCGGCGTTCCTGCTGGGCATGGCCGCTGCGCTCACCGGCCTGATCTTCTCTCTTGCGACTCCGGCGTTCGAGGTCACCCTGGGTCCGGCCGAGCACGGCATGCTCACGGCCATGTGGACCCACGTCGGCCCGCTCACCGGGCTCTCGCTGCTCATCTACATCCTCGGGTTCGGCGTGTACCTGACGGCCCGGGAGCGCGCGGCCTCGGCGGCGGAGACGTTCGGCGGCCTCGTCGAGTCGCCGGTCACCGGCCCCGGGCTGCGCATGGCGGCTGCGGGCAAGCTCGACGCCTACGAGATCGGCCTCAAGGTCGTGGACTTCGTGACCCGCGTCGTGTTCCGATACCTCGAGCGGCTCATCGACGTGGTGGTGGACGGCATCATCGCCGGCGGCAAGGCGGTCTCCGGCCCTGCCCTGTCTGCCATCCACAACGGCGTGTACAGCAACTATCTGGCCTGGGCCGTGGTGGGACTCATCGCGGTCCTGGCCCTGGTGCTGATGTAACGAGAGGTCGCCCATGGAAGCCTTGGTCGGATCCCTCCTCCTCACCCCGCTGCTCGGAGCGCTGCTGATGCCCTGGGTGTCCAAGCTCGGACGCCGGGCCCCGCCGACGCGTTCGTCACCGTGGCCATGCTGGCGACGCTGGTCAGTTGCCTGGCGCTGCTGCCGGCCGCCAGGGTGACCACGGTCTGGCAGGCCATGGGCACCCACTTCGCGGTGGACGGCCTGTCGCTGCTGTTCCTGGTCGTCGTCAACGTCGTGGGGCTCTGCTGCGCCGTCTACTCCATCGACTACATCGGGCACTACGGCGGCCGCGCGAAGTTCTACTCGCTGCTGCTGCTCCTGGTGATGGGGCTCAATGGCGTGGTGCTGGTGCGCGACATCTTCTCGCTCTACCTGTTCCTCGAGGTCGCCTCGGTCGCCGCCTACGTGCTCGTCGCCTACAACCTCGAGTTCGACGGCATCGAGGCCTCCCTCAAGTACCTGCTGCTCTCGGTGGTGGCGACGGGGATGGTGCTGATCGGCATCGCGCTGATCCTCATGACCACGGGCACCCTCGACTTCGCCGAGCTCAAGGTCGCCCTCGCGGGCGGCGCGGGCGCGAACCCGGTGTTCATGCTCGCCGCGGGCCTGTTCGTCGCCGGTTTTGGGCTCAAGGCGGCGGTGGTGCCGTTCCACGCCTGGCTGCCCGACGCCCACCCCTCGGCACCGGCGCCGATCTCCGCCATGCTGTCCGGCGTCGTCATCAAGGTGGCAGGCATCTACGCGATCGTCCGGTTGTTCTACGGTGTCTACACGGCGCCCGCGCAGGTCCTGCGGGTGCTGCTGCTCCTCGGCCTCATCTCGATGATTGTCGGCGCCGTGATCGCCTACTTCCAGACCGACTTCAAGCGGCTGCTCGCCTACTCCTCGATCTCCCAGATCGGCTACATCCTCATCGGCCTCGGGATCGGCAACTGGTTCGGCGTCGTGGGCGCGCTCTTCCACGTCCTCAACCACGCCATCTTCAAGTCCCTCCTCTTCCTGAACTCGGGCGCCGTGCAGTACCGCACCGGCACACGGGACATCCGGGAGATGGGCGGCCTCGAGAACCGGATGCGGGTCACCGGCGTGACCTCCACCTTCGGGACGCTCTCGATCGCCGGCGTGCCGCCGTTCGGAGGGTTCTTCTCCAAGCTCTTCATCATCCTCGGCGCGGTGGTGGCGAAGCAGTGGACGGTCGCCTTCCTGGCCGTGTTCTTCTCGATCTTCACCCTCGGCTACTTCCTGTACCTGCAGCGCCGGGTGTTCTTCGGCAAGCTCAACGAGAAGTGGAGCGAGCTCAAGGAAGCGCCCGCGGCGATGTCGATTGCCGTCGTGGCGCTGGCTGCCACGACGCTGCTCGTGGGCGTCTTCTTTGACTCCGTGCTGCGCGGCCTCATCGAGCCCGCGGCGCGGGTGCTGCTGGGAGGAAACTAGTCATGACGTTGCTGATTGGTTGCCTCGTGCTGCTGGTCGTGGCGGTGGTCCTGCTGGGCCTCTTCCAGGACCTGCTCTACTCGGCCCTGGGCCTGGCGGTGGCGAGCATCATGCTCTCGATCGTGCTCTTCCAGTTCGGGGCCAACATCGCGGCCGTCTTCGAGCTGTCGGTGTGCGCCGGGTTGATCACGGTGCTGTTCGTGTCCACGGTCTCCCTGACCAAGGACTCGGACCAGAAGGGCGAGTCGCGGCTGCCGGCCCGGTTCCTGCTGCCGATGCTGGTGGTCTTCGCCGGGGTGGCGTTCGGCGGCGTGACCTGGCTCGCGAGCCACGTCGCAGCGGCGCCAGCGGCGGCCCCGCACACCTTCCAGGACGTCTTCTGGGGGCAGCGCAGCAGCGACGTGTTGGGACAGATCGCCATCATCCTGGCCGGCGTACTGGGGATGCTGGCGGTGCTGCGGGTCAAGCTCCAGGGAGGTCACCATGACTGAGGCCGTGGTCGGTATCACCTTCACGGGCCTGCTGGTCTTCATGATCGGGGTCTACCTGCTGTTCGCCTATCGCAACCTGCTGCGTCTGGTGCTGGGCGTCGAGGTGCTGGCCAAGGGCGTCACCCTCATCCTGCTGGCGGCCGGCCTGCACCGCGGCATGGTGCCGCTCATCCAGTCGCTGATCGTCACCTTCATCATCGTGGAGACCATCCTCGCGGCGATCCTGCTGTCCATCATCGTGATCAGCCAGCGCACCAACGGCTCGCTCGACGTGCGGGTGCTCTCCAGGCTGAGGGGGTAAGCCATGGACCTCAACGTTCTGCTCTCGCCCCCGGTCGCCTTCCTCATCGCGATGGGCCTTGCCTATGCCATCTACGGCTTCGGCAAGGTGCTCGGGCCGGCACCCACGTCGACGCCCGGCAAGCTCGAGCCCTACGCCTGCGGTGAGAACTTCGAGGCCGGGAAGTTCTCGTTCGGCTACCGGCGTTTCTTCATCGCGGCGCTGTTCTTCACGGTCATGCACGTGGCGGTCCTCTCCGTCGCCACGGTGGGAGGGGGTATGGCGCTGCGCGCGATCGGCTACCTCGTGGTGATCGCCGCCTGCGTTTCGATCCTCTACAGTGACGTAGACTAGGGAGGGGGAGATCGGCATGTTCGAAGGACTGAAGCGCTGGGCGCGCAAGAAGTCGCCCTGGGTGCTGCACTTCAACTCCGGCGCCTGCAACGCCTGCGACATCGAGATCCTGGCGGCGTTGATGCCGCACTACGACCTGGAGCGGTTCGGGGTGCTGCTCAAGGCGACACCGCGCCACGCCGACGTGCTGCTGTGCTCGGGTCCGGCGACCAAGCAGATCGCTCCGCGCCTGCAGCGCATCTACGAGCAGATGCCCGAGCCCAAGTTCGTCGTCGCGGTGGGGGCCTGCGCCTGCTCCGGCGGGGCGTTCCGCGGCTGCTACAACGTGTTGGAAGGCGTCGACCAGGTCATCCCGGTCTCCGCCTACATCCCCGGGTGTCCGATCAAGCCCGAGGCGCTCATCGACGGCGTCGCCAAGCTGCTCGGGAAGATCTAGGGAGGTTCGGATGGTTGCTCGGGACTGGCAAGCTGACCTCACCGCGTTGTTTCCGACCGGCGAGGTGACACGAGGCGCGGACGGTTTCTTCTGGGTCAAGGTGGACGCGGATCACCTGCACGAGGCGGTGGCCGGGCTCAAGGGGCTCGGCATCACCAATCTGTCGACGATCATCGCCGAGGACCTGCGCGAGCACTACCTCCTGTCCTACCCGTTCCTCGGGACAACCGTCGTCACGCTGACGGTGAGGATCGCCAAGGACAGGCCGGAGGTGCCGACCCTGGCCGGCACGGTGGCGGGGGCCATCGTGTACGAGCGCGAGATCCGCGATGTCATGGGGATCACCCCGGTCGGGCACCCGGACCTGCGCCGGCAGGTCGTACCTGAAGACTGGCCGGAGGGGGTCTATCCCCTCCGCAAGGACGTCGTCATGCCACCGGCCTCGGTGGCGCCACAAGGGGGGGACAAGTAATGGCGGAGACCATCCACTTACCCATCGGGCCGCAGCATCCGTTCCTCAAGGAGCCGGCGAAGTTCGACTTCGACATCCAGGGCGAGGAGATCGTCGGCGCGCGGATGAACATCGGCTACAACCACCGCGGCCTCGAGAAGCTCTGCGAGGAACGCAACTACTACCAGTGCCTCTACATCCTGGAGCGGATTTGCGGGATCTGCTCCCACTCCCACACCACGGCCTTCTGTCAGGCCACCGAGAAGCTGCTGGGCCTGGAGCTACCCAAGCGGGGGTTGTATCTCCGGACCCTGGTCTGCGAGCTCGAGCGGTTGCACAGCCACCTGCTCTGGATCGGCGTCGCCGCCCACGAGGTGGGCTTCGACAGCCTGTTCATGCTGGTTTGGCGCGACCGCGAGCTGGTGATGGACGCCCTCGAGGCGATCTCCGGCAACCGCGTCAACTATGCCTTCAACACCATCGGCGGCGTGCGCCGAGATCTTTCTGACGAGCAGCGCAAGAAGATCCTGGCGCTCCTCCAGCCGCTCATCGACCGTCTCGAGTACTACACGAACATCGGGAGCCACGAGCCATCGTTCGAGGCGCGCGTTCGCGGCGTCGGCAGGCTTTCCAAGCAGCACGCCATCGACATGTGCACGGTTGGACCCTTCGCGCGCGCCTCCGGCGTGGACCGCGATGCCCGCCGCGACGCGCCCCACGCGGCGTACCCGGACCTCGAGTTCAAGGTCATCACCAGCGAGGAGTGCGACATCTTCGGCCGGGTGCTCGTGCGGGTGCTCGAGATGGTCGAGTCCTGCAAGATGATCAAGCAGATTCTCGACGGGCTGCCGGAGGGTGACTTCGTGGCCCCCAAGGTCATGCGCCGCGTGCCGGCCGGCGCCGCCATCTCCTACTACGAGGCGCCGCGCGGCGAGGACATCCACTACGTGCGCGGCAACGGCACCGAGAAGCCGGAGCGCGTCAAGGTGCGCGCCCCCACGATGGCCAACCTCGAGGCGGCGTGCGAGTCGGTGGTCGGCTCGTTCGTGGCCGACATCCCGATCGCCATAGCCTCCATCGACCCCTGCTTCTCGTGCACCGACCGCACCAGCGTGGTGCTCAACGACCGCCGTCGCGGCCGCCGCGTCACCACCTGGGGTGAGCTGCGCACCTACGGCATCGACTGGTATCGCCGCAACCGCGGAATCCACTTCTAGGAGCCGAGGTAGGCCATGAACGCACTGAAGGTCGCCCTTTACCTGCTGGTCTTCCCGGGGTTCGCATTCCAGTCCGTCTTCTCCACCTGGCTGGAGTGGCTGGACCGGAAGCTCTATGCCCGCATGCAGAACCGCCGGGGCCCGCTGTACACCGGCTGGAGCGGCATGATGCAGCCCGTGGCCGACATCATCAAGCTGTTGGCCAAGGAGGACATCACCCCGGCCCACGCCGACCGCAAGGCGTTCGCGTTCATGCCGGTGCTCTCGCTTGCCGCGGTGATCACGGCGGGGCTCTACATCCCGGTGTGGCACCTCAGCAAGTTCAACTCGTTCGAGGGCGACATCGTGGTCGTGGCCTACCTCCTCACCATCCCGTCGTTCTCGTTGTTCCTGGCCGGGTGGTTCTCGGTGAGCCCGTACTCGCTGCTGGGCGGCACCCGCGTGCTCACTCAGCTCTTCGCCTATGAGGTGCCGTTCTTCCTCGCCGTGCTGACTCCGGCCGTGGTGTCAGGGAGCTGGCGGATCGCCACCATCGGCGCGTACCCCTGGACCTCCGGTCACTGGTGGGTGATGCCGATCCAGATCATCGCCTTCGGGGTCGCCATCCTGACCCTGCAGGCCAAGCTCGAGCGCGTGCCGTTCGACATCCCCGAGGCCGAGACCGAGGTGGTGGGCGGGCCGCTCACCGAGTACTCCGGCAAGAAGCTGGCGCTTTTCCGGCTGCAGAAGGACATCCTGATGTACGTCGGCTCGGCACTGGTGGCCTGCGTTTTCCTGGGAGGCTTCCGCGGCGGGTTGCTCCTCGGGACGCTGCAGCTCGTCCTCAAGACCATGTTCGTCGTCGCGTTGCTCTCGGTGGTGCGCGCCGCCTGCGCCCGCATCCGCATCGACCAGCTCGTCAGCTTCTCGTGGCGCTGGCTGGCGCCGGCGAGCATCGTCCAGTTCCTCATCGTGCTGCTCATCAAGGCGAAGGGAGCGATGTGATGTCCAAGCCTGCCGTGCTGGTGCCCGAGCTGCTTCGCAACCTGGTGTCGCGCCCGGTCACCCGCTTCTATCCCTTCGAGCCCGCTCCGGTTCCCGCGCGCTTTCGGGGCACGCCCCGGTTCCGGTCGGAAAGCTGCATCGGCTGCAAGGTCTGCATGCGCGACTGCCCCTCCGACGCCATCCACATCAACGTCGAGGTGATCCCCTCCACCGAGCCGGCGGTCGAGGGTCAGCCCGCCCCCAAGCCAAAGAAGAAGATGACCATGACCCTCTACCTCGACCGCTGCGTGCACTGCGAGCGCTGCGCCGAGGTGTGCCCCAAGGACTCGATCTACCTCGACGAGGAGTTCGCCATGGCGGCGTTTTCGAGGGAAGCACTGAAGATCGTGATGGAGTGAGGGGAAGCCTGCCACCACCCACCCGGGCCTCAGGCCTCGGGCCTCAGGCCTCGGGCCTCAGGCCTCAGGAAGCAGCCCTCAGGCTCAAGGCTACAGGCTCAAGGCTCAAGGCACGACAATGAACGAACCGGCGGAGCGGCTGAGGCGGATGCTCGCGCGGGTGAAGGCGCGGGGGCAGCGGCTGCTCGTGCTTGGGGTTGGCAACGACATGCTGGGGGACGACGCCATCGGCGTGCTGGTCGCCCGCGACCTCGAGGCGCTCAACAGCGAGACGTTCCTCGCCGTGCCGGTCGGTATCGGGGTGGAGAACGCCGGGCACCTCATCCGGCGCCATCGGGCTGACGTCGTGCTCATCTTCGATGCCGTCGCCGCCCCGAGCCGCAAGCCGTGGCTGTTCGTGCCGCCGTCGCGCCTCGACACCTTCTGCCACTCGACGCACTCTGTGCCACTGTCCCTGCTCATCCGCGCCTGGCAGCAGGACTCCCCCGCCGTCCGCGTCCACTTCGTCGGCATCCGCCCCCGCCTCGTTGCCCTCGGCGCCCCGCTGTCCCCCGCCCTGCAAGCCGTGCGGGCGGAGATCGTCGGGATGTTCAACGAGTTCAGTGCCAATCAGCGTTGACGATCCCTCCGCTCTCGACACCGCCGCTACGACGGCAGTAACCAACTGCCAACGACAGGGCCTGATCACGGCGCCCTGCACCACCGAGGCCCCAGGTCACCTGCACCAAGTATCTGCAGGTTTGACCAGCCGGGGACGATCCAAGTCCCGCATCCACCCTCGACCAACAGTGCCGTCCTGGGAAACGTAGTCACCTTGTCGATGGCGACGGCTACGAGGTTTGCGCGGCGGCAGGTGGGGGGTGTCCAATGGCGGAGAGATCATCAAGCTGGTGGCGCCGGCAGATGCGGATCACGTGGCACCTACCGGCAGTGCTCGGTGGTCTCGCGCTGGTCTTCGGAATCTGGTCCAGGTGGAACTGGCTCACCTCGACGCCCCCGCGGGTGCTCGAGCTTTCCGGGACCCACCACCAGATCGGCGTCGCGCATGGTCAGGCCCTCCGACAGGAGATCGGCCGCCTCTACAACGACTACGTCATCGCCGGACTCGTGCAGCGCGAAGGGTGGCCGCTCGATGCCCTCATCGGCATCGGCCACCACTACGAGCCGTTCATCCCGCAGCCCTACATCGAGGAGATGAAGGGCATCGCTCAGGGGGCGGGCGTTCCATACGAGCACATCCTCGTCATGAACACGTTCGCCGACGCGGTCCTCGGGGCAAGCCCGCGGGCCTGCTCGGCATTTGCCGTCCGGACAACGAAAGGGCTCGTAGTTGGGAGGAACCTCGATTGGACCAACCACGGAGTCGCCCATCGCCACGGGATGGTCTTTCTGCTCGAGCTCCCCAACGGGCGGCGGCTGCTCAGCATCGGCTGGCCGGGGATGGTCGGCACGGTGACTGGGATGAACGAACAGGGGCTGGTCCTGGCGCTCAACATGGCTTTCGCCACCGACCTCGAAACCAACGCGACACCCATGCTGTTCCGGCTGCGAGAGGCCTTGGAAACGGAGTCCACCATCAGCGGCGCGACACACGTCATGGTCAGCCAATCCCGGACCTTTGCAGCCAACGTGCTGATCGTGGGAGCTGATGAGGACCGTGCGGTCGTCCTCGAGCTATCGGGCCGACGACACGCTGTCGTCGAGATGAAGAGCGGCATTGCCATCACGACGAACTACTACCAGGCGCTCGACATCAAGGGGGGAGCTGGCGGCGAGCGCCAGGCGATCCTGTGGCGACGGCTGATGCGCACTGGCGCGGACACCACGCCCGGGGATGCGCGTCGCGCGCTGTCTGAGGTGTGTTTCCGCGGCTCCTCACTGGGCATGGTGACCAACCAGAGCGCCGTGTTCCTGCCTCGGTCACTGGTGGTTCAAGTGGCACTCGGCGCGCTGCCAGCAACGTCCGCGCGCTACTACCAGGCCCGGCTCCAGCGATGATTGGATCCTATCGAGTTTCGGCGCCGTCCCTCTTGATACTCTCCATGGATCTCCATTCGGCGCGTGGACGAGGACGGTGACGATGCAAGCCACGGGACGCCGCTGGGCGAAAGAAAGCCGCCTTCCGGACGTCCCGTGAGGTCTGTCGAGCTCCTGGCCGCGCCGGTAGAGGCATACAGATCCGGTCGCAGACGAGGACGGCGTGCGGCTCGGTCACCGATCTCCGCACGGGCGTCCCCTCAACCATTCCCGCGGTGTGGCGTAGGATCGGAGGGCTCGGAGCGTTCCTCGCCGGGGGCTGGTGTGGGGTAATCGTGGTCGCGGTCCGATGGCGGACGGGCTCGGATGGGAGGTGGTGATGGCGGATGCAGGCTCCTCGCGCGGTGGAGGTCGTCTGGTCCTCTGGGTGCTCGTGGTCGGGCTCGGCGCGGCGGTCGCGTGGCTGGCGGCTGACCGCAACGCGCGTCGCTGGGCCGTGGAGCAGGACGGCGGGCAGGTCGTGGTCTCGCGCGGACGCCACTTCCCGTTCGGAATGCGGCGCGTCGGCGCCGACGACCCTGTCCTGGGCACGACCTACGGGCCGATCCCGGTCCCGGCGGGCACCACCGTGCCCGCCACCGAGCTCGACGATCAGATCGCCCTCGACCGGGTGATCTTTGACGCGCTGCTGCCGGCGGTGCGTGCCGCCAGGGACGGCGACGCGGCGGGCCGGGAGCGGGCGGCGGTGGTGCTCGGCCGCCTCTCGGAGCTGCCTGGCCTGACGCCCTCGCAGCTTGCCGCGCTGGGCTCGATCCGCGGCGATTTCGCCTTTGCCGGGGCGCGCGCCGACCTGCGCGAGGCCGCCCGCCTCGCGCACGACGCGTGGCGGAAGCTCCAGCTCGTCCAGGCCGGGAGCGGTGAGCACGCGCTCGAGGCGGCGGCGATGGAAGCGGTGCTCCGGGACATCGCCACGACGCTCGGCGAGCTGGCCGACGGGCGCGTCGCGCCTCCGGTCAGCACGCCCCGGGTGCCAGCCGAAGCCAGGTAGACACGATCTCCGCGGTCGCTCCCGGACCTCCACTGGAGCGGCGCGCGTCCCTCTGCGCTCGTGGTGCGGCGTAGAATGAGCCCGTGGACGCACCCTCCCAGATGGCTGATGACGCGCTCCGGGCGCTGGTCGACGAGTACCGGGACCGCTGTCTGTGGTTCCTGCGGAGGGACTACTACCCTTCGACGCGGGTCGAGGTGCTGCGGGTCCTCGACTCCATCCAGCGGCACGGCGACCGCGAGGGGTTCCGGCGCGCCGACGAGGTGAGGCGATGGCTCTATCCCCCTACCAGCGCGACATCTGCCGGCTCCTAGCCTCCAACCGCGTCGCGAGCGGTGAGAGCTACGTCGCCGGGGGGACGGCGCTCAACGAGCTGCTCCGTGCCCCGCGCCTGTCGAGGGACATCGACCTGTTCAATGACACGGAGGAGGCGCTGGCGTCGTCATGGAAGGCCGATCGAGGCTCGCTGGAGCACGCCGGGTACGAGGTGGTCGTGGTGCGCGAGCGGCCGACGTTCGTGGAAGCCCTGGTGCGCCGTGGCACCGACTCGGTCGTGATCCAGTGGGCCCAGGACAGCGCCTTTCGCTTCTTCCCCCTCGTCGGCCACGAGGAGCTGGGCCTCGTCCTGCACCCGTTCGACCTGGCGACGAGCAAGGTGCTGGCGCTCGTCGGCAGGGTGGAGCCACGTGACTTCGTCGACACCCTGACCTGCGACCGCGAGGTCCAGCCCCTCGGCTATCTCGCCTGGGCGACGAGCGGCAAGGACCCGGGGTTCAGCCCCGCCGCGATCCTCGATCACGCCGCCCGGACCGTGCGCTACACCGACCTGGAGCTGGCCGGGCTCGACTTCGAGGGCATCCCCCCGCGCGCCTCCGAGCTGTCGGCGGCCTGGCACGCGGCGCTGGCGCGAGCCAACGTTGTCGTCGGTCTTCTCCCCGCCGAGTACGTCGGGACCGCCGTCTTGGCCTCAGACGGCGACCTATTCCGAGGGGAGGAGTACGCCCTCCGGGGTGCACTGGCTGCCAGCGAGCTGGTCTTCCACCCTGGTTCGGTCCGCGGGGTGTTTCCCCGTCTGATGCGCTCCCCCGCGTAGCGCTGCTTCGCACGCCGGGCTCAATCGCGCCCCATACGGCGCTTCAGGCTTGCACCGCGGGCGCTGGCACGCCCGACTTGAGAAGGGTGGCATTTGTCTGATAACGGGCGGGGGCCTGTCGACTCTCGACCTTTGGCTCTCGACCGGGCGGGCGGGGGTCAGGGGGTGGCGGGGGCGGGGGCGGTGGCTTCCTTGATCGCCGCGAGCAGGTGCTCGGGGCTCACGGGCTTCTCGAGGAAGCGGTAGACCGGCAGCCAGCCCTGGTCCTTGTCCTTGTCGAACTGCCAGGCGTCGCTCATGTAGTCGTGCACCGCCGTGAGCATCAGGATGGGCAGGGTCGGGTACTTGATGGCCACGTCGTGGGCGAGACGGAACCCGGCGTCGAACTCCTCCATCATGACGTCGAGCACCAGGACCTCCGGGAGCGCCGTGTCCATGGCCTCCCACGCCTGTTGCGCCGAGTAGGCGGCCGCCACCTCATGGCCGTGCTGCTCCAGCACCGTGCGGTAGATCTCGATGATGTCGGCGTCGTCGTCAACCAGGAGTACGTGGGCCACGGCTCCCTCCTTCGTGCGGCGGCATCTTACCGCGCCCGGGCCGGATCGCGAAGTGGTTGCCCGCTTTCGGCGCCGTCACGTGCAGCTTCAGGGCGGCCCGTCGCAGGCCGGCGCCTCAAAGCGCCTCAGGTCCGAGGTGCGGAACACCCACTCCGGGGTCACCAGCTCGCCGGTGCCCGCGGCTGCGTACCAGGGACTGCCGCCGGCGGCGGGGTTGCGCAGCACGTGGATCTCCTGGGCCGGCATGTAGCTCTGGGCGAGCAGGAAGACCCTCCGACCGTCCCCACGTTCGGCCACGTCCACAACCAGCACCGCGTGCCCCGGGTGCCCCCCCTGGATGAACACGTCGCCGCCCTCGACCCTCGCTGGCTCACTGACCGGAACCAGCTCCCGTGCCAGGGAGGCCGAGCCGGCATAGGTGAAGACCAGGTCCAGATAGCGACAGAAGCTCTGGTAGCTTCCATCCGTGGCGGCACCAGGCACCCACCTGACCCGCGATCCCTCGACCCGCGGCCGTTCCCCTGCTCTCCACGCCGTCCAGCGTGCCAGGTCGCCGCTCGTGAAGCGGAAGGCGATGGCGTCCTCGCGGCCCTGGCTCCACAGCCACTCGGCGCGCAGCCGGATCACCGCGTCGGCGCACTGCTGGAGGTCCCGCCGTCCGACGTCGATCGCCACCACGGCCTCGTGGGCCTCCTGGTTGCCCTTGAGGCGACCGTCGAAGAGGTGCACCGGTGGCCGTCCGGGGCGCAGGGGGAGGCGACGCAGCCACGCCGCGAAGCTCCCCGGCGCGGCCGGGACGCGGCCACAGCCCTCGGGAGGAGCCAGGCGCTCCTCCAGCGGTCGACCACCCGCGTCCGGCCAGGGGTGGGGGCCGCCGGCCGACGGCACGGCGGCCGTCGCCCCGCACGCAAGCAGGGCGAGGGCGATCGAGCTCCACAACCTCATGCGATCACGGTACCAGAGTCACCGGCCTGCACTGGTGCGGGGATTCAGATAGCCTCGAGCGGCAAGCGTCCCGGCGCGACCGCACCTCGCCCCGGGACCGGGGCTGCGAGGGCGACCCCGCAAGCTCAAGGAGAGCCGGTTCCTCGATCAGGAAATCGAGGAGCCAGCGAACGCTCGCAGCGGCTATGCGGTCGTCGGAACGGGCCAACGTCTCCACTGTCTCCTTCGCCATCGCCCTGCCGTCGGCTGCCGCTGGGAATGCGTGGGCCATCGCCTCCATGCTACGAGAGACGCGCCACCGGGGGAAACCTGTCACTCCCGGTGCGAGGCACGCACCTGCCGCGCTCGCGGCTTGTGGCCGGCACCGCTCCCGCGTCCAGCGCCTTCGGCTTTCCGGCGGGGCAGGGACTGTGAGGCGCCAGGTCCCTTCCCCCTCGGAATGCATGGCGTTACACTCGGAGGGCAACACGTCGGAGGAGAAGGAGGAAGGTATGCCCACCATCGACCCACGCAACACAATCGGGCGACACAGCCGGATTCCGGCTCTCATGGCAGTGATCCTGGCGGCCGTCAGTGTCACCGCCTTCGGCGCCCAGACGTGGACCCGTGACGCCGCCAACCCGATCATCACCGAGCCCGGGTCGTTCCAGCCCGAGGTGGTCGTGGTCGCCGGCACGTACCACATGTACTACACCGACCGCAGCGTCATCCCCGAGATCGTGCGGCACCGCACCTCGGCCGACGGCCTCGCCTGGTCCGCCTCGACGGTCGTCCTGCAGTCCGGGGCTGCCGGGAGCTGGGACGACGACGGCGTGGTCGTGAGCTCGGTCCTCGTCGAGGGCGGAGTGCTCAAGATGTGGTACACGGGCCGCGGCACCACCGGCCCTGTGAACCAGATCGGGTATGCCACCTCCCCCGACGGCGTCGTGTGGACCAAGCACGCCGGCAACCCGGTGATGAGCGTCGGCGCGGCCGGGCAGTGGGACTCGGCGCGGGTGCGGGAAGCTTCGGTGGTGCACGTCGGCAGCACCTACCACATGTGGTACGGGGGAACCGACAACCACCCGATCTACCGCATCGGCTACGCGACGTCCCCGGACGGCCTGGCGTGGACCAAGAACGCGGCCAACCCGGTGCTGGGCATGGGCGCCGCCAACACCTGGGACGACGCCACGGTCTACGCGCCCCAGGTCGTCCACTACGGCGGCACCTTCCACATGTGGTACTCGGCCGGCGACGGCCCCGCCACCAACACGGCCTGGCAGATCGGCTACGCGTCATCGTGCGACCAGGACGGCGTCACCTGGGTCAAGGACCTGGACAACCCGGTGCTCACCCTGGGCGCCAACCCCTCCTGGGAGTGCGGGGACTCGGTGGACTTCAACACGGTGTTCCGGGACGGCACGTCGTGGGTGATGTGGTACTCGGGCTCATCAGGGAGGTGCAACGGCACCGACTACCGCCTCGGCCGCGCCACCCTGGAGGGCAGCCTCCCTCCTGGATCGACCTGCCAGGCCGACCTCAGCGTCGTCAAGACCGTCGACTTCGCCACCCGACTGCTCGGCCAGGACGCGATCTTCACCGTCACGGTCAGCAACCTGGGGGGCAACTGCGCGAGCGACGTGCAGGTCACGGATCTCCTGCCGGCCGGCCTCGCCTACCAGAGCGACGACTCGGGCGGCGCCTACAGCTCCGCCACCGGGGTGTGGTCGATCGGGCCCCTGAACGCCGGCGCCTCGGTGGTGCTGCACATCACCGCGAGGGCGATCACGGCCGGGATCTGGGTCAACCATGCCGAGATCACCGCGGTGATACCCCCCGACCCCGTGTCAGGCAACAACACCTCCGAGGTGACAGTCACGGTCTACGCTCCGACTCCGACACCGACGCCGACCGCGACCCCGACCTCGACGCCGCCAGCGCCGATCCCGACCACCTCCTCGTCGGGCCTGGCCGTCCTCATCGGGCTCCTGCTCCTCGTGGGGGTGCTGCTGCTGTGGAGGCGGTAGGGAGAGGGCTCGTTCACGAGCCCGGTAGGGGAACCTCGGCCCCACGACGCGATGCTCGCGTCGACTGAGGGCTGGATCCCTTCCGGCAAGGCGAGCCGAGCGCGGGAAGGAATAGCGGCCCGCGGCATTTCCTTCCGAGTGAGGGGGAGCCATGCCCACCACCAGCCCGTACAAGCCGACGCACCCCGTGCGCATCGTCAGCGCCACGGCGCTCTTCGACGGCCACGACGCGGCCATCAACGTGATGCGCCGCCTCATGCA
>JALOLB010000311.1 GCA_025456225.1 Thermoanaerobaculaceae bacterium
GTCACCGACCCGGTCAACATCGGCAACCCCGCCGAGATGACCGTGCTGCAGTTCGCCGAGGCGATCCGCCGGCTCACCGGCAACCACGTCGCCATCGAGATCAAGCCCCTGCCGGTGGACGACCCCAAGGTGCGCCAGCCGGACATCTCGTTCGCGCAGACCCGCCTGGGCTGGTCGCCGCGCGTCCCCCTCGAGGAAGGCCTGCGCCGCACCATCGACTACTTCCGCGCCACCCTCGCGCGGTGATCGGTGGTCGGTGCTCGGTGATCAGAGGGTTGGAGGCGGGCCTCCGAGCACCGATCACCGTCCACCGATCACTTTCTCCTACACCCACTGCTGGTCGAGGACCTGGCCCTGGAGGCCGATCGTCACAGCCTTGACGGGGACCTTCCGCTGGGCCCGGGCGACGGCGGTGCGCGCGAGCTGCAGCAGGCCGCGGCAGCACGGCACCTCCATGATCATCACCGTGATGGTGTTGACCCTGGCGCCGTCGATCATGGCCACGAGCTTGTCGAGGTAGACCTCCTGGTTGCTGTCGAGCTTCGGGCAGGCGATGGCGAGCGCCTTCCCGGCCAGCCAGTCCCTGTGGAAGTCCCCCACCGAGAACGCCACGCAGTCGGCGGCCAGCAGCAGGTCGGCCCCGGCCAGGTAGGGTGCCGCCGGCGAGAGCAGGTGCAGTTGCACCGGCCACTGCCCCAGACGGGACGGGCGGCTGCCGCCCTCGCTGGCGGGCTCGGCACTGGCCGCGCCGAAGCTCATGGTCCGGGAGCCCGGGCACCCCGCGTGCGCGGCCGGGTGGGGCATGCTCAGGGCAGGCGCCACGGGCACCGCAGCGTGGGGCGACGGGTGTCCCTTCCCCTGGCTCGCGAGGTGGGCGGCCACCGCCTGCTCGTCGAATGCCGCCGCCTCGGCCTCCACCATCGTGATGGCGCCCTGTGGACACTCGCCGAGGCAGGCGCCGAGCCCGTCGCAGTACACCTCGCTCACCAGCCTCGCCTTGCCGTCGACGATGGCGATCGCGCCCTCGGCACACGCCGTGGCGCACAGGCCGCAGCCGTCGCACCTCTCCTCGTCGATTCGAATGATGGTCCGCACCGCCATGGTTGCCCCCCCTTGCCGCCACAACTGCTGGCAGCCCACACATACTGGCGCACAACGCGGGGTCTGACCTTGACCTTCGTCAAGACAGACCGAACAGTTGATCTTGTGCGCCCCGTCACAATCCTTCCAACCAGGCGTCTTCAGGCCCGGTGATCCCACTTTCGTGGGATTGCAAACCCCTGACCCGGGTGTGAGCCTTGGAGTTGCAAGGTGGAAGCTGGCCGTTCCTCCGGGTGGTGCTCGACACCACCATTTTTTTGTCTGTGCTTCGACATACGCGCTCCCGAGGTGCGGCTCCTCCGCGGAGCCAGGTTCGACATTCGCTTGACTCCCCCACTGCCCCAGCTCACAGCACTTAGACTTGGCTCTGCCGTGAGTCACGCCGGGCTTGCGAATGTCGAAGCTGGCACCGGGCCGCCATGCGGCGGCCCGTGGGCTTTGGTGGGCGCGCTCCTGGGGTCGGCCGTCGTTCTCTGCCTTCGATGAGCGCGCTCGCCAAGTGAGTCGCCTCCGCGGAGCCAGGTTCGACATTCGCTCGGAGCCACTGCCCGCCCAGCCCCTGGCTCTCCTGAGAGCCCGGACCTTGAGTCACCTCGGCGAGGCGAATGTCGAAGCTGGCACCGGGGCCGCCACGCGGCGGCCCGTGTGCTTCGATGAGCGCGCTCCTGTAGTCGGCCGTCGCTCTCTGCCTTCGATGGGCGCGCTCCTGGAGGAGGCGCGTCCACCTGGGCCTCTCCTGCCTTGCCTGAGGTCTGATGCCTGAGGTCTGAGGCCTGTCTTTCTCAGCCCGCGGCGGTGCGCAGTGAGCCGAGGATCTCGTCCTCGGCGAGGCGGTGCTGGGCCTGGGCGTGCTGCCAGGCGGCGTCGGCACGGGCGAGGAGCTCGGCGCCACGCGCCTTGTCGGTGAGCCCGGGGAGGTTGATGCAGACGTTCTGATACGCCCCGGCCGCGGCGGCCCGGGCGACCTGGGCGCCGGTGCCGGCGTCGGACTTGGACGCCTGCAGGCCGATGCGGCCCACCTCCCGACACAGCTCGATGATCTCCGGGCACGCCTCGAGCACCCCCAGCGGCACCTCGATGGCCGACACCGTCGCCAGGGCGATGGCCTCGGTGCGGGCGGCCTGCTCCTCCGGCGTTCCCTTGGGCAGGCGCATCGCCGCCAGCAACCCGTCGAACGCCTGGGTGTCGGCGTCCACCGCCGCGAGCAACCGGGCCTTGAGCGCCTGGCCGCGCACCGCGATCGCCTCGAGGCGCGGCTGCACCGCCTCGAACCCCTTCTTGGGGTGCGAGAGGTTCGCCACCATGGCCGCCAGGGCGGCGCCCAGCGCGCCCGCCACGGCCGAGACCGAGCCGCCACCGGGGGCCGGGGAGTCGGAGGAGAGCTCGTCGGCGAACGCCCGCAGGCTCATCCCGACGAGCGGCGCCGGGGCCGCCAGGCGGTAGTCGATGACCCGGTCGGCGAGGTCGAACGGCTTCACCTCACCGAGGCCCAGGGTCCGGACAGCCACCTGCAGGATGGCCTCCTCGGGGATGCCGGTGCTGCGCCCCATGCGCTGGAGGTAGTGGATGCCGGCCGCCAGCAGCGCCTGCTTCGGCACCAGGCCGACCAGCTCGGAGCCCGTGACGCGCAGCCCGCGATCGCGCGCCCGCTCGTCGCAGGTGTCGAATGCCACGTGCAGCGGCGTCACGTCCATGTCCGTGAGGTTCATGGAGATCTGCGCGCACCCGAACTCCGGGATGAACCAGCCGACCGCCTTGACCGAGCGCAGGATCCCCGGGTCCCACACCTGCTGGCCGTGCTCGTCGAGGACCGGGTTGCCGGCCTCGTCGCGCCGCATGCGGCCCTTCTCGCGCACGTCGAGGGCCACCCGCGTGGCCAGCCGCTTGTCGGGTGTGTTGAGGTTGATGTTATAGGCGATGAGGAACTTGCGGGCGCCGATGACGGTCGCGCCGGTGCGCGGGTTGAGCACCGCCGGCCCGAAGTCGGGCTGCCAGCGGGGGTCCTTGAGCTTCTCCCCGAGCCCCTCGTACTCGCCCGCCCGGATGTCCGCGAGGTTGCGCCGGTAGGGCGCCGACGCGGCGAACTCGTAGAGGTAGACCGGGATCTGGAGCTCGGCCCCGACCCGCGCCGCGAGGCGGCGGGCCAGCTCGGCGCAGTCCTCCATGGTCACGCCGGCCACCGGCACGAACGGCACCACGTCGGTCGCGCCGAGCCGCGCGTGCGCCCCCTTGTGGGTGGACATGTCGATGAGCTCAGCGGCCTTCCGAATGAGCTGGAACGCGCCCTCGAGGACCGCCTCGGGCTCCCCCACGAAGGTGATCACCGTGCGGTTCGTCTCGGCGCCCGGGTCCACGTTCAGCACCGTCACGCCCTGCACGCTCGCGGCCGCCTTCGCCGCCGCCTCCCAGACCTCGGGCCGGCGCCCTTCAGAGATGTTGGGGACACACTCGACGAGCCTCATGACACCCTCCACAGCGGCGAATCGTACCCGGTCCCAACCGGGGCGACAACTCTACCGAGAGGAGGTCGCGACGAGGGCGCGCGCGTAGGTCCCCTGGGCGCGGGCCGCGTCCATCGCCCGGGCGAGCGGGGCGGGAGCCGGCTGCCAGGCGAACCCGCCGGCCCGGTGCACGAGCAGCGATCCGGAGCCCTGCAGGCGGGGGTCGCCGTCCGGCACGATCCGCGCCTCGAGGCCCCGGCCCGCGAGCACGAGGTCGAACAGCGCCGCCACGTCGACCAGCCCGTAGGGGTCCTGGTGCCGCGGGTAGAGGAGCTTCGGGAGCCCCCGCGGCGAGCCGGCGATCTCGGCGAGCGGGCTCTCGCGCTCGGCCCGCACGTGCACCACCGGCACCCCGACCGGAAACGCGGGGGCCGCCTGCTGCGCCTCGCTCAGCAGCCGGGCGTGCGCGGCGGACACCCTGCCGATGTCGTCGAGGTCGCCTCGCACCGTGCTGATGCCGGCGAGAAGCACCAGGACCGCCGCCACCCCGATGCCGGCCGTGG
>JALOLB010000312.1 GCA_025456225.1 Thermoanaerobaculaceae bacterium
CCCGGACGGTTCCCTGCCACCCCCTCAACCAACTCCGACCAGCACGACCCCTACCGCGCGCGCTTGGCGAAGCGGTCGGCGAGGACCTGGCCGTCGGGGAGCAGCAGGCCAGCGTCCTGGAGCTTCTGGCGGCGCTCGGAGGCCGGCGGGTGGGTCCTGGCGAGGGAGGCGAGGGCGCCGCCGCTCTCCTTGCTCATGCGCGCCGCCAGGCGGCCCAGGAACTCGCCGTACGGGGTCGTGGCGTAACCGGCAGCGCTGGCGATGCGACAGCCGCGGGCGTCGGCGTCGACCTCGTCCTTGCGGTCCATGCCGCGGCTGATGAGGACGTCGAACCCCTTCTCGCCGATCCTCTGCATGAGGTCAGCCGTCATCTCGCCGCCGCCGGCCTCGGTAGCGACGATCTTCAGGCCGGCCGAGACCAGGTTGGCGCGCCGGATCTCCCTGAGCACGTGCTCGCCCGCCACGTGCCCGCACTCGTGGGCGAGCACCGCCGCCAGCTCGGCCTCGCTCCGGCACGCCTCGAGCAGGCCGCGGGTCACCAGGACGTAGCCGCCCGGGCACGAGAACGCGTTGACGGTGTCGGTGTCGAGGATGGCAAAGCGCCAGATGACGCCGGGACGCCCCACCTGCCGCGCCACGGTCTGCCCGACCAGGTTCAGGTAGCGGGTCTGGGCCTCGTTCTTCCAGTAGCCGTAGTTGCCGACGACGCGGGCCGCCACGACCCGGCCGAGGGCACGCTCCTCCTCGGGGGTGAAGTCCTTGCGGGAGCTGGCCACCGCCCCGGCGGCAGTGGCCACGCTCTCGAGCTTGACCCCGCCCAGCTCCATGCCGGCACAGCCGGCCAGCAGCAGGCACGCGGCGACTGCCAGCACGCGCCTCACTGGCCACCTCCCAGCTTGCCGGCGCGGATGAAGTCGTCGACCTCCTTCTCACTCACCGTCCTGGCCTCGATCGCCTCGACCGCGGCGAAGTCGTAGGTCGCTCCCAGCTTCTTCTCCTCGTCGGTGACGCCGCGGGCGGCGGCCGTGGAGCTGGCCGAGCCCTTCTGCCCGCCCGTCAGCCCCTCAGTCAGCCGGGCGAGCGACGACAGACCCTTCTCCTTCTTGCCGGTCACCACGAAGGCGTCGGCCGCGAGGGCCGGCAACGGGCCGACCTCGGTGCGGGTCACGCTCACCCCACCCACCACCAGAGCCGTCACGCCCTTGCCGTCCCGCTGTGCCTCGAGGCCCGGCAGCGTCGCCTTACCCACCTTCTTCTCGTCCATGCCTGCGAGCACGCCGTTGGCGGCCCGCACGCCCCCGGCCCTGGGGTCGATGCCGCGCAGGAGGGCGGCCAGCCACAGGATGTCGGGCTCCCAGTTCTTCTCGTCCCACCGCGTCGCCCCCACAGAGGACAGCTCCCAGACGCCGTCCTTGTCGGTGACGAAGACGCGCTTCCGCTCCCCCAGCGTGGCCTCGACGCGTGTTGCCGCCTCGGCCTGCAGCACCACCGCCCGACCCGCCGCGCCAGCGCTGAACACCGCCCGCCCCGGCATCACGAGCAACCGCGCCGCCTCGCCCACCCCTACGCCCACCCCCAGCAACGCCACCACTGCCGCCGGCACCCACCATCGGTATCGCATTCGCCCATTGTAGACGGCTGTGCCTCCACCCCCCCCACCCGGGCCTCAGGCCTCAGACCTCAGGCCTCAGGCAAGACAGGAGAGACAAGGCCTCAGACCTCAGGCCTCAGCTCCCCCTCCCGTCCAGCTCTTCGTGGTCCTGTAGTACCTGAGGCATGAGGCATGTCTTGCCCGAGGCCTGTCTTGCCCGAGGCCTGTCTTGCCCGAGGCCTGTCTTGCCTGAGGCCTGTCTTGCCCGAGGCCTGTCTTGCCTGAGGCCTGAGGTCTGAGGCCTGGGCGGTTGGTTGGGGGGCTGAGGCCTGGGCGGTTGGTTGGGGGGCTGAGGCCTGGTTGGGCGGGGGCCCGGGTATAATCCCGCCGTGACCGACACCAGCGCACTCCTGGCCCAACTGAGTCAGCCTGCGTTCTACCCCGAGCCGACGAGCCGCGTCGACGTGGTGCAGACGCACATCTCGTTCATCTTCCTGACCGATCAGTTCGCGTACAAGGTCAAGAAGCCGGTCGACTTCGGGTTCCTCGACTACACCACCCTGGAGCTCCGCCGGAGGCTCTCGATCCGGGAGGTTGCGCTCAACTCCCGCCTCAGCCCCGACACCTACCTCGGGGTCGTCGAGATCCACGAGCAGGACGGGAGGCTTGCGATCGACGGCCCGGGCCCGGTCGTCGAGGTCGCGGTCAAGATGCGACGGTTGCCCGAGGCGCAGATGCTCAACCACGTACTGGAGCGGGGCGAGGCCACGCCCGAGCTGCTCCGGCAGATCGCCCGCACCCTGGCCACCTTCCACGCCGGCGCCTTCACGAGCCCCGAGCTGCAGGCCATCAAGGGCCTCGACGGCGTGCGCTTCAACTGCATCGAGAACTTCCAGCAGACCGAGAGGTACATCGGCACCCTGCTGGGCGACGGGATGTTCAACTTCATCCGCACCTCCACCGAGCTGTTCCTCGCCCGCAAGGCGCCGCTGTTCGGACGCCGCGTGGCCCAGGGACGGATCGTCGACGGCCACGGTGACGTGCACCTGGGCTCAATCTGCGCCACCAACCCGGTGCGCATCTTCGACTGCATCGAGTTCAACGAGCGCTTCCGCGTCCTCGACACGGCCGAGGAGGTGGCGTTCCTGGCCATGGACCTCGAGTACGCCGGCCATCCCGGACTCGCCGCGACGTTCGTGGACGCGTACGTCACCGCCTCCGGCGACCTGGAGCTCGGCGACCTCCTCGCCTTCTACAAGGCCTACCGGGCCTACGTGCGGGCCAAGATCCACTCCTTCCAGACCGAGGACCCGCACATCCCCGAGGCGCGCAAGGCCGAGCTCGCAGCGACGGCCAGGCGCTACTACGAGCTGGCTGCCCGCTACGCAACCGAGTTCAACCCCCAGGTGCTGCTCCTCGCCTGTGGCCTGACCGGCACCGGCAAGAGCACCCTGGCCCGCAAGCTGGCGGCCCGGTGCGCCCTCCAGGTGGTGTCCTCCGACGAGACCCGCAAGAGCCTGCTCGGCATCGACCCCCGCGAGCGCCACTACGACGCCTTCGACCACGGCGTGTATGCCCCCGCCATCACCGAGCGCACGTACGCCACCATGGTGGACCGCGCCGAGGCGCTGCTCATCGCCGGCCAGTCGGTGATCCTCGACGGGTGCTTCACCAAGCGCTCCCAGCGCGCCCGCGCCGTGGCCCTCGCCACCCGCATGGACGTGCCGCTCCTGATGCTGGACTGCCACTGCCCGGAGGACCTCATCCGCCAGCGCCTGCAGCGTCGCGAGTCGCGCTCGGCGGGCGTCTCGGACGGGCGGTGGGAGATCTACCAGAAGCAGGTCGCCAGCTTCGAGCCCGCCGACGAGATCCCGGCCGGGCAGAAGGTCGAGCTGGACCGCTCCCGCCCGGTCGAGGTGCTCGTGGAGGAGCTGCTCGCCCGCGTCCCCGCCGCCTGGTACGACGCCGCCAGCACCAACGGCACCGCGACGTAGGTCGGGCATCCCTGCCCCGACAGGCACCTTGCTTCCGACTGGATGGTCAGGGTCGCGGCAGGACTGCCGCTCCTACCTCAGGCCCTCGATGAGCAGCAGCTCGCCCAGCACGCGCCGGTAGTGGTAGGCGTGGACGCTGCCGTCGGGGGTGATGAAGACATCGCGGATGCCGCCCACGCCCGAGGGATCCACCGGACCGATCTCGCGCCAGGGCTCCCGCTTCCCGGTCGCCACCTCGAGACGCGTGATCTGCGCCGTCGACGGGGATTGCACCCCGACCACGAACACGGCCCGCCCGTCGGCGGACCAGCGGATCGGCTGCTCCCTGGGCTGCAGCCCCGGGATGGGCATCGGCTGGCCACCCGCCAACGGGTAGAGGCACCAGGTGGGCTTCGGAGCGTTGCAGGTCGCGGTCACCGCCGAGCCGTCCGGCAGGATCGCATTGGACCGGGGTGCCGAGGTGCCTTCCGGGGTG
>JALOLB010000313.1 GCA_025456225.1 Thermoanaerobaculaceae bacterium
TCAGCGTGCCGAACATCCTTGCGTTGACGCTCCCCATCGGTGCGCTGTTCGCCGTCCTGCTCACGACGGCGCGGTGCTCGGCGGACTCGGAGCTCATCGCCTTGCAGGCATGTGGTATCCGGCTCACGAGGGTCGCCAGGCCATTGTTGCTGGTGGCAGGTGCGGTGTTCGCGGTGAACCTCGCGAACATGTGGTGGCTGATGCCCCGGACGAACCTCCAGTCGCGGCTCCTCCAGCAGAAGCTGCGGCTCTCGGTGGGCGCCGCTCTACTCCAGGCGAAGGAGTTCGTCGAGGACTTCCAGGGCTACCTGCTCTATGTGGACCGGATCGACCCTGACGGTGGGCAGTGGCACGGGGTCGTGCTCTTCGACACCCGGAACCCCATGGAGGAGCAGCTCGTCCTGGCGAGGTCCGGCCGCTACTCGACCAACCAGGCTGACGGGTCTGCGACGCTTGCCCTCGAGGACGTGACAACACACGTGCTCACCCCGGACCAGCCTGGCAAGTACCGCCGCAACGCGAACCGGACCCTCGAGATCTACCTGAGGCCGCGGGGCCCGGACCCCTCTCAGCGCATCCGCTGGGGCCCACGGGAGACGACGTCGGCTGAGCTGCTGGGGCGCCTGACGGGCAAGGACGGGAGCACCCGCGACGAGCAGATCGAGGCGAGGCTCGAGCTGCACAAGCGGGTAGCCACACCCGCTGCCGCCCTCATCTTCGTTCTCGTCGGGTTCCCGCTCGGGGTCCGGAACCGACGTGGCGCCAAGGGGTTCGGACTGACGGCGTCGGTGCTGCTGGTGGTCCTGTACTACGTCCTGCTCACCAACGGCGAGGTCCTCACCACCTCGGGGCACATACCGCCGGCGCTGGGGGCCTGGCTTCCAAATATCGTGCTGGCGACAGTCGGCGGGCTGCTGACCAGGCAGGTCGCGCGGGGCGGCTCGCCCGGCGGCAGTGCCGAGCGATGGCGGCTGACGGTGTGGGCCGGGCGCCTGGTGCGGGTGGTGGCCGCGAGGCGCCAGCAGCGTGGCGGCACCCGCGGCAAGGTACGGGCCGCGTGGGGCACGACCACCCGCTGGTTTCCCAGCCTCGGCATCCTCGACGCCCATGTCGTTCGCCTCTGCATGGGCTTCCTGGCGCTGGTCGTGATTGCGGTCTGCGCCCTCTGGATCACGGTCAACCTCACCGAGAACCTCGACGACATCCAGCGCAACAAGCCTGCCCTGGGCGTGGTGGCCTCCTACTACGCCTTCCTGCTGCCGCAGATCCTCCGCGACATCCTGCCCCTGGCCTTCCTCATCGCGTTCCTGGGCACCACCGCGACGCTCGAGCGGCACAACGAAACCACGGCCCTCAAGGCATCGGGGATCTCTCTCACTCGCGTCATGCTGCCCCTCCTGCTGCTCGGCCTGGGCCTCGCGGTCGGGCTCTTCGTCATGGACGACCAGTTCACGCCGCGAGCCAACCGCGCCAGCCAACGCCTCTCGGACATCATTCGCGGCAAGAAGCAGGCCCGCTCCCACCGTGCGACCGACCGCCAGTGGCTCTTCCTGCCCGACGGCCGCACCCTCCTCAACTTCATGGAGTACGACGCCGACACGGCGACCCTCGTGCGGCCGGCGATTCTCGTCTTCGACCAGGACATGGACCTTCGCGCCCGCTACATGGCGCGCAAGGCCGTGTACGAGGACGGCCAGTGGCGCTCCGAGGGGGCGTGGTCCCGGACCTTCCTGCCCGACGGGCGCATCGAGTACGTGCCGCCGCTGGCCAGGACCGCGCAGCTTCCGCTGCGAGTGGGTACGGAGTACCTCGGGCGGGAGTTCAGGCGCGCAGCCCAGATGAGCTTCGCTGAGCTCTCGGCGTACATTCGCACCCTGCGCGCCGCCGGGTACCGCGTCGACCATCTGCGCGTGCAGCTCCACCAGAAGGTCGCCTATCCCCTCGCCCTCGTGCTCCTCCCCTGGCTCTCACTGTCGTTCGCGTTTCAGATGGCGCGGCGAGGCACCGTGATGGGCATCGCCCTGGCTCTCGTCCTGGGGATGTTCTATTTCGCCGTGCTCGCCTTCTCGACCCGCCTGGGCGAGGCCTCGCTGATCCCACCCATCCTCGCAGCGTGGACGCCAACGGTGCTGTTCGCCCTGCTGGCCGTCAACCGGCACACGTACCTGAAGACCTGACCCCCCCACCCACCCAGCCGGCCTCAGGCCTCGGGCTTCAGGCCTCAAATACGACAAGACGGGCCAACTCCACCGCTTTGGCCAACCCCGCGGCTCTCACCGTGCTCCCGACGCGATCGGGAGAGCGCATGTCGGCATGCCGACGTCTTGGCTTGCCTCAAGCTGTGCTTGCCTCTCCATCCTGTTCGCGGGCCTCCATGTTCAAGGGTCTTCGCCGTGCAGGTGGGCGGGGGAGCTGAGGCCTGAGGTCTGAGGCCTGAGGTCTGCTTCTCAAAGAGAAAGGCCCCGGCGGTGAGCCGGGGCCTGGAGGGTGCTGCGTGACAGGGGGCGTCAGGGCATCTGCAGGACCTTGGCGAGACGCTCCATGGCCCAGTCGATCTCGTCCCGGGTGATGACCAGGGGCGGCGCGAAGCGGATGGTGTGGGTGTGGGTCTCCTTGCACAGCATCCCCTCCTTCTTGAGCGCCTCGCAGAAGCGGCGGGCGCCGCCGGCGGAGGGGTGCAGCTCGACGCCGATCCACAACCCCTTGCCGCGGATCTCCTTGATGTGCGGCGAGGAGATCTCGCGGAGCCGCTGCAGGAAGTACTCGCCGAGGGTGGCCGAGTTCTCGATCAACCCCTCGTCCACGATCACCTGCATGGCGACGCGGGCCACCGCGCAGGCCAGGGGGTTCCCGCCGAAGGTGGAGCCGTGGTCGCCTGGGTGGAACACCCCCATGACCTCGTCGTCGGCCAGGATGCCGGAGATGGGCATGCAGCCGCCGCCGAGCGCCTTGCCGATGATCACGACGTCGGGCCGGATGTCCTCGTGCTCGAAGCAGAAGAGCTTCCCGGTGCGGCCCAGGCCCGACTGGATCTCGTCGGTCATGAGCAGGACGCGGCGCGCTGCAGTGATCTCGCGCAACTGCCTGAGGAAGCCGGCGGCGGGCGACACGATGCCGCTCTCACCCTGGATCGGCTCCACGAGGATCGCGATCGTCTCGTCGTTGATGGCCCCGGCCACGGCGTCGATGTCGCCGTAAGGCAGCACCCGGAACCCCGGGGTGAAGGGCCCGAAGCCGTCGCGGTACTGCTCGTCGGTGGAGAAGCTGACGATGGTCGTGGTCCGCCCGTGGAAGTTGCCCGTGAAGGCGATGATCTCGCCGCGATCGTCGGCGATGCCCTTGACCTTGTGACCCCACTTGCGGGCGGCCTTGAGCGCGGTCTCCACAGCCTCGGCGCCACTGTTCATGGGCAGGAAGCGCGAGTAGCCCGAGAGCCGGGTGATCTCCTGGCACAGGGGCCCGAGCTGGTCGTTGCGGAACGCCCTCGAAGTGAGCGTCACCTTGTCGGCCTGCTCCTTGAGGGCGGCGATGATCCGCGGGTGGCAGTGCCCCTGGTTCACCGCCGAGTACGCGGCCAGGAAGTCCAGGTACTTGTTGCCCTCGACGTCCCAGACCCAGACGCCCTGGGCGCGGTTGATCACCACGTCCAGCGGGTGGTAGTTGTGGGCGCCACAGTCCTCCTCCAACCTGATCAGATCAGCGCTCGACAACACTTCCTTGTTCACGGTTTCCTCCGACGCGCCGCGGGATTGCCGCGGGACGCCGGGAGACTACTCTCGAAGCCCTTTCCTGGCAAGAGCCGGTTAAGCCGGTCAGGGCGTCAGCCAATCAGCCAATCAGCTCATCTGCCAGTCAGCGGGTCAGCAGATCAACCACCCGCTTGAGGCAGGCTGGCCGATCTGCTGGCTGGGTGGTGGAGCTGCCTTGCTGACTTGCTGATCTCCTGACCCGTTGATCCGCTGATTCGCCGGGTGGGTGGGGGCTAGAACAGCAGCTCGACGTGGCCCTGGCCGAGCAGGGCGTTGAGCTCGGGGATCAGGCTGTCGGGATCCACCC
>JALOLB010000314.1 GCA_025456225.1 Thermoanaerobaculaceae bacterium
GCGCGGCAACCGACAGCAGGACATCGGATTCCGCCTATCAGGACAAACCCGCCCTCGTAGCAGATTTTTCACAAACTCTGAGGCCCGAGGCCTGAGGCCTGTCTTGTCTTGCCTGAGGCCCGAGGTCTGAGGCCTGAGGCCTGTCTTGTCTTACCTGAGGCCCGAGGTCTGAGGCCTGAGGCCCGTCTTGTCTCACCTGAGGCCTGAGGTCTGAGGTCTGAGGCCTTCTTGTCTTACCTGAGGTCTGAGGCCTGAGGCCGGGTGGGTGGCCGGGCGGGGGAAGGGGGTTCCCTTTCCCTTGGCAATCGGTATGATGCGCGGTCTGAGGTGAAGCGCATGGACGAGACCGGAAAGAAGAAGATCGCCGTCGTCGCCATCGGTGGCAACTCGCTGATCAGGGACGAGAAGCACAAGACCGTCGAGGACCAGTACCAGGCCGCCAAGGAGACGACCCGGCACATCGCCGACATGATCGAGGCCGGGTGGGACGTCGCCATCGGCCACGGGAACGGGCCGCAGGTGGGGTTCGTCCTGCGCCGCTCCGAGATCGCCGCCCGGGTCGAGGGGATGCACGAGGTGCCGCTCGAGGTCTGCGGCGCGGACACCCAGGGGGCCATCGGCTACGCCCTGCAGCAGACCCTGCAGAACGAGCTGTTCCGGCGGGGCATCAAGAAGCCCTGCGCGACCGTCGTCACCCAGGTGCTGGTCGATGTCAACGACCCGGCGTTCTCCACCCCCACGAAGCCCATCGGCTCCTTCATGACCGAGGCCGAGGCCGTGCGGCGGCGGGACGAGCTGGGGTGGAGCGTGGTCGAGGACGCCGGGCGCGGCTGGCGTCGCGTCGTCGCGTCGCCGCTCCCCAAGGAGGTCGTCGAGCTCGACTCCGTCCTTGCGCTGCTCGCCTCGGGCATTGCGGTGATCACGGTCGGCGGCGGCGGCATCCCGGTCATCGACCCGGGCAACGGCGAGTACAGGGGCATCGCCGCGGTCATCGACAAGGACTACGCCAGCTCGCTGCTGGCGCAGCTCATCGGGGCCGAGCTGTTCCTGATCTCCACCGCCGTCGAGAAGGTGGCCATCAACTTCGGCAAGCCGAACCAGCAGTGGCTGGACCGGGTGACCCTGGCCGAGGCCAAGGCGTACCTGGCCGAGGGCACCCACTTCGCGAAGGGCTCGATGGCGCCCAAGATCCAGGCCCTCATCTGGTACCTGGAGGCGGGCGGCACGCACGCGATCATCACCAACCCGGAGAACATCGGCCGGGCGCTGCGCGGCGAGACCGGCACGCACTTCACGCGCTGACCCCCGCCCACCCACGCGCCCGGTCGAAAGTCTCCCCCCCACCCACCCGGTCGAGAGTCGAAGGTCGAGAGTTGAAAGTCCCCCACCCACCCTCTTGGCTCGGGATGGGCTGACCCGCAGTAGACTCTCGACTCTCGACTCTCGACCCGGGTGGGCGGTGGCTCAGGCCTCGACGGGGGCGAAGGTCGCGGTGAAGTGCGGCAGGACGGCCGGACGGTGCACGAACCGCAGGCCCCGGATGGTCTCGCGGACGCCGAACAGCTCGATGATGCCCTCGACCACGTAGTCCATGTGGCTCTGGGTGTAGACGCGGCGCGGGATCGCGAGCCTGACGAGGTCGAGCCTGGGCCAGTCCCACCCGGACCCGTCCTTGCTCGGCCGGCCGAACATGACGTTGCCGATCTCGCAGGCGCGTACACCCACGTGCTCGTACAGCGCCACGGACAGCGACCACCCCGGGAGCTGCTCGTCCGGGAGGTGACGGCAGAATCGCCGCCCGTCCAGGTAGATGGCATGACCACCGAAGGGCTTGAGCAACGGCACGCCGGCGTCCGAGAGGTGCTTGCCGACGTACCCCGTCGAGGCAATGCGGTACCGCAGGTAGTCCTCGTCCAGGATCTCCCGGATGCCGATCGACAGGGCCTCCAGGTCGCGCCCCGCCAGACCACCGTAGGTCGGGAACCCCTCGGTGAGGATGAGGTGGGTGCGCACCTTCTCGGCCCAGCCGTCAGAGTTGATCGAGATGACCCCGCCGATGTTGCCGAAGGCGTCCTTCTTCATGCTCATGAGCGCGCCGTCAGAGCACGAGAACATCTCGCGGGCGATGGCCAGTGGCGTGTGCCCGGCGAACCCCGCCTCCCGCAGCTTGATGAAGTAGGCGTTCTCGGCGAACCGAGCACAGTCGAGCAGCAGCGGCACGCCCCACCTGTCGCAGACGGCCCGGGCGGCGCGCAGGTTGGCCATGCTCACCGGCTGGCCGCCGCCGGAGTTGTTGGTGACGGTGACGAGCACGAACGGCACCCGCTCGCGACCGACCGACCGGATCGTCTCATCGAGCCGTTCGACGTCGATGTTGCCCTTGAACGGGTGCTCGTTCTCGGGGTCGCGGGCCTCGGCGATGACCAGGTCCCGGGCCTCGGCGCCGGTCGCCTCGATGTTGGCGCGGGTGGTGTCGAAGTGGGTGTTGCCGGGCACCACGTCGCCCGCCTTGACGACGGCCGCGCACAGCAGCCGCTCGGACGCCCGCCCCTGGTGGGTGGGGATGACGTGGCGGTGCCCGAAGATGTCCTGCACGGCCTTCTCGAAGTGGAAGAAGCTGCGGGCGCCGGCGTACGACTCGTCGCCCTCGATGATCCCGGCCCACTGGGCGGCGCTCATCGCGCCGGTGCCGGAGTCGGTCAGGAGGTCGATGAGGACGTGCTCGGCCCTGAGCCGGAAGGGGTTGTAGCCCGCTTCCGATATCAGTCCGCGACGCTGCTCGGGGGTGGTCATCCGGATGGGCTCGACGACCTTGATGCGGAACGGCTCGATGATGGTCTTCACGCTGTCCTCCGCCGCTGGCCCGGATCCGGAGGGTCCTACAGGCGCGGCACCCGGGAGGGTACAATACCTCCTCCCGATTTGCGCCCGGGAGCCGGAATGAAGCCCGGGGCGCACCGTTGAGACCTGCATGAAGCCGATCCTCGACCTGCCCCGCGCCAAGATCGCCGTCGAGCTGACGAGCCGGTGCAACCTGCGCTGCGCCATGTGCCCCATGTCCGACCTGCAACGCCCCCTGCAGGACATGCCGTGGGAGCTCGTTGAGAAGGTGGCGGCGGACTTCCGCGTCCACGGCGTCACGGTCAACTGGCTGCACGAGATGGGCGACCCACTCCTCTACCCCAGGCTCGCCGACGCCATCGACCTGTTCCCCGGGTGCTCCGTCTCCACCAACGCCCTTGCCCTCACGCCCGAGGTCGCCCGCAAGCTCCTGTCGAGCTCCCTGGGCCGCATCCGGCTGTGCGTCGACACCCTGGTCCCCGAGCTCTACCACCAGATCCGCCGGGGCTCCCGCTTCGAGGCGGTGACGGCCAACATCAAGGCGTTCCTGGAGCTCGCCCGGGGCTCCGCGATGCGCATCGAGATCCAGCGCCTCATCACCCCCGAGACCCATCACGAAAACGTCCGCGCGTTCGCCCGGTTCTTCGACCTGGATCGCTACCCCAACGCCGAGGTCATCGAGAAGACCTGCGAGCCCCTGGACACGGTCGACGAGACCGAGTGGCACCAGGCCTACTACGGGTGCTTCCAGGGCTACCCGTTCCACTGGTTCATCGTCCTCGCCGACGGCACCGTGACGCACTGCTGCTACGACGCGCACGGCCAGCAGCGCATCGGCGACATGAAGACCCAGACCGTGGCGGAAATCCTCCAGTCCGAGCGGCTCCGGGAGCTCGCCGCAGCGTTCCGCGCCAGGGACTGGACGAAGCTGCCCCGCTGCGCCGAGTGCTTCCGGCACCCAGCGGCCAAGCCCCTGGTCTACGACGCGCTGGTCTTCCTCGGAACTCACATCGAGCGCTTCGTCCCCCTCGGCCCGGTCAAGCGCTGGGGCCGCCGGCTGTTCAACCGGTAGGACCCCCGCCCCCCACCCAGGCCTCAGCTCCCCCTCCCGCCCAACCAGGCCTCAGACCTCAGGCCTCAGCTCCCCCGCCCGCCCAGCCAGGCCTCAGGCCTCAGACCTCAGAGTTTGTGAAAAATC
>JALOLB010000315.1 GCA_025456225.1 Thermoanaerobaculaceae bacterium
TCGCCGGTGCAGTAGCCCTCGTCCGAGGCCGAGGCGGTGGCGACGCCGCTCTCCGCGCCGGCGGTGAGCTGGGCAGCGCGCACGGCGGCACCCCGCACCCACACGCCGGTGAGGACCGCCAGCACGACGAGGAACACGAGAGCGAGAGCAACGTGCGTACCCTTGCCAACCATGGCTTACCTCCCCCCGGCCGGCTGGGCGGCGGTGCCGCCTGCCAGCACCCGTGAGAGCACGTAGTCGAGCCCGAGGTCGCTGTCCTCCGGGCAGATCTTCTGGTTGCGCACGAACACCTGCGGGGTGAGGACCGGCAGCGAGTTGGCCACCGCCCAGCGCAGGGAGCGGTTGAGGCGGGCCTTGATCTCGGGCTTTCCCAGGCACCCGGCGACCTGCGGCAGGTCCTGGCGGATGCGGGCCGCGAGCTGTCCGGGATCGCGGGCGCCGAGGTCGCGCAGCTCCTGCTGGTGCTCGAAGACCCAGGCCAGCACCCCAGGCACCTGGTCACCGGCGCAGAGCACGGCCTCGGAGACCAGGCAGGCGCCCGGGTGGACCGACTCGCTGACCATCCAGTTGCACTCCTTGTCGAGGGGGAACAGCGTCAGCTCGAGGTTGAGCCTGTCCCCAAACCCGCTGGCCGCCAGTCGCTGATCCAGCCCCTTGCAGGCCGGGCACAGGGGGTCGAGCACCTCGATGGCCGGGACGCCACCCGGGTTGGAGGCGAGCTTGAGCCGCACGCCAGCCTTGTCCTCCGGGTGCATGAGGTCGCCGCAGGTGGTGACCGCGGCTGCGGCGGGCTTGAGCGCCAGGTAGAGCAGGACCGGCACCAGGGCGAACGTCACGCCTTCCGCGAACAGCATGGTGTAGCGTCCCCAGGGCAGCGGCCCGCTCCCGGCGGCGTGCCGGTGCGCCAGCCACGCGCACGCGAAGACGCCGATCGACGCCACGTACGTGCCGACGCAGAGCTTGCAGACGCTGCCCACGATGAACGTGGCGATCCCGAAGTAGACCACCGAAGTGAGCACCGGCAGGAGGGCCGCCACCAGCAGGAACCGGGTCTCGTGGGCGTCCTGCTCGACCTTGCGCAGCCAGATGTCGAGCACCCGGAAGAGCAGGAACAGGAACACCGCCATGCCCGGCAGGGCGATCGGGATGCCCCCCCAGGTCCAGGTGCGCAGGACCGCGGAGTAGGGGCTCATCATCACCGCGTGGCAGCCGCTGGCGCCGGAGGCGTCGGGGGCGCCGAGCCCCGGGACGAAGGAGCAGGTGATGGCGTGCACCTGGCGGTCCAGGTGGGCGATGAAGTCGTAGGCCGAGACGGCGAGGAAGATCACCCCCAGCAGGGCGAAGACCCCCATGGCAAGCCAGAGGCCGAGTCCGGGACGTTTCATGGGCAAGCCCTCCCTGCCCTGCCGTCGTTGGAGCGCGACACCGGGTTCGCACGGAGGAGCGCCGGGCGCCGCAGCAGGGCCGGAATCATCGTGAGGGATGGTACCACCGGCCTCGCCCGCCCGGTCGAGAGTCGAGAGTCGAGAGTTGGAAGGTCCCCCGGCCACCCTCGTGAGCGTGGGCGGCCATCCGGTCAGGACGGAGACGTGGTCGTGGACGTGGCCGTGGACCGAGCAGCAGCTCGCCGGACCAATGCCACACCCGGGGCATCCTGTTGTCCGGTCCACGTTCCTCGCGCGACGGGCACCCTTGACTGGGTCCCACGTCCTCCTCCACGACCACGTCCACGGTACTGAAGGAGTCGTCTCCACAGGCGCTACGGCACCGTGACCTCGAAGGTGAGGGAGCCTTCGACCAGGGCCAGCTCGTCCCGGGCGATCACGGCCACCTTGTGGGAGCCCTTGCGCATGAGCAGCTCGAAGGTGTAGGTCGTCTCGCCCCGCTTGAACGCCTCGGCAACAGCACTGGGGACACGGATGGGGAACCCCTCGGTGTGGGCGTCGCTGGGTTGCCCGTCGCGGTCGGTGGCGGAGATGGTGACCTGGACCTTGCCCTCCTGGGCCGTTCCGTCGGCGCTCGGCAGGAGCAGCAGGTCGGTCGCCGCCACGGTCACAGTGAGCGGCACGAGGTACTTGCTGCCCTTCTTGACGGCGGCGCCGGTGGTCGCCTTGACCTGCAGGGCGCTCGCCCGGGTCCCGCCGAGGAGGGCGCCGTGTGACCGCGCGGCCAGGCGCTGGGCGTCGGTCCGGTCGATGTACCCCTCGCGGTGGCGGACCCTGGCGCCGCGCACCCGCAGGCGCACCTTGAGGTCGTGGTAGCGGCCGTCGCCGAAGTGGGAGGGTGAGAAGCCGAGGGAGTAGTACGCCCCGAAGTCCTCCACGAGCTGGGCGAGCGCGTTGCCCAGACCAGGGCCGGCCATCAGGGTGCGGCCGCCGGTCGAGGCGGCGAGGTCGGTCAGGCCTTCCTGCCGTGACGAGAGATCCATCTGGTTGGCCAGCCTCAGGGTCTGCTGCAGGCCGGGGTCGGCCGAGAACACGGTCAGCTCGTCGCTGGCGTCGATGGGGGACGCGAGCTCGTCGCCTCGGGGGTTCACGGTGTAAAAGGTGATCCGACCCGAGTTGGCTCGCTCCGCGATCTCGTCCAGCTCCGGCGAGAGGGTCCAGCCCAGCGACGCCCCCCCGAAGGTGAGGTACAGGAGATCGTCGCCCGGGCGTGCCGGGATGCCGCCGGAGACCAGGACCAGCGCCTTGCGCCCGGCAACCCCGGAGAGGGCGTCGAGCGTCCGGCCGAGGCCGCGGAGGAGCGCCCGGTTGAGTGCCACGAGCTGCTCGACATACGGCTTGACTGCAAAGCAGACCTCAGGTCCCGCAGGGCTTTCATTGGAAGCGAACCCGGTGCCCGTGCCGCCCCCCTGACTTCCGTTGCCGCCGCTCTCGCTGCACGGTGAGACCGTGCCGCCGAGCGACCCGCCCGCCTCGGAGAATAGCCGGCGGAGGAGGTCTTTCCGCTCGGTCTGGAGGGCGCTGGCGGTGGGTGCCTCACGGCCGACCGAGGCCAGGGCCTCGAGGACCGCCGCGCTGTCGGCCGTGAGCGGGCTGAGCTGCTTGAGGGAGCGGTCGAACGACAGCACCAGCATCCGCGCGCCGGGGTCCAGCTTCGTCTCCACGAAGCGCCGGATCTGGTCGAGCACGGCCGTGCGGCCGTTCATCGGGGTGTTGAGGGCGTCGACGAAGAAGACCACGGTGAGGGTTTGCTCCTCGGGCACTGGGACAGGAGCCGGGGTTGCAGCCGGGACCGGAGCGGGAGCTTCCTCCACGGTGGCGGCGCCGGAGACGGCCATCACGGCATCCGAGGCGTAGAAGTTGGTGAGGCTCACGGGCTCCCCGTCCTCCCAGAGCTCGAAGTCCTCCTTGCGCAGGCCGCGCAGGGGTGTGCCATCGGGTCCCGTCACGTAGACCTCGACATTCACCACGTTGACCTGCACCGTCTCGACGACAGAACGGGCCCCTGGTTGCTGCGCACGCCCGTCCCCGGCAAGCGCCAGCAGCCCCCCGAGGACCAGCACCCGGGCTCGTGACACGCGGCGCTCGGTCATGTCCACCTCCTGCTCCCCCGGTATTGTTGCACTTCCCGTGCCCGAGCTCGGTCAGTCAAGTCGAGACTGCCCCGTCGCGGACTGTCCTCTCTGCGGGATTCGGCCTTGGGGAAGGCGCGAGACAGGCGGTCTTCCGGTGCGGCCCGACCTGGAATGGCCGGTGTGGCCATTCGGTTGACTCGGGTGTCGGGCATGCACGGATCGAGGTCGTGGCAGGGGTGAAACCCGGTGTGCATTCGACCACGTCCGCCGTTCATGTCGGACAGGCGCAGCATCGGCCTCGCGCAACCCAGAACGGCAACCTTCCTGGCTCGTCGCCCGCTGCCGGGTCGCCCCGGCGAGCGGGCACTTTTTCCGAGCCCGCATTTCTCACCGGTTTTCTACTGCGAGCGCGGATATGGCCGCCCTGGCGGCCGTACTCGGGGTTCGCTCCCTGCGGCGACCTGACAGTACGCCTCGGGCTCTCACCCCTGGGTGCGCCC
>JALOLB010000316.1 GCA_025456225.1 Thermoanaerobaculaceae bacterium
GGTCATGGACGGCACCACGGCCGGTAACGGGCCGGGGCCGCGCACCATGATCCCGGTGCAGAAGGACGTGCTGCTGGCCGCCGCCGACCAGGTGGCGATCGACGCCGTGGCCGCGAAGCTCATGGGCTTCGACCCGCTCTCCATCCGCTACCTGGCGCTCGCCCACGAGCGCGGCCTCGGCGTCGCGGACCCCCGCGACATCGAGATCGTCGGCAGCCCCGAGATCGCCGACGAGAGCTGGGGCTTCACCGTGGGGGACAACGTCGCCAGCCGGGTCGGCGACCTGCTCTGGTTCGGTCCGCTCAAGCGCCTGCAGAAGCTCTTCTTCCACACGCCTCTCGTGTACGTGTTCGTGGCCGGCTCGTACCTCTACCACGACTACGTCTGGTACCCGGTCTTCGGTCGCCGGCGGCTGCGCGAGTTCGTCGCCCACTCGCCATGGGGAGAGCTGTTCGCCCGCTACCTCGGGATGCGCCCACCCCGACCCAGCGAATGAGCGACCCCGACCTGGCGCCCACCCTTCCCCCTTCCCGGTCCCGGGTGCGGTGGGTGCTTGCAGAGCTGCTGCTGCTCGCCCTGGCAGTGCGGCTGGTGGGCCTGAACTGGGACGGTGGCTCCAACTTCCACCCCGACGAGCGCCGCATCGCCGAGGCCGTCGTCGGGATGTCGTTCCAGCCGCTTCAGCTCAACCCGCACTTCTTTGCGTACGGGTCGCTGCCGCTCTACGTGACCCGCGCCACCTGCTCCCTGCTCCGGCCGATCGACCCCTGGCTGGCCGGGTACGACGGCGCGATCCGCGTCGGCCGCGGGCTCTCGGCGCTGTGGGGCGTCGCCACTGTCTGGCTGGTCTTCCTCCTCGGCCGCCGGCTGTTCGGCGAGCGGGAGGGGTTGCTGGCCGCAGGGCTCCTCGCCATCTGCGTCCTGCCGGTGCAGAACGCGCACTTTGCCACCAACGACATCCCCCTGAGCTGCCTCGTGCTGCTGGCGCTGGTCCTGGCCGTGCGGGCGCTCGACGGCGGCCGCCTGCGGATCCTGGCGGCGGCCGGGCTCGTGACCGGCCTCGCCCTCGCCACCAAGGTCTCGGCCCTGCCGCTGCTGCTGCCCCTGAGCCTGGTGGCGCTGCTGCGCTGGTGGCCGGTCCGGGACTGGCGCCGCCTGCTGGGTTGGGGGATGGCCGCCGGCGCTGCGGCCGCCCTCGGCTTCGCCCTCGGCCAGCCGTACGCGCTGCTCGACTCCCGTGCCTTCCTGCACGACGTCGTGGAGCAGAGCCAGATGGTGCGCAACGCCGGCCTCGTCCCCTACACCAACCAGTACGTGGGGGTGCCCAAGGGGATCTACGACCTGCGCGAGCTGGTGGTGTGGGGCATGGGGCCGGCGCTCGGCCTCACCGCCCTGATCGGCCTGGCGCTGGCCCTCGTCCGGACGGTCCGGGAGCGCCGGGCCACCGAGGGCCTCCTCCTCGCCTGGGCCCTGCCGTTCGCGGCCATCACCATGTCGTTCGACGTCAAGTTCCCGCGCTACCTGCTACCCCTGTATCCGCTGCTCGCCCTGTGGGCGGCCACGGCGCTGCAGCGGTGGGCCGCCGGCCGCCTCGGACGCTGGGTCCGGGCTGGGGTGGTGACCGCCACGGCCGCCTACCTGCTGGCGTTCCTCTCCATCTACCTCCATCCCCACACCGTGCGCACGGCCTCCGAGTGGTTCTACGCCCACGTGCCACCCGGCAGCCGCGTGCTCTCCCAGGACTGGGACGAGGGCTTCCCGCAGCATCTGCCCCAGCGCGAGCGCCGCTCGTACACGGTCGTGGACTTCCCGTTCTACGAGCCCGACAGCACCGCGAAGGTCGCCCATCTGGCGCAGGAGGCGACGGCTGCCGACTTCATCGTTCTGCAGACCAAGCGCATCTACGGTGCCACGACGCAGGCGAAGGAGCGGTTTCCCCTCACCAGCAACTTCTTCTACCTGCTGTTCGCAGGCGATCTCGGCTTCGAGCTCGTGGTCGACTTCTCGTCCCGACCCACGCTCGGGGCGATCGAGCTGCCCAGCGAGCTGGCCGACGAGTCGTTCTCCGTCTACGACCACCCCAAGGTGCTGGTCTTCCGCAACGCGACCCGTCTCGGCCCCGCCGAGCTGGAGCGCCGCATCCGCGCCGCGCTGCCGACCCATCCCATCACCCGCCACCAGTTGCTGCTCGCCCAGGCGCGGGTCCCCCTCGTCTCGTCACCCCTCGTGGTGCGCTCCTCCTGGCTCGCGACCCTGCTCGTGGTGGCGGTGGTGGAGCTGCTCGGCCTCGCCGCCTGGGCGCTGCTGGCCGCCGCCATGCGCGAGGCAAGGGTGGGCCTGTGGGCACTCGCCAAGCCCGTGGGGGTGCTGCTGACGGGGCTCGCGTGCTGGTGGGTGGTGAGCACCGGCTGGCTACCGTTCACGGGGGGCACGGTGCTGGGGGTGGGGGCGGTGTTCCTGCTCGCCGGCGTCTTCGCGTGGCGACGGACGCGTCCCCTTCCCTCCCTTCGGGAGGTCGTGGCGAGCGAGGCCATCATCTGGGGCTGCTTCGCCGTGTTCCTCGGGCTCCGGCTGCTCAACCCCGAGATCTTCTGGGGCGAGAAGCCCATGGACTTCTCGTTCCTCAACGTCCTGTACCGCACCACGACGTTGCCACCGCCCGAGCCGTGGTTCTCCGGTTCCCCCCTCCACTACACCTACTTCGGCCACTTCCTGGTGGCGGCCGCGGGCAAGGCCGCCGCCATCGCCCCGGAGCTCATGTTCAACCTCGGCATCGGCCTGGCGGCGGCACTCCTGGCCGCCGCGACCCTGGCGGCCGGCACGCTGCTGGCCGGGCGCCTGGCCGCCGGCTCGATGGCGGTGGCGCTGTGCATGCTGGTCGGCAACCTCTCCTCGGTGCGCGAGCTGTTGGTACGACGCAGCGTCGACTTCGACTACTTCTGGGCCATGTCCAGGGTCATCCCAAACACCATCAACGAGTTCCCGTGGTGGAACCTGGTCTTCGCGGATCTCCACGCCCACGTCCTGGCGATGCCGTGGGCTCTCACCCTCGTGGCCGTGCTCGTCCTCGGCCTCGTGCCCTCCCGACCCGCGTGGCGGGTGCGGGCGCTCCTGTGGGGGCTCGCCGCCGCCGCCCTGGCCGCGATCATGATCACCAACGGCTGGAGCACGCCCACCTACCTGGTGCTCGTGACCTGGCTGGCCCTGGTCGCCTGGCTCGGGGAGATCGAGCACGCCCGCCACCTCCGGGAGTGGCTGCTGGGCGCATGGTCCCACCTGGTGCTGCCGACCATGGTGGTGGTGGGCGGCGCGTTCCTGCTGACCCAGCCGTTCTGGCGGCACTTCCGGCCCCCACCCCGCTCCTGGGGCTGGGAGGTGGGGCCCTACGCCTTGCCCGGCGACGTCCTGACCGTCTTCGGGCTCACGTGGGCGATCCTCGTGCCCGCTGCGGTGCTCCAGTGGTGGCGCGCCCGGCTGGCCGGGCGCCCGCCGCGGTGGCGGGTCGGACTGGCCACCGGGCTCGGGCTGGCCCTGGTCCTGGCCGGGCTCGACCTCCGGGAGCTGGCCGCGGGCCACCTTCGCCCGGCCAGCTCGGTGGCACCCCTGGCCGCCGTGCTGCTGCTCGCCCTCCTGGCAGGCCTCCGGGAGGCTCCGCCGCCCTACCGGCTGCCTTTCGCCCTGGCGACCATGGCGACCGGCATGGTCCTCGGCTGCGAGCTCGTCTTCGTGTGGGACCGCATGAACACCATCTTCAAGTTCTACCTGGATGCCTGGCTCCTGCTTGCGGTTGCGGCCGCGGGGGTGGCACAGGTGGTGCTCGCCCGGCGTCGATGGGCGGGTCGAGCGTGGCAGGCCGTCGTCGCCGCGGGTCTTCTCGTGGCCGTGTTCGCAGCCGTCAGCGGGGCCTGGGGCGCGGTCACGCACCGGCACACCGCGGGGCCTCGCTGGACCCTTGACGGCATGGCCTACCTGGCCGAGACCTCCCCGGACCAGAAGGCGGCGTTTGACTGGTTGAACCGCACCGTACCCGGAACGCCGGTGCTCGTCGAGGCGGCCGGTCCCTCGTATCAGGAGTTCGGCCGGGTCAGCATGAACACCGGCCTTCCCATCGTGCTGGGCTGGGAGTACCACGTCTTCCAGCGCAGCCAGAGCCAGCCTGCCATCGAGCGCCGCCGGCAGGACATCGAGCTCATCTACACCTCCCCGAGCCAGACCCTGGTCGCGGCCGCCCTGGCCCGCCACCATGTCGCCCTGGTGTTCGTGGGGAGCCTCGAGCGGCAGACCTACCGGGGCGCCAACCTGAACCACTTCCGGGCCTGGTCGGACCTCCTGGTCCCGGTCTACGAGAACCCCTCCGTGACCATCTTCGGCGTGCGGGACAGCCTCCCGGCCAGCTTCCCCTTCACCACCCGCGAGGTGAGTCGACACGAGGTTCCCGAGGACGTCCAGGCCCCGCCGGGGCTCCTGCGGGAGCCACGCGGGGTCGCCTGCGATCGCTCCGGCAACGCCATCGTCGCCGACTTCTCCAACCATCGGATCCAGGTGCTGGCGGCGGACGGGGGTGTCGTCGCGGTGTGGGGGCGCAAGGGCAACGCTCCCGGAGAGATGCAGGAGCCCACGGACGTGGCGGTGGGGCCCGACGGGTCGGTCTTCGTGGCCGACACCTGGAACGGCCGTGTCCAGGTGTTCGACTCCGGAGGCACGTATCTACGGGAGTGGGCCGGGGACTTCTATGGCCCGCGAGGCGTCGCCGTGGCTCCCGACGGGAGCGTGTACGTGGCCGACACCGGCAACCACCGCATCGTCCGCTTCGACAGCTCTGGAAGGCGTCTCGGTGCGTGGGGTACCCACGGCGCCGCCCCGGGCGAGCTCTTCGAGCCGATGGGGCTCGCGGTCGACCGGTCCGGCCGCCTGGTGGTGTGCGACAGCGGCAACGGCCGCATCCAGGTCTTCGGCCCCGACGGTTCCCTGCGCGGCCAGTTCCCGGTACCGGGCTGGCGCCGGGAGGTGTACTCCGAGCCCCACGTGGCGGTGGACCCCTGGGACCGCCTCTGGGTCACCGTGCCCCTCGCCCGGGAGGTGCGGGCCTACAGCGAGAGTGGCGAGCTGCTGCACACCGTGGCAGGCACGAGCCTGCAGCCACCCCTCGAAACCCCGGTCGGCATCGCCGTGGACCCGTCCGCACCCTCGCTCGTCGTGACCGACATCGCCAACCGCCTGGTGCGCATCCACCTGCCTCGTCCCCCACGACCCGCGGCCACGGGACGACGGTAGCGTCTGGCCGCGCCACGGAATGGAGGTCCGCCTCGCTCCCGGTGGTGGTGACGACCACCACGCCCCGTCCGGGGGGAGCCGGTGCTCCTATCGTGGCCCGCCGACCGGCCGGGAGATGCCTGGAACCGGCATCGGAACAAGCCTCGCGTCGGTCCACACCACGTGGTCGCAGTCCCGGCCGTTGCCCGCATCGCCCACGTCGAGGGTGACGGTCGACTGTCCCGAGAGGTCGATGTCCACCTGCCACGGGTCGTCTCCCGATCGCAGCGGCCCGACCTCGGCAAGAGGGCGGTCGGAGTCGCCCAGGACCGCCAGGTGCACCATCGCCAGCTCACACTCCCGCGCCGAGTCGCCGACACCGGCGGTCGCGCGCAGTCGCCACGACCCGGGCGGGAGGCGGAACCTGGCCTTGCACGGTGCGTGCATGCCGATGCCTCGCAGGTGGCGCACCCCGCCCAGGTCGAGAGGCCCGTTGTTGAACGCGGCGTTCGCCACCGGCGGAGCGAACTCGCACGCCCCGGGCTCGAACGGCAGTCCGTCCAGCGCGATCTCTCCCGTTTGGGAAGGCACCTGCTCCAGGACCGCGAACACCACCCGCTCGTGACCGACCGAGACCTCGTCCAGCACCCGTCCGTACTGCGGGGCCGCGTTGCGCAGCACCACCAGCCACGCCGGAAAGCCCGCCTCCCTCCACCGGTCCATGGTCTCGGCGAGCCCCAGGAACTCGTACCGGCCGAGGCGGCGGAACTCGTACCAGTCACCCCCTGAGAACTCCTTGGGCGCGGCCTGGAACTCCTGCGGTGACATGCCGCTGAAGGCCGCCACGTAGAGATAGGGCTGGATCCCGGCTGGATCGACGATGACGCGCTCCCAGGCGCCCCCGTGCTGACCCAGCCACTGTCCCATCCTGACCAGGATCGGCTGGTGCCACTCACTTCGCAGCCGGTCGGAGTGCCAGTAGGCGACGATCAGCGCCGTGGCACACGCGGTCACGGCGACCGCCGCTCCGGCCAGAACTCCCCTCCCGGCACACCGCCATCGCCGCAGGGCGCGCGGATGGTCGGGCACCGGCGCCGCCCCGGTCGCGGCCCAGGCCAGTCCAGTCGCCGCCAGCAGGCCAAGACAACTGAAGAGCCCCAGAAGCGCCGACGCCCCCGAGGCGCGCAGGGCCTGCGGCTCGGCCTCGGTCAGGGCCGCGGGCAGCACGCAGATGACCAGCACCGCCAGCACCTTCGCAAGCCGCCCTCGCCGACAGCCGGGCAGGCACCACCACCCGACCGCGATCCCGAGGTAGAAGAACGGCGCCTCCACCGGAAGCGCCCTCCCCACGGACAGGTAGTTGAAGGTCCCCGAGGACAGGAAGAGGAATCGCGGCGATAGGTTGGCCCCAAGGCTGCGGACCACCTGGGTCCCGAGATCCACAGGTCCGGAGGTGGTGATGAAGCGATCCCGCGCCCGGGCGAAGAAGTGCTCGCTCTGGGTCCAGGCTGCCCAGAGCTGCGGCAGCGCGGCGAGAACGGCGCCGCCCGCCAGGGCCAGGAAGCCCGGCGCGAGGCGCCGCCAGCGGGTCGGCCGGCGCCACACCCCGGATGCCAGCTCCCCGACGACCAGGCAGCCCATCAGCACGGCCACCAGCCGGCTCGCCTGATAGGCACTGGTGGCCATCCCCAGGGCGAGCCCCAGCGCCAGCATCGCGCCCGATCGGTAGCGGCGTGCCCTGGCGCGCTGCCACAGCCACAGCGCGAGCGCCACACAGAACGGCGGCAGCGCCGTGCCTTCGTGGGCCATGCGCGAGAACAGCAGGTGCCAGGGCGAGAGCGTCACCAGCAGACCTGCAAGCAGGGCTCCGCCCGGCCCCAGCAACGGCCTGGCCACGACCACCACCAGCAGCACCGTGAGGGTGCCGAGCACTCCCGACACGGCCCGCCCCAGCCCGACCGAGAACCCTCCGATCTTCATCGGGATGATCGTCAGCCAGGCCTGCAGCGGGGGCCGGTAGTCGAGGTCCCCGAAGGCGCGCAGGAGCAGCGGATGCCGGGTGCCCCAGCGGTCGGCTCCCGTCTCGGCCATGCAGGTGGCGTCGTAGATATTGGACAGCTCGTCCTGGTAGATCGGTC
>JALOLB010000317.1 GCA_025456225.1 Thermoanaerobaculaceae bacterium
AGGCAGCGGATGCCGTCCTGAACGAAGTCCCTGGTCCCGCTCTGGACGACCTGATACGCCCAGGGGATGCCGAGTCGGTCGCGGAAGTATCGCAGCGACTGGTCGATGCGCGTCTCGGACAGCTTCGCCTCGACAGCGAACCAGGGGCGTCTGTCCACGGTGACGAGGAAGCCCACCTCGTGCCCCTGGCGGTCCCGCAGGTACCAGAGCTCGGCCTTCCAGCCGTCGCGGTCCTCGAGCAGGTGGCAGAGCTTGAGCATGTGGCCAGCTCGAGGTAGCGAGCGATCTCCGTGCGGCGAGAGTTGCCTCTAGCCGAATTTTGTCAAGACAATTTTTGCGTACAGGCAAGATCGGACCGAATGATGCCAGCGCCGATCAGGGGGCCGACCGTCACCCGGTCTTCACGCGGAGGTCGCACGATCGGGTGGCAGCGGCCATGGCGGCGGCTTGCCCTGCGGGCCGATTGCGGTGAAACTAGCCGGCCGGCGGAACGTAGACGACCGCCAGCGGGTTGTCTGGGGGGACGGAGGACGGGATGGCAGTGGACGGCAAGGGTGGGCGCCCGGACCTTGGCGCCTTGCGGATCGACGACAGCAAGCGGAGCGACAACGGGTCGCGCCGGCGGCGCTGGCCCTGGGTGGTCCTCCCCCTCGCGGTGGTGGCCGTGGGCGCGTTCCTGGCGCTCGGCAACCGGCCGGTCGAGGTGGTGGTGGCGGCGGCGCGCAGTGCCGGCGGGCGGTCCGCGGCGCTGCTCAACGCCTCGGGGTACGTGACGCCGCGGCGCCGCGCGACGGTCTCCGCCAAGATCACGGGCCGGGTGCAGGAGGTGCTGGTCGACGAGGGGATGGTCGTGGCCGAGGGCCAGGTGCTGGCAGGCGGCCATTGCCGACCTGGAGGTGAACCTCGCCAACGCCGAGCGGGAGCTCGGGCGGCAGAGGGACCTCGAGAAGGACGGCGTCTCGTCGGTGCAGGCGCTCGATGCGGCGCGCACCCTCTCGGAGAGCCTGAAGGCGCGCATCGCGCTGGCTCGTCAGCAGGTCAAGAGCGCCGAGGCGGCGATCGGGATCGCCCGCCAGGACCTCGACAACTGCGTCGTCAAGGCCCCGTTCGCGGGCGTGGCGGTGTCCAAGGATGCCGAGGTGGGGGAGATGGTCTCGCCGGTCTCGGCCGGCGGCGGGTTCACGCGCACCGGGATCTCGACGATCGTCGACATGACCTCGCTCGAGATCGAGGTGGACGTCAACGAGTCCTACATCGCCCGCGTGCAGCCCGGCCAGAAGGTGGAGGCCACCCTCGACGCCTACCCGGAGTGGCGCATCCCGGCCAGGGTGCGGACGGTGATCCCCACCGCCGACCGGCAGAAGGCGACCGTGAAGGTGCGGATCAGCTTCGACGCCCTCGACCCGAGGATCCTGCCCGACATGGGTGTCAAGGTGGCGTTCCTCGCCGAGGACAAGCCGGGGGACGTGCCGTCCGCGGCGGCGGTGATCCCGCGCTCGGCGGTCCGCACGGACGGCGGGACACAGGTGGTGCTCCTGGTCCGGGGCGGCACGCTGGAGCGGCGAGCCGTCCGCCTGGGCGCGGAGCAGACGGACGACGTCGAGGTGCTGGCCGGCGTGGCCGTGGGCGACATGCTCGTCGTCCAGGGCCCACCGGACCTGAAGGACGGCCAGCGCGTTCGTGTGAAGCAGTAGGGGACAGGGGACAGGGGACAGGGGACAGCATACGACAAGGGCGGGCGGCCTGTCCCCTGTCCCCTGTTCCCCGTCCCCTGGGTGGAAGGGAGGTTGGCATGGTTCGAGTCGACGGAACGAGCAACGGCAGCCTGATCCAGGTGCGGAAGCTGGACAAGCGGTATCAGCGCGGCAGCGAGGAGATCCACGTCCTGCAGGGCCTCAACCTGGACGTCGAGGCCGGGGACTTCGTGGCGTTCATGGGGCCCTCCGGGTCCGGCAAGACCACGCTGCTCAACCTGCTGGGTGGGCTCGACGTGCCGAGCGCCGGCACGATCACGGTGGCGGGTGACGAGATCTCGGCGTTGTCGGCGCAGAAGCTGACCGCCTGGCGGGCGCGCCACGTGGGGTTCATCTTTCAGATGTACAACCTCATCCCGGTGCTCACCGCGTTCCAGAACGTGGAGCTGCCGCTGCTGCTGACGAAGCTCTCCAGGGCCGAGCGCAGGCGGCACGTCGAGACGGTGCTCGAGCTCGTGGGCCTCGCTGACCGCATGCAGCACTACCCGCGCCAGCTCTCGGGCGGCCAGGAGCAGCGCGTCGCCATCGCCCGCGCCATCGTCGCCGACCCGACGTTCCTGCTCGCCGACGAGCCGACCGGCGACCTCGACCGGCGCAGCGCCGACGAGATCATGGAGCTCATCGACCGGCTGGTGAACGAGCACAACAAGACGGTGCTCATGGTCACCCACGACCCGCGGGCCGCGGAGCGGGCCCACGCCGTGCTGCACCTCGACAAGGGCGTCCTCATCGAGGCGGCGTGAGGGTGATGCCATGAAGTACTTCGCCCTGCTCTGGGCCAACCTCAAGCGCAAGAAGATCCGGACCACCCTCACGATCGGTTCGTTCCTGATCGCCCTGATGCTCTTCGGCGTGCTGGCGGCCGTCCACGCGGCGTTCTACCAGGGGATCGAGGTGGCGGGCGCCGACCGGCTCGTCGTCATCAACCGGGTCTCGCTCATCCAGCCGCTGCCGCTGTCGTACCGGGAGCGACTGCTGCAGCTCCCGGGCGTCAAGGAGGTGACGCACGCCTCGTGGTTCGGCGGCGTCTACCAGGACGAGCGCAACTTCTTCCCGCAGTTCGCCATCGAGACCGAGAGCTACCGCCGGATGTTCCCCGAGTTCGCGATCTCCGACGGGCAGTGGAAGGCCTTCGAGGGCGACCTGCAGGGGTGTGTGGTGGGGGCGGCAACGGCCAGGCGCTACGGCTTCAAGCCGGGTGACCGGATCCCGATCAAGGGCACGATCTTCCAGGGGATGTGGGAGTTCAACGTGCGCGCCATCTACACCGGGACGCGCCAGGGGGACGACGAGACCCAGTTCTGGTTCCACAAGAAGTACCTCGAGGAGAACGGCCCCGACTTCTTCAAGGGGCTGGTCGGGTGGTACACCGTGCGAGTCGGCAACCCCGACCAGGCGGGGGCCGTGGGCAAGGCCATCGACGCGCGCTTCGCCAACTCCTCCAACGAGACCAAGACCGAGCCAGAGAGAGCCTTCGCGGCCGCCTTCGTGAAGCAGATGGGGAACATCGAGCTCCTGCTCCTCACGATCGGCGGCGTGGTGTTCTTCACGCTGCTGCTGGTGACGGGCAACACCATGGCCACCTCGGTGCGGGAGCGCACCGCGGAGCTGGCGGTGCTCAAGACCGTCGGGTACTCCGACCGCTTCGTGCTCGGCCTGGTGCTGGCGGAGTCGCTGCTGATCGCGCTCCAGGGTGGCCTGCTGGGCGTGCTGGCGGCCGTGGGCATCGCACCGGGCCTGTCCCAGGCGATGCCGGGCATGACCTTCTACCTGCCGACCAGCTCTCTGGTGCTGGGGGTCGTCCTGACCGTGCTGGTGGGTCTCGCCGCCGGCCTCGTGCCGGCGTGGTCGGCGATGCGGCTGCGGGTGGTCGACGCGCTGCGGAGGGTGTGAGCATGGCGATCCCGTTCATCTACAACCTGCGCTCCGTGCGGCAGCGCTGGCACTCCGCCGTGGTGGCCGTGCTGGGCATCGCCGGCACGGTTGGCGTCTTCGTCGCCATGCTGGCGCTCGCCCAGGGGTTCCGGGCGACCCTGGTGGCTTCGGGCTCGCCGTCCAACGCCATCGTCCTGCGCTCCGGAGCCTCCACCGAGATGTACAGCGCCCTGAGCCTCGACCAGGTCAAGCTCGTGGAGGACGCGGTCGGGGTCGCGCGCAACGGCGAAGGGCCGCTCACCAGCCCCGAGGTGGTGGTGGTCGCGGCATTCCCGCTCGCCGCGACCGGCACCGATGCCAACGTGCAGGTGCGGGGCGTCTCCCCGAAGGTCCTGCAGGTGCGCGAGTCGGTGCGGATGACGCAGGGGCGCCTCTTCCAGCCTGGCCTGACCGAGCTGGTGGTGGGCAAGAACGCGGCGTCCACCTACGCCGGCTTCGGTCTCGGGCAGACCCTCCGGTTCGGGGGCGGCACCTGGACGGTGGTGGGGCACTTCGACGCCGGCGGCTCGGCGTTCGACTCCGAGGTGTGGTGCGACGCGAACGTGCTCAACGAGACCTACAAGCGGCCGCAGAACATCTTCCAGTCGATGACCGTGCACCTCACGTCGCCGTCCGCCTTCACCCAGTTCAAGGACGCCCTGTCCACCGACCCGCGCCTGCAGGTGGAGGCCGAGCGCGAGCTCGCCTACTACGAGAAGCAGTCCCAGGCCCTCACCCGCATGATCACCGTACTGGGCTCCCTCGTCGCACTGATCATGGCGATCGGCGCGGTGTTCGGCGCCCTCAACACCATGTACTCGGCGGTGGCCGAGCGGGCGCGGGAGATCGCCTCGATGCGCGCCCTCGGCTTCGGGTCCGGCAGCGTCATCGTGTCGTTCGTCTTCGAGTCGCTGCTGATCTCCCTGTTGGGCGGGATCCTCGGCTGCCTGGTGGTGCTGCCCCTCAACGGCCTCACCACCGGGACGATGAACTGGCAGACGTTCTCGCACCTGGCGTTCGCGTTCCGCATCACGCCGGCGCTCCTGGCC
>JALOLB010000318.1 GCA_025456225.1 Thermoanaerobaculaceae bacterium
ACCCAGGCCTCAGGCCTTCCAGCCTCCCAGCCACCCGGCCTCAGGCCTCAGCTCCCCCACCCCCCCAAGGCCCGTCAAGCAGTACCTGAGGTCTGAGGTCTGAGGCCTGAGGCCTGCTGGGTCGGACTGGAACTAACTGTAGAGAAGTCGGCCCCGGAATGAGGGCAACACGGCGTCGCTCCTGGCGCAGGAAACCGGCCGGCCTCGGTCAGGCGTCGAGCCAGCGTGCCTGGACCTCGTCGAACGGCGGCCCCCCGGCACCCCATGCACCGCGAGCGAACGCCTCGACCCAGGGGTTGAACCCGGGCACGACCCGCAGGTTGTCCTCACGGACCAGCGTGCCCGGAAGGAGCCGCGACGCCAGCAGGGCGCGCGCGGCGCGCCGGAGCTGCCAGCCCGGGGAGCCCATCGCGTCGAGGGAGTCCAGACGCCGCGCCCACAGCAGGAGCTGGCCGGCGGCCCAGGTCGTCTCGGCCGTCACCAGGCTGGTGCCTGGCCCGGGCAGCCCCTCGGCGAGCCCAAACCTCTGCGCGGCGCGACTGGCCGCCTGCTCGAGGGTCAGGCACAGACGGGTCAGGTCGGAGTGGAACAGGAGGTTCTCCATCTCGCCGTCGCCTTCCTCGCCGGCGTGGCGGTCGTAGGCGCGGTGCCTCTCCTCTGCGGGAAGGCACAGCGGCGCGGCGACGAGGAACTCGGCACCGCATCGGCTCGCCTCCGCAACCGCTTCCTCGACGCGGCGCTGGGGAGCCGGGCAGGGTGCGAGCGCGAGCAGCACACCTGCGGCACACCCTCGGGCCTTCCAGGGACCGAGGCTTCCGAGTCCGTGCCCACCCCAGAGCTCCGGAAACCAGGGAGCGACGACGACGACCCGCCCGGGCACGGCGAAATCCGGGACCTCCCGGGGCTCCAGCCCGTCATCCAGCATCAACACGGCGCCACAGCCAGCGTCCAGCAGCTTCTCGAGACGCTCACCCTCCCGCCTCACCGTTGGCGAGTGCGCGAGGAAGACGACCGGCCGACGGGGCATCGAGCGATCCGCCGGTGACCCCTGCGGTGCAGCGTCCTCATACCGCAGACGCATGTCCACCGGGTCCAGACACGGGTTCCCCGGGGCGGCCGGAGGCAGACCCAACCGGTGGGTCACCGGCAGCAGGTCCGGATAGGCGGGCTCAACCCTCTGCATCCCACGTACCTTCTGCCAGCAACGTGGCCAGGCTCGGGCCTCGACCCTCCACAGCCCTGCGAACGTACTTGGCGAGCAGGTCGGTCTCCAGGTTGACGGCGTCCCCGGCGCGGCGCTCACCGAGCGTCGTGGCCGCCAGGGTGACGGGAATCACGGTCACGTCGAACCAGCCCGTGCCCAGCGCCGCCACCGTCAGCGAGACCCCATCGACGGCCACCGACCCCTTCTCCGCCACCTCGGGCGCCAGCGCCGTCGGCAGCGCCAGGCGCAGGGTGCGGAATGCCTGCTGCGGGTGCACGGACAGCACGGCGACGGTTGTATCCACGTGACCGCTCACGAGATGCCCCCCGAGCCGGTCGCCCAGCCGCAGGGAGCGCTCGAGGTTGACCCGCCGCCCCGGGCGCAGTGACCGGAGGGTGGTCCTTGCCAGGGTCTCGGGCGACACGTCGGCCACGAATCCGTCCTCGAGACACGCACTGATCGACAGACAGGTCCCCTGAACGGCAATGCTCTCGCCCGGCTCCAGCGGCTCTCCAGCCAGCGTGCAACGGACCTCCAGCCGGTGGCCGCCACCGGCCGGGCGCGCCCCGCGCACCTCGCCGGTCGCCGCGACCAGGCCGCTAAACACCACGGACTCCGGCGATGATCTCGAGGTCCTCACCGAGACGCCGCACCTCCTCCAGATCGAGCCGCACACCTTCCTGCGGGGAGGAGAAGCCGAGGCCGCCCACGGCCGGTGTGGCCTCCCGGCCTCCGAGCAGCAGCGGCGCCACGAAGGCGTGCACCTGATGGGCGAGCCCTTCGCTCAGGAACGACCAGTGCACCTCTCCGCCGCCTTCCACCAGCAGCGAGCTGACACCGTGCGAACCGAGCCACCGCAACACCGGACGGAGGTTGCACCGGTCCCGCTCGTCGGGCCCCACCTCGACCACCGTGACACCGATCCGTTCCAGCTCCCGCCCGCGGTCCGGCCGCGCCGGCGCGCGGCAGAACACGATGACATCGCCGGGATCCTGGGCCAGGAGCTGGCTCGTGGGCGACAGGCGGAGCTCGCTGTCCAGGACCACTCTCGCCAGGTGGGGGTTCGGGTTGAGCCCGAGGTGGCGCCGCAGGCGGGGATCGTCCGCCAGCACCGTGCCAATGCCGACCAGCATGGCGTCGAACTCCTCGCGCAGCGCGTAGCCGGCCCGGCGGGAGGCTTCCGACGTGATCCAGCGGGACCGACCGCCGCGGGCCGCGATCTTCCCGTCGAGCGTCACCGCCATCTTGAGCGTGACGAACGGAAGACCCGTGCGCATCCACCTGAAGAACCGCTGGTTGAGCCGCTCGCACGCCCCGGTTGCGACGCCTTCCACAACCTCCACGCCGGCCGCCCGGAGAGTCGCGATACCCTTGCCATCGACCACCGGGTTGGGATCGCGACTGCCGACCACAACCCGGGTCACGCCGGCAGCCAGCACCGCGTCGACGCACGGAGGTGTGCGGCCGTGATGCGTGCAGGGCTCCAGGGTCACCACCAGCGTGCCGCCCCGCGCCCGTGCCCCGGCCTCCTGCAGGGCCTCGACCTCTGCATGCGGCCCGCCACAGCGCAGGTGGGCGCCGCGGCCGACCACGCATCCCTCGCCGTCGAGCACCAGGGCGCCCACCATCGGGTTGGGGCTCGCGCCATAGCGACCCCGCTCCGCCTGAGCCAGGGCCTCCACCATCCTGGGCTGCCACTGATCGGTCACGCCAGGCCCTCCAGCAGCGCGGTCGTGAAGGCCTCCGGATCGAAGGGGAGGAGGTCGTCTGCCGCCTCACCCACCCCGATCCAGCGCACGGGCAGCTCCAGCTCCCGCGCCACCGCCAGGACCACGCCGCCCTTCGCCGTCCCGTCCAGCTTGGTGAGGACCACTCCCGTGGCGCCGCCGTGACTCCGGAACTCCCTTGCCTGGGTGAGGCCGTTGATGCCCGTGGATGCATCCATGACCAGCAGCACCTCGTGAGGGCTGCCGGGCACCGCGCGGCTGCAGACGCGGCGGACCTTGTCCAGCTCCGCCATCAGGTTGTGCTTGGTGTGGAGCCGCCCGGCGGTGTCGACGAAGACATCGGTGGCCCCTCGCGAGGTCGCGGCCTGCAGGGCGTCGAAGACCACGGCGCCAGGGTCGGCGCCTGGACGGTGGGAGATCACCGGCACGCCGAGCCGCCCTCCCCAGGTCTGGAGCTGCTCCACCGCCGCAGCGCGGAAGGTGTCGGCCGCAACCAGCAACGGGACTCCGCCCCTGGCCTGCACGGCTGCCGCCAGCTTGGCTGCGGTCGTCGTCTTGCCGGTGCCGTTCACGCCTACGACCAGGGTCACATGCGGGTTTCCCCGACTCACCGGCCGGTTCGCCGCCGCGAGCTGCCGCCGCACGAAGCCACGCAGAAACTCGAGCTCCTGACCAGTCGCCACCTCGCCCCGACTTCGGGCGCGCTCGAACTCACCTGCAAGCGCCTCCGCCGCCTCGACACCGACATCGGCCGCGAGAAGAACCTCCTCGAGCGCTGCCGACGAGACCTTCCACTGGGCAGCGCCCATTCGCTCGGCCAGCAGGGAGCGGGTGGCCCCCAGACCACGCCGCAGTCGATCCAGAATCGTCACGAGCCCTCCTCCGCCAGCCTCACCGCGACCCCGCCCGCGCCTCCCGCGAGGGACACTGACCTGCCCGGCGGCAACTGTGAAGTGTACCTCGTCTGCCCCCCACCCGCCCACCCAGGCCTCAGACCTCAGACCTCAGGCCTCAGACCTCAGACCTCAGGCCTCAGGCCTCAGGCCTCAGGCCTCAGGCCTCAGGCCTCAGGCCTGAGGCCGAGTGGATGGGTGGACGGAAGACCTGAGGCCTGTCTTCCCTGAGGCCTGAGGCCGTGTGGATGGGTGGACGGAAGACCTGAGGCCTGTCTTCCCTGAGGCCTGAGGCCGTGTGGATGGGTGGGTGGAGAACCTGAGGCCTGTCTTGCCTGAGGCCTGAGGCCGTGTGGATGGGTGGACGGAAGACCTGAGGCCTGTCTTCCCTGAGGCCTGAGGCCTGAGGCCGGGTGGGTGGGTGGGCGGAGAACCCGAGGCCTGGGTGGGGGGCGGGGGGTTAGACGATTTCCCTGTTCAGCGCGTCGGCGGTGCGGTTCATGGCGCGGCCGGCCAGCGAGAGCGGCGTGCCGGGGTCCATGAGGAGAAGCAGGTAGTAGCCGCTCTTGAGCATCCGGCCCATGACCTTGAGGTGCCGTCCGCTCAGGGTGAGGGAGAGCACCGCGCCGTTGCCGAGCTGCTCGGTGAGCTTGTCGAGGCGGCGCAGGAAGATGCCCTGGTAGGCGCCCTCCAGCTTGAGCTCGTAGGGTGTCGCCTGGCGGGTCACGTACTCCACGGCCTCACCTTCCCAGTCCAGGAAGATGGCGCCGTGCGCTCCTGCCACGTCCACCAGGAGGTTCGTGAGAAGGTACTGGAACGGCACGCTACTTCCCCTGCCTCGCCCGGATCTCCTGAGCCTCTGCCGAGCTCGGGCTGCGCGTGAGGATCTGCTTGTAGAGCTCCTCGGCTTCCTTCTGGCGCCCCTGTCCCTCGTAGAATCTGGCCAGGCCCATGGCGACGTCGGCGCGATCGGGCGCCCGCCCGGTCGCTTCCAGGTAGGCCTTCTCCGCCAGCTCGAGCCGCCCGAGGCGCTCTTCCACCTGGGCCAGCAGGAGGAAGGCATCGACCGGGCCGCCGCTGGCCGTGGCGCGCCGAAGGTTCTCCTCGGCGGCGGTCATGTTGCCCAGGAGCATGTACATGGAGCCGAGGTTGAACAGCA
>JALOLB010000319.1 GCA_025456225.1 Thermoanaerobaculaceae bacterium
AGACCTTCACCGAGCGCGTCCAGGAGTTCAAGCAGCCCGGGACGTGCATCCACTGCCACGCGACCGTCTACGTGCCCTACAAGAAGGCGGGCGGCGGGGACCTCGTCAAGGGCTTCGAGCACTTCAACCAGATGCCCTACACCGAGGCGCGGAAGAGCTTCAACCACCCGATCGCCTGCATCGACTGCCACGACCCGCTGACCATGGCGCTGCGGATCACCCGGCCCGGTTTCCTCGAGGGCATCAAGGCGCTGAAGGCGAGCCAGGGCATCCCCGACTACGACGTCAACACCCAGGCGACCCGCCAGGAGATGCGCAGCTACGTGTGCGGGCAGTGCCACGTCGAGTACTACTTCAAGGGCGCGGAGAAGCGGCTCACCTACCCCTGGCACAAGGGGCTGAAGGTCGACGCGATCGCCGACTACTACGACGAGATCGGCTTCAAGGACTGGACGCACGCCAAGACGGGGACCGAGCAGCTCAAGGCCCAGCACCCCGAGTTCGAGATGTGGAACCAGGGGATCCACGCGCGCTCGGGCGTCGCCTGCGCCGACTGCCACATGCCGTACACCCGGGTGGGGGCGCTCAAGGTGAGCGACCACCACGTGCGCAGCCCCCTCCTCAACGTGAACAACGCCTGCCAGACCTGCCACAAGTGGCCGGAGGAGGAGCTCCTCGCACGGGCGGAGACGACCCAGCAGCGCACGGTGGACCTGCGCAACCGCGCGATGGACGCCCTCATGGACCTGATCGCGGACATCGAGGCGGCGAAGGCGGCCGGGGCGACCGACCAGGACCTCGCCGAGGCGAGGAAGGCCCAGCGGCGCGGCCAGTTCTTCGTGGACTTCGTCGAATCGGAGAACTCGAACGGCTTCCACGCCCCGCAGGAGGCGACCCGCATCCTCGGCGACGCGATCGACCTCTTCCGCAAGGGCCAGGTCTCGCTGCGCCCGCTCAAGGGGGCGGCGAAGGCGGGTCCCCGGCCGCCGGCCGACTGAGCAGCCCCCGGTCTACTCTGCCGCGGGTGGCGGGAGCCTCACCCGGGTGTGGCCCAGGTCCCAGTCCCAGGTCAGGAACAGCCGCGCCTCGGGGTTTCGCTGGGTCCGGTCCTGCAGCGCCTCGAGGGAGTACTTGCTGTCCCGGTAGAAGAGGTTCCACTCGGCGCCGATGCCGAGCTCCCGCGTGACGGGCACGGTGAGCCGCGCCCGGAAGCGGTGCACCTGGTGGGTCGCATCCGAGCCGTAGAGCTCGCCGCCGTCGTTCAGGTCCGGGTTCCACAGCGAGCCGTTCTTCACGTCGATGTAGGAGTAGCGGTAGCGGACGTCGAGGAGCGGGCGACCCTTGCGAGAGAGGACCGCCTCGGCGCCCAGGCCGAAGCCGGCGCCGTAGTCGTACTCGCGGTACCGCTCCCGGTTGGCCACCTCGGCGAGGAACGAGTAGTCCGCGTTGACGGCGGCGCCGGCCGTCCCGTAGGCGACGAGGCGGGTGACGAGGCGCGTCTTCTTGAGCATGCCGTAGCCCGAGAAGAGAGCCGCGCCGAAGCTCTGCCCGCCGAACTGGTAGGCCTCGTTGTCGATGTAGTCGAAGTCCTGGATGAGGGCCACGACGTGCGTCGGGGCCTCCTTGTTGTCGCCCAGGGGCCAGGACGCCAGGTCGCCCCGGATCGTCAGCTCGCCGACCGGGGTCGAGTCCCCGATGTTGAGCTGCCAGGTGGTGTCGAAGCGGTCGAAGGGCCGGCGGCGCGTGTTGGAGAACGGGCTCCCGTACTGGACGTCGCCGGCGGCGAAGCCGTAGCCCTTGGTGTTCTCCGAGAGGGAGTCGCCCTCGCCGATCACCCGGGCCCCCGCCATGACCTGCAACCCGAGGCTGGGCGGCCGCCAGTCGTAGGGGTCCTCGGGGTTTCCCTGGACCTTCGTGGCCCTCCCGGAGACCATCCGGTTGAACTGGCCCACCGGGTTCACGGGGAAGGCCGCGATCTCCCGCCAGACCCGTCCTTCCTTCTTGGTGTTGTCGAGAATGGCGTTGCCCAGGCGGTACGCCCACTCGCCTCTCGCGATCCCCCCGAGGCCGGTGCTGACCATGTCGTTCCACGACTTGGGGTGGGTCTCGCCGCAGCACTCCCACACGTAGGACCCGACGACCGACATGACCGCGGAGCCCCAGAAGCCGATGCCGTTGGTCCGGGCGGCGTTGAAGTAGGCGGCACCGTTCCAGGGGTGGATGAGCTGGTTGCCCCGGAACGTGTTGTCGTCCCAGGTGTATCCCGTGTCGAGGTTGTCCCGCCAGCTGCGCGGGCTGATCTGCGTGAAGTTCTGGTTGCGGACGTACTCGTTGATCATCGAGGCGGTCAGGTTGATGCCCAGCATCTGGGCGGTGGCCCATCCCCAGCTGCGGGGCACGCCCCAGGCATCCCTCCGGCCGTCCGGAGGGGGAAGAGGCGCGAGGGTTCCCGTGGAGGGATCCACCCTCGGCTCCGGCAGGGGCGGGACGCCTCGGGCGAGGGGTCTCCAGATGATGCCCGCCCTCAGCCCATACTCGTAGCCCGAGCTCGCCGTGTCGTCGGCGCTCAACGGGGGGTCGGGCGGGCCGTTCAGCTCCGGACGCAGGTCGTAGGCGCTGGTCTTGTAGCCCGTCCACCAGGCCGAGAGGTCCACGGCGATCGTGTCGGTGAGCCGCAGCTCGACGCCGGGGCGAAGGGTGAAGCTCACGCCGTTGGCGAAGGGCGTCGGGCTGGCGCCCGGATCGAGGTTCGCGGGCTCGTCGAAGTAGAACAGCTCGCCCCGCGCGTGCATGCGGGCGAGGCCCACGCGGCCCTCCAGGTAGGGGCGGACCCCGGCGCCGTGGTTGAAGAGCCTCCGGGCGAAGAAGTAGGTGTCGAACCGAGCGAAGTCCTTCTGGTCCTCGTAGGGCGGCTTCATGACCATGGACCCGAACTGGAAGCCGCCGCCGAACCGCCACGCCCCCGTGCCCCTCGAGATGTTGATGTCGAAGTTGATCGGCTTCTCCAGGAACTCGCCGTAGGCGCCGCCCGCCGCGCCCGCCCCGAACGTCGTTCCGAAGACCCACTCGCCCGGCGGCCCGGCTTCAGGCTCCTGCCCCCGGACGACGGCGGTGGGGACCAGGGAGACGGTGGCGAGGGCGCAGACCACGAGGGCAGACGTCAAGCGCATGTTCACGTTCCTTTGAAGTGGCAACAATGGTAGCCGATTCTCCCGGGGCACAAAGCCCCCGTGGAGCGTGGCTAGCCTCCCAGGAGCATGGCGACCACGACCATGGCCAGGCAAACAGAGGCCAGCAGCAGGCCGGTCTTCCAGGGGTTGGTGTCGGTGTGAGTTCCCCAGGTGTAGCCCGTCGCGAAGACGACGAGAAGGGACACGACGTTGGAGATGCGGATGGCCAGCGCGAAGTCGTCGCGCACCAGGACGAGCGGCAGCAGGGACGGCAGCACGGCCACGACGTACAGCAGCACGACGGCCAGCGCGCCCACCGCATCCGCGCGCTGGAAGCCGACCGCCTTGGGCTCGGCCTGGCGCAGGTAGGCGAGCATGTCGCGATAGAGGGCCCTTCGCTGCTCGTCGCTGGTGATCGGCTCGAGGATGAAGTCCAGCTCGTAGGCCACGGTGGAAGCGGCCTCTTCTTCGCTGCTGCTCGCCTGAACGGCCCGCAGGAGCCGATGGCGCTCACTGCGCGCCAGGACCGACCCCAGGAGATGCGCGCCGCCTTCGATGATGCCCCAGCCCGTGACCGCCGCCAGGGTGACGAGGGCCAGCCCCTGGCCGTATCCCCTCGAGAAGCCCGACTCGGCGCCGCCGCGATAGATGAGGACCTCGTAGGACAGCGTGAAGACGAGCGCGAAGAGAACGCTGTAGAGAATGGCGAACAGCGAGTCGATGGGATCGAGGAAGTCGCCCAGGACGTTGCTCAAGAAGCTTTCCCGGGGTGGGGTTATGGGTCTGCGACGCAGCCGATGCCTTTCCCTGGCCATTCTTCCGGTCTCCA
>JALOLB010000095.1 GCA_025456225.1 Thermoanaerobaculaceae bacterium
GTTAGCAAAGTGGTGCTGGAAGTGATTCCGCCCTTTGCGCTGTTGACCACGCGCCTTGTTCTGGGTTTCGTGGCGTTGTGGCTGGTCATAGTCTGGCGGGGATGGTTGTCGAGCCTGCCGAGGGGACGCCGAATGGTTCGGCCCCGCCCTCGGCCTAGGAGGTCGGAATGGCACCGCAGATCAACTTTGGCGTCATCGTTGCCGTGTTTATCGGACTGATCCTGGTCGTCAAGTGGATCAACATTCTCAACGAGTACGAGAGGGGCGTGATCTTCCGGCTCGGGCGCGTGCTCGGTGAGCCCAAGGGCCCCGGCTTCGTCTTCGTGTTCTGGCCGATCGACCGCATGGTCAAGATCTCCCTGCGCACCGTCGTGCTCGACGTGCCGCCCCAGGACGTCATCACGCGCGACAACGTGTCGGTGAAGGTCAACGCGGTCGTCTACTTCCGCGTCATGTACCCCGTGAGGGCGATCATCGAGGTGGAGAACTACATGTACGCCACCTCCCAGCTCTCCCAGACCACCCTGCGCTCGATGCTCGGCGAGGTCGTGCTCGACGACCTGCTGGCCGAGCGGGAGAAGCTCAACCAGCGCCTCCAGGAGGTCATCGACCGCCACACCGACCCGTGGGGCGTGAAGGTCGCGCTCGTCGAGGTCAAGCAGGTGGACCTGCCGGAGTCGATGCAGCGCGCCATGGCCCGCCAGGCCGAGGCCGAGCGCGAGAAGCGGGCCAAGATCATTCACGCCGAGGGCGAGTTCCAGGCCGCCCAGCGCCTCTCCGAGGCAGCGGGCGTGATGCAGAAGGAGCCGGCCACCCTGCAGCTCCGCTACCTGCAGACCCTCACCGAGATCGCCGCCGAGAAGAACTCGACGATCATCTTCCCGCTGCCCATCGACACCATCAGCCAGTTCATGAACATGGCGAAGCGGTGGGGCGATCAGGAGCCTGCGAAGTAGGGCGGAGCTGACGGCGCAATGTCCGACCGCTACTACGAGGTGATCATCACCGGCCGCCAGATGGCGGCGCTGGTGGCCGGCGTGGTCATCCTGGTGTTCACGGCGTTCGGCCTCGGCGTGGCCGTGCGGCTGCTGGAGCCGCCAGCGGTCGATAGCGTGCCCCTCGTCGCGACCGCGCTTCCGACTGCACCGCCGCCCACGTCCCCGCCGCAGGCTCCGACGCCGGCTCCGGCCGAGACCCCGGTCATGGCCACACCTCTGCCTGTGGAGCAGCCCGCACCCACGCCGGTGCTGGTTCCTCCGTCGGTCGTACCGTCTCCGACCGCGGCCCCGCCGCCTACGGCCCGGGTCGAGCCCACGCTGCCGGCCGTTGAGCCTGGTGGCGGGCTGTGGGTCCAGGTGGCGGCGGTGTCCCGGCCGGATCTGGCGGACGGCGTCAAGCAGCGGGTCGTGGCGCACGGGTTCCGGCCCGAGCAGGTGCGGGTGACCGTGACCCCCGCCGGGCTGTTCAAGGTCCGTCTGGGCACGTTCCCGGACCTGGAGAGCGCCGGGCGCGTCGTGGCGCGGCTCCAGGAGGCCGGGTTCGACAAGCCGTTCGTCGTCAGGGAATGAGCGGCGCCTCGCTTCCCGAGTGGATTCGCGCCCGCAAGCTGCAGATCGGCGGCCTGCACGAGATGCGCCGCCTGATGGCCCAGGGCAAGCTGCACACCGTCTGTGACGAGGCACGCTGTCCGAACCGCTCGGACTGCTTCGGGCGTGGCACCGCGACCTTTCTGATCATGGGGGAGACCTGCACCCGGGCGTGCCGGTACTGCGCCGTCGCGCACGGGCGTCCGGGACTCCTCGACCCCGACGAGCCCAGGCAGCTCGCCGAGGCGGCCCGGGAGCTGGGCCTGATGCACGTGGTTGTCACCTCGGTGGACCGGGACGACCTGCCCGACGGCGGTGCGGCCCACTTCGCCGCCACCGTGCAGGCTCTCCGGGCGTTGGACCCGCGCCCGGCCATCGAGGTCCTGACCCCCGACTTCCGCGGCGACCTGGCGGCGGTGGACGTCGTGGTCGCGTCCGGGCCCGACGTTTACAACCACAACATCGAGACCGTGCGCCGGCTCTACCCGGCGTTCCGCTCCGCCGGCCGCTACGCCTGGGCGCTGGAGGTCCTCGCCCACGTGGCAGGCACGGGTGCCGGCCTGGTCACGAAGTCCGGCCTGCTGGTGGGGCTCGGCGAGACGCGCGAGGAGGTCGAGGAGACCCTGCGCGACCTGCGCGGGGTGGGCTGCCGGGTCGTCACCGTCGGCCAGTACCTCCGGCCCACCCGCGACCAGGCGCCGGTCGTCTCCTACTGGACCCCGGAGGAGTTCGCCGCGCTCGAGATCTTCGGCCAGACCATCGGGCTGGAGGTCATCGCCGGCCCCTTCGTCCGCTCCTCTTTCCGCGCCGAGGAGGCCTTCGCCCGCGTCCGCCGCTAGCCGACGGCCAGGGTCGATGACAGCTTGCAGCCGGTGTCCCGCCGGGGTCGGAGGCTGGGGTCCGGAGTCCGGGGTCCGGAACCAGGAGGTCGGCCGCTACCTGAAGAGCCTCGTTTCCGGTGTGGGAGCCTCATCTCCCTCGATCGGCTTGCCTTGAGCCTTGAGCCAGCGGTGGTGGGAGGGCCAGCGTCAAACGAGTCCACCAGGTGACGAGGTGGATTCTCAGCAGGCCGAGCGCCACCTTCACTTGACGGCTGGTGCCGTGGATGCGCGGGTCTCTCGCGAGGTGGACGGCCGTGCGAACGGGCAGGCGGAGAAGCCTGCCGAGGACGAACCGGAGCCCGGCCCGGCCGATCCCGTGGCGGACGGCCAGGGTGTGCTGGCCGCGCGCAACGCGACTCGTCCTTGCCGAGAGCGCGGGCCAGCTCGTGCGAGTGGGGTGGGTGACGATCGCGTCAGGGCAGTAGACGACGGTCCAGCCGGCCCGCCATGCCCGCTGCCCCCACTCCAGGTCGGCGCCCGACTCCAGCGAGGCGTCGAAAGTCCCCAGCTCCTCCATGACGGTGCGGGTCGTGAAGGTGTTGGCGGTGGCCCCGAAGTGCAGGAACTCCACGCACCGGCGCTGGTCGAAGCCCGCGAAGATGTCGACCCACTCGACCGCCGTGACGTGTGCGGGATCCGCGGCGAGCATCTCCACGTGGCCGGCCACCAGCCCCGCGCCGGGGTTCGCCTCCAGGCACCGCACCCCTGCCTCGATCCAGCTCGGCGCCGGCAGGCAGTCGGCGTCCGTGCAGGCGATGACCGAGCCCCGCGACGCCTCCAGGGCGCGATTTCGGGCCTGGTTGATGCCGGCTGGAGCCTGACGGATGAGTGTCACGCCCGACCGCCCGCGGCAGGCCGCCGCAGGGTCGTCAAGGGAGCCGTCGTCCACCACCACCACCTCGAGGGCCTCTGCTGGCCAGCTCTGCGCCGCCAGGGCGTCGAGGCACAGGCCTAGCCGCGCCGCGTCGTTGCGCACCGGAATGATCACGCTGACGAGGGGAGGGGACGCCATGGCAGGTGCAGATGATGCCACAGGCTCCGGCGCCCGGAGCTTGATGGCAGGCAGGAGTGCCTGCCCCACAAGCCGGCAGGCAGAAGTGGCTGCCCCACAGGGTGGCCTGCTGGGCTGTGCGGGTGCGGGGCCTTCCGGTCTTGGGGCAGGCACTCTTGCCTGCCCTTCCTGGCCCGGTCTGCTAGGCTTTGCCGGTGCGATGGGAACGGTGGCGTCCGTGGGTGCTGGCGGCCGGGGCGGGGGTGTGCCTGGCGCTCGCCATGCCGGGAATCGGCCTGGCGCCCTTGGTGCTGCTGACGCCCGGTCTGTTGAGGCGGGCGCTCGAGGGGCTCGGGCCGCGGCGGGCGTTCGCGGTGGGCTGGGTCGGCGGCGCGTCCGAGTGGGTCGTGGGCGTGGTGTGGGTGCTCATCGTGCTCACCCGCTACGGCGGCCTCGCCTGGCCGCTGTCGATCCTGGCGCTCGCCCTGATGAGCGGCATCCTGGGCCTGATGTGGGGGCTCGCCGGGTGGCTCGTTGCGCGCGTGCCCGAGGGGTGGCGGGGGTGGCTGCTGCCGCTGCTGCTGGTCTGCTTCGAGGTGACGCAGCACCTGCCGCCGTGGATCTTCCCGTGGAACCCGGTGGCGGCGGTGGTGACCCCCTGGCCCGCCCTTCTTCGACCGCTGCCGGTGCTCGGGGCGCCGGGGCTCTCGCTGGTGCTGTTGCTGCTGGGATCGGGGCTCGACCTGCTGCTGGTGCGCACGCGGCGGCGCGAGGGCGCGGCGATCGCGACCGGCGCCGTGGTGCTGTGGACAGGCGCGGCATTCCTGGCGCCGGGGTTCCGGCCGGCCGGCGAGTGGTTCACAGCCGCGGCCGTGCAGCCCAATGTGCCGCTCGAGGAGCGGTGGGACCCGGACAACGAGGACGCCATCGAGGCGCGGGTCTGGCGGCTGTCCGCCGAGGCGGCGGACGCGGGCGCGTTGCTCGTGACCTGGTCCGAGAGCTCGATCCCCCGCTACGTGCAGCAGGACGGGGCGTACCGGGCCGACATCGAGCGCTTCACGCGCACCCGTGGCGTGTGGCTCCTGCTCGGCTCGATCGGCTTCGGCGCCCGGGACGGCGAGTACTACAACTCGGTCTTCGTGGCCTCGCCGGGCGGCCTGCTGCCATACCGCTACGACAAGATGCACCTGGTGCCGTTCGGCGAGTACCTGCCGCTGGTCGGGCACCTGCCGTTCCTGAAGCCCCTGGTGCGGGAGGTGTCGTCGTTCACCCCGGGGACAGCGGCCCTGCCGCTGCCGGGCCCTGGCGGCCCAATGGGAGTTGCGATCTGCTACGAGGTGACCTACCCGTGGCTCTACGCCAGCGAGGTGCGGCGGGGCGCCAAGCTGCTGGTGACCGTGACCAACGACGGCTGGTACGGGGACAGCGCGGCGCCCCGACAGCACCTGGCCCTGGCGGTCCTGCGGGCGGCCGAGACCCGGCGCTACCTGGTGCGGGCGGCCAACACGGGGATCTCGGCGATCATCGATCCGTACGGGCGGGTGGTGCAGCGGCTGGAGGTCGGCCAGGAGGGGTTCATCACCGCCCCGGTGCAGCCGGGGACCGGTGTGACGCCAGCGGTACGCTGGGTCTTCGCGGCCCGCCTCGGCCTGGTGCTGACTGCTTTGGGTGCTATACTTTGCGCCGTCCGGCGGCGGCCATCTTCACGCCAGCCAGCCGCTGTTGCCGGACAAGGGAGAGTCGATGCTTGAGGACGTGATCGCGCACGCGCAAGAGATCAGGGAGTCCCTGCTCACGGTGCGGGGGTACCTTTGACGAGCCTCGCCTGAAGGCCGAGCTGGAGGCGCTGAGCGCCGAGACCGAGAAGCCCGGCTTCTGGACCGACCAGAACAAGGCCAAGGAGCACATGCGGGTCCAGCGGGCCGTGGAGGCCAAGCTCCGGAGCGTCAAGTTCCTGTCCGAGTCGGCCGAGGAGCTCGAGGTGCTCATCGAGCTGGTGCGCGAGGAGCCCGGCGAGGTCGAGGAGCTGTCCACGACGCTCCAGCGAATCGAGCCGAAGCTCGATCGCATCGAGCTCGAGACCAAGATGACAGGAGACCACGACGCCGCCAACGCCTACGTGGAGATCCACCCGGGCGCCGGCGGCACCGACTCGGCCGACTGGGCCTCGATGCTCCTGCGCATGTACCTCAAGTGGTGCGAGCGGCGCGGGTTCGATGCGGAGCTGCTGGACACCCAGGATGCCGAGGAGGCGGGGATCAAGTCCGCCACGGTCCTGGTGAAGGGTGAGTACGCGTACGGCTACCTCAAGGGCGAGGCCGGCATCCACCGCCTCGTGCGCATCTCGCCGTTCGACGCCAACGCCCGGCGGCAGACCTCGTTCGCCTCGGCCCACGTCTACCCCGAGGTGGACGAGGAGGTGACGGTCGAGCTCGACGAGAAGGACATCCGCATCGACCGCTTCTGCTCGTCGGGCCCGGGCGGCCAGGGGGTCAACACCACCTACTCGGCGGTGCGCCTCACCCACCTGCCCACCAACATCGTCGTGAGCTGCCAGAACGAGCGCTCGCAAATCAAGAACCTGGCCACTGCCATGAAGGTCCTCAAGGCCCGCCTGTACGAGCTGGAGCGCGCCAAGAAGGAGGAGGAGCTGGCGAAGCTCAAGGGCCCCAAGAAGGGCATCTCCTGGGGCAACCAGATCCGCTCGTACGTGCTGCAGCCCTACCGGCTGGTCAAGGACCTGCGCACCGACCACGAGGTGGGCGATGCCGACCGGGTGCTCAACGGCGACCTGGACGGCTTCATCGAGGCGTACCTCAAGTGGCTGGTCACCTCCGAGTGACTGGGGCCAGTCGAGAGTCAGGGACTGAGAGTCGAGAGTTGAGAGTCGAGAGTCTTCCCCCGCCCCCCACCCGGTCGTCGGTGATCGGTGATCGGTGCTCGGAGGGAGGGGAAAGCGGGAGGGGGTGGGTCCTCCGACCACCGAGCACTGACCACCGACCACCGCGTCTCCCGGACCCCGGACCCCAACCCTCAGCACCGCCCGAGCGCTCCCAGTCATCTTCTTCCGGACCCCGGACCCCGGACCCCGGACCCCGTCTTCTCTGGGCCTCGCCGCTCCCTCCGACGCGCTCGGGCATCGCCGACTACGCCGTGGAGCTGCTGCCCCACCTGGCCCGATGCGCCGAGGTGCGGGTCCTGGCGCCTCCCGACTGGCCGGGGGGTGGCGAGGTCGCCGGGGTGCCGGTCCTTCCCGTGGAACCCCCGCCGGACGGGTTCATGCCTCTCCTCCACCTCGGCAACAACCCCTACCACCTGTGGATCGCCCGGTACCTGCGGGCGCACGGCGGCTTCGTGGTGCTGCACGACACCGTCCTGCACCACCTCCTCGTCGAGGAGGCGGCGGCGGACGGGGCCTGGGAGCGGTTCGGCAGCGAGCTGGACTCCGCCCACGGCGAGGCCGGGGCGGCGCTGGCCCGTGGTCGCACCTGGGGGATGCACGGGCCGCGCGATCCCTTCCTCTTTCCCGCTCGTTCGGTCTTCCTCCGCCACGCGCGCGGCGTGATCGTGCACAGTGAGCGAGGGCTGCTGGATGTGTGCAGCGACTGCCCGGGGCTGCCGGTGCGGCGCGTGCCCCTGTCGCTCGGTGCCCTGCCGGCGGGGGACCGCGACCACTGGCGGCGGCGTCTGGGGGCCTCGGACGGCGAGCTGGTGCTCGCCCACCTGGGGTTCCTCACCCCGGCCAAGGGGTTGGACGTCATCCTGCGGGCCGTGCTGGCGCTCGTCGAGCTGGGGATCCCGGTGCGGCTCGTGGTGGTGGGCGAGGGGAGCGAGGTGGCGGCGTTCCGGGCCGCGGTCGGGCGCGCCGGTCTCGGGGAGCGCGTCCACATCTGGGGGTTCGCCTCCGAGGAGGATCTGGCCGGGCTGCTCGCGGCCACCGACCTCGGGCTGGTGCCGCGCTTCCCGACCGCCGGGGAAACATCTGCCGCGGCGCTGCGTTTCATGGCGGCAGGGGTGCCCGTGGCCGTGTCTGGCTATCGGCAGTTCCTGGAGCTGCCGGAGTCCGCGGCGTTCAGGTTGACGCCCGGTGCGGCCGGGGCGGTCGACCTGGTGAGGGTCGTCGCCAGGCTGGCTCGGGACCCGGGCGCTGTGGCAGCGGCGCGGGTTGCGGCGCGGCGGTCCTGGGAGGACGGCGGGCATCCGCCGGAGCAGGCAGCGGTGGCGCTGGTGGCGGCGCTGGAGGATCTGGAACGTGAGCTGGCTTGAGGAAGTCGAGAAGCTGCTGCAGTCGAGGCCGCTGCTGCGCATCGGGGAGGCCGATGGTCTCACCAGGGCCTCGGTGCTGGTGCCCCTGTACGTGGCGCACGGCGAGCTGTGGGTGCTGCTGACCCGGCGCTCCGACTCGTTGCCCCACCATGCCGGCCAGATCGCCTTCCCGGGCGGAGCGGCCGAGGACTCCGACGCCGACGAGGTGGCGACGGCGCTGCGCGAGGCGGAGGAGGAGATCGGGATCCCCACCGACAAGGTCCTGGTCCTTGGCTACCTCGACGATCTCGCCACGCCCACCGGCTTTCTCATCTCGCCGGTTGTGGGTGCCATTCCCTACCCGTTCGAGGCGAGGCTGGCGGACGGAGAGGTGGAGGCGGTGCTGCCTGTCCCGTTCTCCTTCCTGTCCAACCCCGAGATGGTCGAGCAGCAGGTGTTCACCGTGAAGGGCCGCGAGGTCGTCTCCCCGGTCTACCACTACCGCGGGCAGCGGGTCTGGGGCATCACCGCCAAGATCATCACCGAGCTGGTGGAGCGCCTCACCGGCACGCCGATCGTGCCTCCGAGCTAGCTAGAACGTCGACGTCCACGTTAGAGACTTGAGCCGGCTAGCCGTGCCTCGTCCCTGCAGGCTCACGGCGTCGGCACCGCAGTCGGCGCCGGTCTGGCGGGCTGCGTGCCGACCTCGGGGTTGATCCGGAAGCTGCACGAGTCGGCGGTGGCGAGGATCGCCACGATGAAGACCAGCAGGGCGAGCCCCACCGCGGCCACGAAGTACTCGGTGGCGGTGTGGCGGGATCGCCGGGGCCGCTTCGTGCGCTGCTTCACGCCCCGATTCTACCCGAGATGACGCACCCGCTCCTGCAGTCCCTCGGCCAGCAGGGCGCTGCCCAGCACCGTGCACGCCACCAGCACCCCCGGGAAGAGCAGCAGCCACCAGCCGCCCGCCAGGGAGCCCTGGAGGTCGGCCATGATCCCGCCCCAGGAGGCGGTGGGGGGCTGCACGCCGAACCCCAGGAACCCCAGCGACGCCTCGAGGAGGATCAGGTCGCCCAGGCGCAGGGCCGCGTCCTGGCCCAGCGGCGTCAGGGCGTTGGGAAGCACGTGGCGCAGCAGGATGCGGGTGCGGCTCGCCCCGAGCGCCCGCAGGGCGAGGACGAAGTCGCGCCGCTTGAGGGCCATGACCTGGGTGCGCACGAGGCGCGCGACACCCATCCAGGACGCGAGCCCGAGGATGACCGCGAGGGCCAGCAGCGACGGCCGCAGGACCGCCGCCAGCAGCAGCACCAGCAGCAGCATCGGCACCGCGAGCACCGCGTCCACCACGCGCATCAGCACGCCGTCGACGGCGCCGCCCGCCCAGCCGGCCACGAGGCCCAGGAGCACCCCGCACACCGTGGCGATCGCCAGGGCCAACAGGCCGAGAGTGAGGGAGACGCGGCCGCCGTGCAGGAGCCTGGCCGCGACGTCGCGCCCCAGGCTGTCGGTGCCGAGCCAGTAGCGCCTGGCCCGGGTGTCCAGGACCTGGCCTGCGTCGAGGAGGCGCTCCTCGCCGAGCCGGCGGATCGCCCACCCGTCGGCGGTGCGGCTCGCGGTCTCGGCGATCAGGGTCGACCCGTCGGCGAGGCGCACGGCCACCCGCGCGCTTCCGGGCGCGAGCAGGGCACTGCCGGCCGGGTCCACGATGGCGTCCGGTGCTGCGGTCCCGAGAGGCCCGAGCAGGATGAGCAACGCCAGGGCGCCCAGCATGCCGGCGCCGACCCGGAGCAGGGGAGGCCAGGCTCGCCAGACCTCGAGGACCCGCTTCACGCCCGCACCCTCGGGTCCAGCCAGGCGACGCCCAGGTCGGCGAGGGCGCTGCCGGCCACCACCGCTGCCGCGCCCAGGAGCGTGCCGCCCATCAGGAGCGGGATGTCCCGGGCCTGCGCCGCCTGATAGAGGAGCTGGCCCATCCCCGGCCACGCGAAGACCACCTCGACGAGCAGCGACCCCGAGACCAGGAACGGTAGCGACAGGCCGAGCACGGTGATGAGCGGCAGGAGGGCGTTGGGCAGTGCGTGGGTCAGCAGCGCCCGGCGCCGCGAGCAGCCCCGCGCCCGGGCGGCCAGGACGTACCCCTGGGTGTGCTCGTCCACGAGGGAGCCGCGCATGTAGCGCGCCAGGGCGCCCATGCCGGTGAGACCGATCGTGAGGACAGGCAGCACCGCGTGCGCGAGGACGTCCCGGTGTCGCGCCCAGCCGGTCGCCAGCTCGCCCGCCGGCGAGAGCAGGTGGGAGGGCGGCAGCCAGCCAAGGGTGTAGGAGAACAGCCAGACCAGGCCGAGGGCGACCGTGAAGGCGGGGAGGGCGTAGGCGAGGAGGCTCGCGAGGGTGAGCCCGCGGTCCAGGCACGAGCGCGCCCGCAGCACCTGCAGCGTGGCGATCCCGAGCCCTCCGGCGGTCTCCAGGAGCAGGCCGAGCCCGGCCAGCAGCAGGGTGGGCGGCAGGGCGTCGGCCAGCAGCGCCGTGACCGGGCGCCGGTACTGCCACGAGATCCCCAGGTCGCCCCGCACGGCGCTTCCCAGCCAGCTCAGGTAGCGTGCCGGCAACGGCCGGTCGAGGCCGAAGTCGCGGCGCCAGCGCTCCCGTGCCGCGGCCGGGAGCCGCGGGTCGGCGAGGCGGCTCGCGAAGTCGCCGGGGGCCAGCGAAACCAGGGCGAAGGTGCCGGTGGCCACCACCCAGATGACCACCAGGCCGGCCCCGAGCCGGCGCGCGATCCAGCGCGTCATCGGGCCTTGAGCTCCCAGCCCTGCATGCCGAAGAAGACCCCCGCGGCGTTGGGGGTGGCGTTCTCGAGCCGGCGGCTGAGGGCGACCGCCTGCCGTCCCTCGTACAGGAACGCCACCGGGTGGTCCGCCACGATCAGGCGCTGGGCGCGGGCCAGCAGCACCCGGGTGCGCTCGAGGTCCGGCGCCGCGGCCACCTGCTGCAGCACGGCGTCGAGCTCCGGGTTGGAGTAGCCGAAGAAGTTGCCGGTGCCCTGGCTCTCCCCGGGGGTGGCCCAGCCGGAGGCGAGGTCCACCTTGGTGGCCTCCTCCCAGGCGGCCAGGACGCCGTCGAACTCTCCCGCCTCCTGGCGGGCCATGAGCGCGGCGAACTCGACCGGGCGCGGCGTGACCCTGACCCCGACCCTGGCCAGGTCGGACTGGATGAGCACGGCCATCTGGGCGCGCATCGTGTTGGTCGCGGGGTAGAGGAGCTCCAGCTCGAAGGGCTTCCCTCCCTGCTCGACGAGGCCGTCGCCGTCGGCATCCGCCCAGCCGGCCTCGCGCAGGAGGCTCGCGGCCCGGGCCGGGTCGTGGGGGAGCACCGGAAGCTCCCGGTCGCAGGCCCACATGCTCGAGAGCACCGGGCCGTTGGCGACCTTCGCGTGGCCCAGGTAGACCGTGTCGACGAGGGCCTGCCGGTTGATGGCGAGCCCCAGCGCCTCCCGCACCCGCCGGTCGGCCAGCGCAGGCCGGCGGTTGTTCCAGGCGAGGAAGCCCAGCAGCCGGGAAGGGAGGCTGACCACCCGCACGTCGGGCGACGCCTGCAGGCGCGCCACCTCGCGCGGCGGGACCATCGGGATGAGGTGCACCTGCCCCGCCAGCAACTGCCCGATCTGGCTCGCCGTGTCGGGCAGCACCCGGAACACGACCCGGTCCAGCCGCGCCGGGCTCCAGTGGCGGGGGTCGCGCTCGAGCACGATGGTCTGCTGGGGCGTGTGCGTGACCAGGCGGAACGGTCCGCAGCTCACCAGGCCCGGCGTGAAGTCCGTGGTGGGCCACTTCTCGAACGGGATGGCGGACCAGGTGTGGACGGGGATGATGTGCCCGTCGTTGGCGTCCATGAGCTGGTACGGGTAGACGCGGCGGAAGGTGAAGCGCACGGTGAAGCTGTCCACGACGTCGACGCGGTAGATGGCCGCCTTCTGCTCGATGTAGGTGGAGCCGGCGGCCTCGGAGACCTGGGCCTGGTAGGTGAACCGCACGTCGTCGGCGGTCAGGCGGAACCCGTCGGACCAGACCGCGTCCTGGCGCAGCTTCACGGTGAGGGCGAGGTGGCTGGGCGAGAACTCCCAGCTCTCCGCGAGCCGCGGGGCGAAGGTCGGGGGATGCTCGGCGAAGTCGGGCTGCTCCTCGAGGAGCGTCGGGAAGAGCAGGTCGATGATCGCGTTCTCCATCGCCTCCCCGGCCGACTGGTAGTCGTTGAACGTCTCGACGTCGGCCGGGATCGCCACGACGAGCTCCCGCACCGCCGGGCCCGCGGCAGGGCCGCCCCCCCCGCCGCACCCGGCCAGCACGATGCACGCCGCTGTCAACGCTGTGAGCAGGGTCTTGTTGGTCACGGGGATCATTCTACTGCCCCCGCGCCGCCGGCCAAGGGGAGAGGGGAGAGGGGAGAGCGGGGCAAGAAGGGGAATGGCAGGGCTTGCACCGTCTGTCTGGGGTTTGTGGTGCGGGGTCCGGGGTCCGGGGTCCGGAAATCGGGAGAAGGAGCCTGTCCCTGATGCCTGCATCGCTGAGTGGAGGGCGAAGGTCGTCGCTTGGGACGCTGTTGACCAGGTGCAGGAAGCGGGGGGAGCGGCCTATGATGCGGGTTCAGAGGTGCCGCTGGAAGGTGATGATCGAAGATGCCCTGTCGAGGTTCGTGGGAGGCGGTCGAGACCTCGTCGTTCGGGTAGCGTGCGGCAGTGTCTGCAAATTGAAGGGCCATGGGTTCCAATGGACACTTGGGGTCGACCCGGACGAGGAGACCCAAGGGAGGAACCGATGGCCCGGAGGAAGAGTACGCGGATAGGGGTTGACTGGAAAGCGGCGCTGGTGGCGGACGACGTGTTTCGGGAGCTGCTGCGAGGGACCATCCAGGAGGTACTGGAGGCGGAGATGGATGAAGCGCTCGGGGCGGGCAAGTGGGAGCGGAGCGAGGACCGGCTGGGGTATCGGAGCGGGTACCGGGGTCGGACGCTGGTGACGCGGGTGGGCAAGCTGGAGCTACGGGTGCCGCAGGATCGGGCGGGGCGGTTCTCGACGGAGCTGTTCGAGCGGTACCAGCGGAGCGAGAAGGCGTTCGTGAGCGCGTTGGCGGAGATGTACATCCAGGGGGTGTCGACGCGGAAGGTGAAGGCGATCACCGAGGAGCTGTGCGGTCACACGGTGTCAGCGTCGACGGTGAGCACGATCAACCAGAAGCTCGACGAGGACCTGGAGCGGTTTGCGCGGCGGGCGCTGGAGGAGCCGTACCCGTACCTGGTGCTGGACGCGCGGTACGAGAAGATCCGGGAGGAGGGGGTGATCCGGTCGCGGGCGGTGCTGGTGGCGATCGGGATCAACTGGGACGGCCGGCGGTGCGTGCTGGGGGTGGAGGTGGCGAACCGAGAGAGCGCCTCGAGCTGGAGGGACTTCCTCCTTGAGCTGCGGCAGCGCGGGCTGCACGGCGTGGAGCTGGTGGTCAGCGACGATCACGCGGGGCTGCGCCGGGCCACCATGGAGGTCGTGCCCGAGGCCGTGTGGCAGCGGTGCTACGTGCACTTCTTGCGGAACGCGCTGGACTACCTGCCGCGGCGAGGCGACGACGACTGCCTGCAGGAGCTGCGCTGGATCTACGACCGACGCACGATCGACGAGGCCCGCCACGACCTCGCGGTGTGGCTCGCCAAGTGGCAGGCGAAGTACGCGAGGCTGTGCGACTGGGTGGAGGCGAACATCGAGGAGACCCTGACCTTCTACCGTCTGCCCTTGAGCCACCACAAGCACATGAAGTCGACCAACATGCTGGAGCGGCAGAACGAGGAGATCAAGCGGCGGACCCGGGTGGTGCGG
>JALOLB010000096.1 GCA_025456225.1 Thermoanaerobaculaceae bacterium
ATCGGCCTCCCGCGCGCTCGACCGCTTCTCTTCGCAGCGCACTCGCAGGTGCCGGGGTCTGCGCACATGGCGCCGCACCGCAGGGCCGCCTGCTGCCACTTTGCACATACGCCGATTCTAGTGCTTCGGTTGCACATCCGCCAGCACCGTCGTGTATCCTCGGTCGAGCAACGACTCCAGCAGGGGCGGCCGGCGACGGCGGAGGTCGGCATGGAAGGTGATCGCAAGCTGGTGTACGGCGTGTTCACAGTCGATTCGCCTGAGGTGAGATGGCCTGGGCTCTGGACTGTGCCGGCCCATGACTGAGCGACTCGACACGCCGCAGCTCGAGGGTTGGCCTGACGACCCGGCGGTGACGTACAACCCGGAGCGGACCCAGGTTGCACCCTTCCCGGGTGAGGCCTCTGCCGGGAGAGACGACGGACCGGTCGCTGCCGACCTCGCCGCCTGGGCGCTCGTGCGGCCGGATGCTCAGCCGCCGGCGACGATGGAGCGGCCGGTCTACCGGCTAGGGCGGATCGTGGGCACGGGGGGGTTCGGCGAGGTCTGGCAGGCCGTGCAGGTGTCGCTCGGCCGTGTCGTGGCGCTCAAGCGGCCCAGGCGGGGCGCGGCGCTCCCCGATCGGTTGACAGCGGCGACGGCTCGCCTCGGAGCCCACCTCTTCCGCCAGGAGGCCCTCGTCACCGCGCAGCTCGACCACCCGAACATCGTCCCGGTCCACGACATCGGCGTCGACGGTGAAGGCGAGCCGGTGTTGGCGATGAAGTTCGTCGAGGGTCGGCTCTGGACGGACGTCATCGAGGAGCAGCTCCGGGCCCTGCCGGTGACCGACTTCCTGGCGCGGAACCTGCCGATCCTGGTCAGCGTCGCCCAGGCGGTGGCCTACGCCCACGCCCGCGACGTCGTCCACCGCGACATCAAGCCTGGCCAGGTCATGGTCGGGGAGTTCGGGGAGGTCTTCCTGACCGACTGGGGCCTCGCCGTGCGTCTGGCGCCAGCCTCGCCCGACCAGGTGCGCGAGGCGCCGGCGCCGGTGGCGTGCCCGGCCGGGACCGCGGCCTACATGGCGCCCGAGCAGACCGAGCCGACCGCCGACCGGATCGGCCCCTGGACCGACGTGTACCTGCTGGGAGGGACGCTCTACACGCTCCTTACCGGGCAGACGCCCCACCCGTCCTCGTCGACCACGATCGCCTTCGGGATGGCGCAGGAGGGCTACGTCCCGCCGATCCGGGAGGCCGCGGCGGGCAGGGAGGTGCCTCCGGAGCTCGCGGCGCTCGCCGAGCGCTGCCTCGCCCCCAACCCCGGGGATCGCCCGGTCTCGGCGCGCGCCTTCGTGCTGGAGCTGCAGGGCTACCTCTCGGGTGCGGGGCGACGGCGGGAGTCCGAGACGCTGGTCGCCGAGGCCGAGCGCCGCCTGGCAGAGGAGACGACTTCCTACCGCGACTTCGGGGATCTTCTGTCGCTGCTGGGCCGGTCGCGGGCACTGTGGCCGGAGAGCCCGGCTCTCGACCGGGTCACCGACCTTGCCCTGGTGGCGTGGACGCGCGCGGCGCTCGGCTCGGGCGACCTCGTCCTCGCCCGCGTCCAGGCCGAGAGGGTGCACGACCCCACCGTACGTGACGCGCTCGTGGCAGACGTGGACGCGGCGGCGCGCCGGGAGGCGAGGGAGCAACGCCAGCGCCGCTGGGCGTTCGGGGTGGCGGCCGCGCTCCTGGTCCTCCTTGGGGTGGGTGCGCTCATCCACGCGCGCTCCATGGCGGCCGCGCGCGACCGCGCCGAGAAGGCGCTCCGGGCCGAGGCCGAGGCCCACGCGCAGGTGGTGGACCTCCTCAACTTCCTGCTCGGGGACCTGCGCGAGGGGCTGGCCCCGATCGGCCGGCTGTCGCTCCTCGAACGGGTCGCGGACAAGGCGTTCGAGCAGCTCCGCAAGCTCCCACCCGGCCAGATGACGGACGCCGCGCTCGCCCAGCGGGCACGGGCCCTCGAGACGCTCGGCGACGTGCTTGCGGCCCGGGGCAGCGAGACGGACGCCGGCATCGCGTGGCGGGAGGCGCTGGCGATCCGGGAAGGGCTCGTGACCCGCGACCCGACGGATCTGGGGCGGCAGCGGGAGCTGGCGTCGAGCCTGCTGTCGGTGTCCCGGACCGTGGAGTCGGAGGGGAACCTGGCCGGGGCGTTGGCCCTGGCTCGCCACGCCGCCGAGGTGCGGGACCGCATGGCGACCCGCCCGGGCGCCGACTCGGTGGTCCTGGAGCGGGCGCGCGCCGCGGGGCGTCACCGCATCGCCGACCTCCTCGAGATCTCCGGGGACCTCCCGGGGGCGCTCGCCGAGCACCGGGCGGCCCTTGCCATCTACCAGGCATGCCTCGCTCGCGCCCCCGAGGACGTGGAGGCGCGGCGCGACCGCGCCGTCGCCCGGAGCCGGGTGGGGGATCTCCTCGCCGGTCTCGGCGACACCCGCTCCGCCCTGGTCGAGTACCGGGCCTATGCGGCCGAGATCGGCGCCCTGCAGGCCAGGGACCCGCACCACGCCGAGCTCATCCGCGAGCTGGCCGTGGCGCACAACAGCGTCGGCTGGGCCCTGCGGTCCCTCGGCGACCTCCGGGGTGCCCTCGGGGAGCTCGAGACGCAGCGCGACCTGGCCGCCCGCCTGGTGGAGCGCGACCCGAGCAACGCCGCCTGGCGGGTGGACCTGGCGCAGGCCCGCGCCGCCGTCGGGCAGGTTCTCGTCGCCCTGGGCCGGCATCGGGCCGCGCTTGCGGAGCTGCAGGCCGGCGCCTCGGAGATGGAGCGGGTGGCGGCGGCGGACCCCGCGAACCGCGGCGCCCGGCGCGACGCCGCCATCGCCCGCGGTCTCGTGGCCAAGGCCCTCCTGGCGATGGGACGGCGGCCGGAGGCGGCCGAGGTGCTGCGCGGGCCGATCGCCGTGCTCGAGGCCCTGACCGCGGCGGACCCCGGCAACGCCACCTGGCAGGGCGACCTCGGCAGGCTCAGGGCGTGGCAGACCCAGGCCGGCGAGCGTCCGGCGGGCGCGGCGTCGTGACTCCCGGCCAGCACCGCCGCTGCGCCGCCGGTGGTGCGAGGGGTGCCTGCCTCGCGTGGTATCGTCTCGCCGCAAACGGCCGTTTCGTGCCGGAACCTGGTCGAACGGGGTGGACATGCTCGGACTCTCGGTGGTGCTGGCGCTGTTGCCGGTCGTCGTCATCTTCCTCCTGCTGGTCATCCGCAAGACCCCGGCGGACATCGCCGGGCTCGTGGGGTGGGGCCTTGCGCTCGGGCTCGCGGTCGCCTACTTCCACACGCCGGCGAGCACGGGGTTGTGGGCGAGCCTGGCGGGGAGCATCGCCTCGTGGCCGATCGCGCTCATGGTCGCCACCTCGATCTTCCAGATCACCGTGATGGCCGAGACCGGGGCGCTGGCGCGGATCGTGACCCTCATCAAGACGGTCTCCCCGAACGACAAGGTGGTGCAGGTCCTGATCATCAACTTCGGCTTCGGCACGCTCATCGCCGCGATGGGGGCGACGCCGGTGTCGATCCTGCCGCCGATCATGCTGGCACTCGGGTACACCTCGTTCGTCTCGATCGCCCTGCCGGCGCTCGGGTACGACGCGCTGTGCACCTATGCGCTGCTCGGGGTGCCGGTGGTGGTGTTCTCCGACCTCGTGGGGCTGTCGGTACCCGAGGTGGGCGGGTTCTTCGCCCGCTACATGCCGGTCATCTCCACCTGTATCGCCTTCGGGATGATGTGGATCGTGGGGCGCTGGAAGATGATGCTCAAGGGGTTCTTCCCCACGCTGGCGGCGGGGCTGGTGGCGGGCTTCATCACGATCGGCATGAACGAGCTCAAGCTCATCCCCCTCACCGGGATCGTGGCCGGGCTCGGGGTGATCCTCGTGATGCTGGCCTGGCTCAAGGTGCGCGGCCTGCCGCTGCTCGACCGCAGCATCCTCACCGCCGACGACCTTGCCCAGGAGCAGCGGATGCCGCTGTGGCGGGCGCTCTCGCCGTGGCTCATCCTGGTGGTCTTCTCGTTCCTCGTGAACCTCCCGCAGTTGCCGTTCTACGAGCTGACATTCAAGAAGCTGGCGATGCCGATCGAGATCATCCCGGGGCGGCCGGAGCGGGTGCGCCTGCTCTGGCAGGCCTACTTCTGGATCCTGGTCAGCACCCTGCTGGCGTTGCCGCTGCTCCGGGCGACCGGCACCCAGATGGCGAGCTCGGTGCGGAAGTGGGCGAAGCGGGCACCCCGGCCGGTGCTGGCGGCCGCCGTGTTCTTCGCCCTGGCCTACGTGCTCAACCACTCCGGGAAGGGGCTCGACTGGAAGCTCGTGGCGCCGACGCACAACATGATCTTCGTGGTTGCCGACGCGAGCGCCCGGCTGTTCGGCAAGGCGTACCCGTTCATCGCGCCGTTCCTCGGCCTGCTCGGCGGGTTCATCTCGGGCAGCGAGGCGTCCTCGCTGGCGATCCTGACGAAGCTGCACCTCTCCACGTCCGAGCGGATCGGCGCCCTGGGCCTGCTCGTCGCGGCGGCCAGCGGTATCGGCGGCGGGCTCGCGAGCGTGATCTCGCCGGCCAAGCTGCAGAACGCCGCCGCGACCATCGACCGCATCGGCGAGGAGGGCAAGGTCATCCCGGTGTGCGCGGTGATATCGGTGGTCATCACCACCGTGTGCGCGCTCATGACGATGCTCTGGGCGTACTGAGGGTCCGATCATGGCTGGAGGTCCCGTGTCGAGAGTCGCCATTGTCGTGATGCTGAGCGGATGTGCCCTCGCGAGCGCCCAGTCCGGACCTGCCCCGGTCCCGGCGAAGCCCACGGTCGAGCTCGGGTTCGAGGAGCGCGTTCGCATGGAGGACTGGGACGACATCGTCGACCACTCGGGCGCCAGCGACGACTTCAGAACCCAGGTCCGGTTCCGCAGCCGCCTGTGGGCGTCGTACAGGCCCAGCGCCCGGCTCGAGGCGGTGGCCGGGATCATCAACGAGAACCGCACGATCACCGAGCCGGACATGGCCTACAACGGCCGCGAGGTGGTCTTCGAGACCCTCTGGGTCGACTGGAGGCTCGGAGGGGGCTGGGCGGTGCGGCCGGGACGGCAGAACCTCATGCGGGGCGAGGGGTTCGTCCTGTTCGACGGCAGCCCGCTCGACGGCTCCCGCACCGCGTACTTCAACGCCCTCGACGTCTACCGGGTCTTCGGGAAGTCGAAGCTCGAGCTGCTCGCGATATCGGACCCGCGCACGGACCAGTACCTGCCCCGCTTCAACGAGGCCGAGAAGCCCTCGGAGCAGCAGCGGCTCGTGGAGTGGGACGAGCGCGCCGTGGGGGCCTACCTCACGTATGCGGAGCTGCCGCGCACCGGGCTCGAGGCCTACGTGTTCTACAAGACCGAGACCGACGACTACCGGGCCCCCTCGCACCCGCAGTTCCAGCCCGACCGCCGGCTCGGGGCGATCGGGGGCCGCGTCGTGCAGAGCCTCGGACGGGGGTTCTCGCTGATCGGCGAGGCCGCCTACGAGGTCGGGAGCCAGGACGCTGGCCAGACCGGCGGGGCGTCGCGCGACCTCCGCGCCTGGGGCGGGTACGCGCGGGTCAAGAAGGAGCTCGCCCGGAAGACCAGGCCCTCGTTCTCGCTGGCCTACATCGGGCTCTCCGGCGACGACCCCGGGACCGAGACCATCGAAGGGTGGGACCCGCTCTTCTCCCGCTGGCCGAAGTGGAGCGAGCTCTACATCTACAGCCTGGGCCCGGAGACCGGCGCCGCATACTGGACCAACACCGGGATGTGGGAGGCCGAGGTCCGCCTCGCCCCGATCAAGGCGCTCGCGCTGCGGGCGACCTACTACCGGATGGAGGCCTACGAGAGCTGGGCGGGCAAGGGGGCCGTGTTCGGCACGGGCACGACGCGCGGCGACCTGTTCCAGCTCCGCGCCGACGTGACGCTCGGCGCGAGCTGGAAGGGGCATGCGCTGTACGAGCACCTGGACCCCGGCGACTTCTACCGGGGCGAGGACGGCGGCCACTTCCTGCGCTTCGAGGTGATCTACACCTTCAAGCACGGGTACTGACCGCTCCCCACGGAGAAGTCGCTCAGCGCCGGCTGGAGTGCTTCTCGTAGATCCTGAACGCGGCGCGCCGCACGTCCTCGCGGATCGAGCCCATCTTGGCCATGTCGCGCAGCTCCGTGATCGGCAGGGTGTCGAGCAGGCGCACCGCGAGCGGCGTCGGCGTCTTGGGGTTGCGCACGACGGCGGTGCGGATCTCCGGCGAGGCCATCCAGCGCCGGTCGGCGGCCACACGTTCGAGGATGCCGGCGGTGGCGTGGGTCGACTTGACGATCGTCAGGACGTCCTCGGCCTCCAGGCGGGGGTTCGAGAGGAGCGCCAGTAGCACGGGCGGCAATGGGTCGTGGCAGAGGATCCGGCGCTCGGCCCGGTCGGCCTTCATGGCCAGCCGCTGCTTCGCCCCGGGGTCGAGCTCGCGGATGCGGAACACGGGTGAGACGCCGGTGGACTCGGCCGTGTCAGGTGCCGGTTCATCGGCCGCCACCGGCGCGGCGCTGAGCTTGCGCTCGAGCTCGGCGTCCTTCGACGGGACCCAGTCGGCGAAGACGAACGCCACGGTGAGCGACCCGCCGCGGTCGAAGACCTGGACCGCCCTGGCCTGGAGCTGGAGCTCGAAGCCTCCCGGGTCGCTCACTGTCACCGCGAACGTCGCGAACTGCCGCGGCCGCTCCGGCAGCGGCACCATGAAGCCCTGCTGCGCCCGGGCCGCCGCGAAGAACCCGCGCACCGCCTCGCGATCCTGGAAGCGAAGGCCCAGCGTGCCCGCGGCCACATCGGCCGCGACCTCGAACGTGTCGCCGACTCCAGTCATCGCGGCCCCACCTCCTGCCCCCGAGCATACCTCGACCCGCTGCGGTCGATGGCGAGGAGGGCCGGCTCAGCGGACAGCCACCGCCACTCGTGACGCTGTCGCCCGCTGGCCTGGAATCACCTTGAGCCTTGAGCCTGAAGCCTTGAGCCCGGTTGGGTTGGGGACCCCGAGTTCTGGGTGGTGCCGGAGGCGGGATTCGAACCCACACGCCCTTGCGGACAGGGGATTTTAAGTCCCCCGCGTCTGCCATTCCGCCACTCCGGCGCCCTCGTCGGGGTCAGGAGTGTAACAGCGCCGCCACCTCCGAGACCTGGCGCAGCGCCTCGGCGGCCGGGCCGTCCACCATCTCCACGTGGCCACCGTGCTCGAGGACCGCCCGGGACATGCGGTCGATCATCTTGGTCTCGCGTTCGAGGACCTTGGTGCAGATCGGGCAGTGCTCGTTGGCGGGGTCGAACAGCATGTTGCAGCCGTCGCAGACGGCACCCTCGAGGGTCAGGCCCTGGAGGTAGACGAGCTTCCAGACGCGCCCCTCGTTGATGTTGTCGAGAACCGCCGACATCCCGGCCACGGCACGGCCGCCCTTGCGCACCTCCCGCAGGAGGTCCCGGATGATCTCGAGCTCGTCGGCGCGCTCGAGCCGCGTCTGCACCTCGGCCGTACGGCTGAGGATGTCCTCCGCGGACGCTGTCACGGGAATGGCCTGCACCTCCACCAGCTTCGTGCGCAGGCGCTTGGGCAGGAGGCGGGCGAGCTCCGAGGCCGGGCCCACGGCACCGCCGATGATCAGGCGGTCGATCTCGAGCTGGTCGAGGAGGCGGCCAATCTCCAGCGCCACGACTCTGAGGTGGCTGGTGACGCTCTCGTCGTGGTGGCGCTCCATGCGCGACTGGGATCTCGGCTTGTCGGTGGAGGGAGAGTCGGGGCGGGGCGGGATGTCGGCGATGAGGTCCCTGTGCTCCTCGATCTCGCCCAGGAAGATGGTGAACAGCCGTGCCCGCTTGCTGTCCACGAGCACGATGCCGAAACGCTCGTGCTCGTCGAGCGCCTCGATGAGCGGCCGCATGAACGCGCCGTTGCCCCAGTAGCCGCCGGGCGGGAGCGCGATCTTGAGGACCTTGCGGAAGGTCACGCCCAGCTTGGAATGGCGCGCCAGCACCAGCGTCTTGCCGGTCGGCTCGATGCGCCTGACGATCTCCTCGATCTCACCGGCGGTCGTGGCCAGCTCCTCGTCGTTCTCACCGCTCGACGCCCGCAACTGCCGCAGCATGTCCTTCAGGCGCGTCTCGAACTGACGCTTGCGGTTGGCCACGTTGTTCTGGTCCACGTCCAGGTAGACCGTCAACGTCTTGCCAGGGGCCTGGGACAGTTGCTGGAGCTGATCCACATCGCGGTGACGAATCATGTCGCCCTCCGTTTCTTGTCGCCTCTTTCAAGTATAGGGGCGGGTGCAACCCCGCCCAGGGCCGCCAGCAGGATCCCGGCCGTGACCGCGACATTGAGAGACTCGACCCCGCGGTCCAGCGGAATGCTGACGCTCTCGGTGCCTGCTGCCATGACCTCGGGCCTGATGCCGTGCCCCTCGTTGCCGACCGCGATCAGGAGCGGCAGGCGGGGCCGCCAGTCGGCCAGGCGCTGTCCCCCCTGCCCGACCGTGGTCGCCACGCTGCCCCCCGCCGCCACGAACGCCGCCGCGAGGGGGCCGAACTCGACGTCGACGACCACCGGGAACAGCAGCGACTGGCCGGCGGCGCCGCGAACGGCGCGTGGGGCGAACGGGTCGGCGCAGCCCGGGGAGCACGCCACGCCGGTGGCGCCAAGGGCGGCCGCGCACCGCACCAGGGCGCCAAGGTTGCCGGGATCCTGCACGCCGTCCAGGTACAGGACGATGCCCCGCGTCTCGACGGTCCACGTGGGGACGCGCACGACGGCGAGGAGGCCCTGGGACTGGCGGGTGGGGGCCACGCTGTCGAGGGCGGCCTCGGTCACGACGTGGCATCGGCCGGCGCCGTGCAGCGCCCGGAGCCGGGGGTGGCGGTCCGCGACGGCGTGCTGCTCCGACGTGGCATAGAGCTCCTCGATGGGAGCTCCGGCGTCGGCCAGCTCCAGCACGAGCTTCGACCCGTCCACGACGGTCAGCGAAAGGTCCTCGCGGCGCACGAGGCGGCGCAGGCGCGTCAGGCGGGGGTTGTGCGTGCCCAGCGGCGGCGTGGCGGGGTCCGGCTGCGATGAGGGCGAGCGTTGCCGGCCCGGCTGCGGCTTCGGACCGGAGGTCGCGCTTCGGGTTGCTCCCACCTCTTGATTCTAACCGGCCGTCAAGCCCCCCACTCCCCACCCACCCAGGCCTCAGGCCTCAGGCCTCAGGCCTCAGACCTCAGACCTCGGGCCTCAGGCCTCAGGAAAGACAGGTGTCAAGCGACAAATGTACTGACCCCCCCGGCGACAGAAGTCTTGACCCCTGGGTGGGTGGGGGAGCTGAGAGCGTGTGAAGAAATCGGGAGGTGTCTCAGACTGGCTCCATACCGCGGCGGACGCCCGCCTGGGCCACTTGACCCCTCATCTGCACTTGTCCGCCTGAGGCTTGAGGTCGGGCGGCCGGGTGGTGGAGAACCTGAGGTCTGTCTTTCCTGAGGCCTGAGGCCGGGCGGCGGGGTGGTGGAGAACCTGAGGTCTGTCTTTCCTGAGGCCTGAGGTCGGGCGGCCGGGTGGGCGGAAACCCTGAGGCCGGTTGGGTGGGTGGGGGAGTGGGGGAAGGTCGTTGGGAATGCACGGCTTGACAGCGTCCTTCGTGTACAATGGCGCGGGCGCAGCCTGGGGATCAGTGCGTGCACGATCTCCCCGGGGCGTCGGTGGCCGCACGAGGAGGGGCGATGAAGCGCAGGTTCTTGCTTGTGGTGCTCGTGGGTCTGGCGGTTGTCACGGGCGCGGCCCATGCCCAGGGGGTGGACCCCAGGACGGCCGAGGGACAGTTGCAGGTCTGTGGAGGCCTTGCCAGTTGGCAGTCGGTGGGGTACCTCGAGTTCGAGGTCAAGATCACGACCGCCGACGGCAACGTCCAGGGACCCTGGGCCTACCGATGGGGCCGGCGCGAGGGAGTCCTGCGGATGTCGGGCCCCTGGGCCGGAGGTGCGAAGCTGGAGGTCGTCCTGGACATCGCCTCGCGGAGCGGCGGCGGCTGGGAGGATGGCAGGCAACTGGTCGGCGCGCGCCTCGGCGAGGCGAGCAACTGGGCGCTGCTGCGGTTCGGCGAGGACATCCTGTGGCTCACCTTCCCTCTCGAGTGGAGCAACGCCGGCGTGGAGGTCGTGCCCCAGCCGAGCGTCACCGAGCCGGACGGCAAGACCTACAGTGCCACCGAGGTAAGGACGTCGCGCGGGACCTGGAAGGTGCTGTTGGATCAGACGACCGGCCGCGTCGTGAAGTCGGTCCTGGCCGGCGCGGGCACGGCTCCTCTCAGCGTGGTGTGGAGCGACTGGAAGGACCTGAACGGGGTGCTGTTCGCCCAGCGGCGCCAGATCCTCGAGACCGGCGAGACTGTGGATGTCAATGTGATCCGGACGCTCGGGCAGGCACCGGCGGACGCGTTCTAGCCGCGGTCGGAGGCGACATCGAGAGCCGTGGCGCCCGCCGGCAGGCGGGCGCTTTTTCGTGGAAGGAGCAACAACGTGGGTGAGGTGGGTTCCGTGGTGGCCGGGGCGACCAGCCCCCGCTGGGTGAGATCCCAGGCCGAGGTGGCGCGGCTCTGTGAGGAGCTCGGACGGGTCCGGAGAGTGGCCGTGGACCTGGAGTCGAACGGGTTCCATGTCTACCGCGCACGTCTGTGCCTGATGCAGATCTCGGATGGCACGCGGGGCTGGCTCGTGGACACGCTGGCTCTGGACCCGCCGGCGCTGCGGCCCCTCGGCGAGCTCCTGGAGGATGCGGGCACCGAGAAGGTCATGCACGGGGCGGACTACGACCTGCGGATGCTGGACCGCGAGATGGGCGTGACGGTGCGCGGGCTGCGCGACACCCAGCTCGCTGCCCAACTGTGCGGCGTGCCGGCCTTCGGCCTGGCGTCCCTGCTCGAGAACGAGCTCGGCGTGACCCTCGACAAGCGCTTCCAGCGCGCGGACTTCGGGCTCCGCCCGATGTCGGCCGAGCTGGCGGCCTACGCGGCGGCCGATGTCCTGCACCTGCTCGAGCTGGAGGATCGGCTGCGCCGACGCCTGGATGACCTCGGGCGGGTGGGTTGGTGGCTCGAGGAGTGTGCGGCCCTGGAGCAGGTGCGGTGGGAGGAGACGCCCCCCGATCCCCTGGCGTTCGCGCGGATGCGCGGAGCGTCCGCCCTGCGCGGTGCGGCACGGGATCGCCTGGCGGCTCTGTGGGCCTGGCGGGAGGCGCGCGCTGCGGCGGAGGACGTGCCGCCGTTTCGGGTCCTGAACCCCGAGACCCTGCTGCGGCTGGCCGAGCAGCCACCGGCTGACCTCGCGGCGCTCGCCGCGTTCCGGGGCGTGGGTCGCGGCGTGTCGCGGCGGCACGGCCGGGAGCTGATGGAGCTGGTGACGGCTCCTCCGGCGGCGCCCGAGCGGCGGCCGGCGCAACCGTTCGTGCGGGACCGGGAGTCGGAGGACAGGATCAAGGAGCTCAGAGTCCTGCGCGACGAGGTCGCGGCAGGGCTGGCCCTCGACCCGGTGATCGTGGCGCCGCGGGCCGTCCTCGAGGCGGTGGTGGAGGCGCTGCCGGTGAGCCAGGAGGATCTGGAGGGCTGCACCGGCAGGCGGTGGCGCGCCGGGCTGCTGGCGGCTGCGGTCGTGCCGGTGTGCCGGGCGTGGCGGGCCGGCTCGTGACCCTCCACGAGGACGACGCCATCGTCCTCACCCGCCACGCGTTCCGGGAGCGGGACTGGGTCGTGGTGACGCTCACCCGGGGCGCCGGTCAGGTCCGGCTGATGGCCCGCCGGGCGCGCTCCCTGCGGAGCGGGCAGGCGCAGGCGCTCGAGCCGCTGGCGGTGGTCCACCTCAGCTACCACGAGCGACACGGCTCCGAGCTGGCGACGCTGCACGAGGTGTCGCTCCTCCGCTCGGCGTTCGCCCTGGCGGCCATGCCCGAGGCGTGGGCGGCGGCCCAGGTGGTGGCCGAGCTGGCGCTGCTCTACTGCCCTCAGGGTCAGAGGGCAGAGGAGCCCTTCCGCCTGGTCGACCACTGCCTCCAGCACCTGGCGAGCGGCGGGGGTCCCCTCGCCACGGTGCACTACGCCGAGCTGTGGTTCCTGCGGCTGTCGGGCGTCCTGCCGGGCCTGGACCGATGCGGGCGCTGCGAGACGGTGCTCGCGGCAGGGCCGTTGATCTTCGACTCCACCGAGAGGGTGTGCGTGTGCCCCGAGCACCGTCCGCTCGCTGGCGTGGTGATGCTGCCGGACGGCGCGGCGGCGTGGCTGCGGCAGGCGCTCCGGGTGCGCCTGGAGGCCGTCACCGTCCCGGCGCCGCCCCCGGTGCCGGCCTGGCTCGCCTCCCTGCGCCACCAGTTCACCGAGCGCGACCTCGCGTCCCTGGCGTACCTGCACGCCCTGCTGAGCCACTGACGAGAAAGGCCTCAGGCCTCAGGAAAGACGGGCCTCAGGAAAGACAGGCCTCAGACCTCAGGCCTCAGGCCTCAGGAAAGACAGGGCTCGGGTGTTCACCCACCCGGCCGACCGGCCGCAGGCCTCAGTTCCCCCAGCCCTCCGCATCTGTCCTGCAGTACCTGAGGCCTGAGGTCTGAGGCCTGGGTGGGTGGGAGGGGGGTCTGAGGTCTGGGTGGGTGGGTGGGGGTCCCCGGGGGGCTTGACACGGGATCGGTCGGCCGCTAGATTGCGCCAGGAAACATAACGAGCGTTCGGTCCGTGGAGGGCGACAGGGTGACACGGAGACGGCAAACGGGGCGGGCGGCGACCACCAGGGTGCCCCTCCGTGCGTCTCCGTTTCCTGTCCCTGGGGTGGGTGGCGGCCTGTCTCCCGTCCCCTGTCCCCTGTCCCCTGCATTGATCGGCTGGGGCTCTCGACTCTCGACTTTCGACTCTTGACTGGAAAAGGGCGGCACACGCCCGGGAGGATGATGATGGCTGGGAGCAGATACGAACGATGGGGTTGGCGGGGAGTGGTCCTCGCCCTCGCGCTGCTGTCGCTGGCGGGCGGCACGGCGTGGGCACAGGTGAGCAACGCGCAGATCGAGGTCCGCGTCGTGGACAACCAGAACCTGGCGCTGCCGGGGGTGTCCGTGCGGGCCACCAACGTCGACACCGGTTTGACCCGCATGAGCATCACCGATGCGGACGGGCGCGCGAACCTCGCCGCCCTGCCGCCGGGCACCTACAAGCTCGTGGTGGAGCTGGACGGCTTCACCACCGTGGAGCAGGCGGGCCTGGCGCTGCGCGTCGGCCAGACGCAGCGCGTCAACGCCACCATGGCTCCCGCCACGACCACCCGCGAGGAGCTCACGGTCACCGGCTCGGTGCCGCTGGTGGACGTGGTCAAGACCGACTCCTCCACCAACATCGTGCCGGAGCAGATTCAGGACCTGCCGGTCGCGGACCGCAACTTCGAGAACCTGGCGTTCATCACGCCTGGCGTGCAGCGCGAGCGCGGCGGGTACCGCTTCATTGGCGGAGGACCGGTAATCGGTGCTGGCGGCAACGCCTCCCAGTCGACAATCATGGTCAACGGCGTCGACTTCACCGACCAGGCTCTGGGTCTGTCGCGGCAGAAGTTCTCCCAGGATGCGGTGCAGGAGTTCAAGGTCATCGCCAACCGCTTCGACTCGGAGATGGGCGGCTCGGCCGGCGGTGCCATGTCGATCATCACCCGCTCGGGAACCAACACCGTGGCCGGGTCGGCGTTCGCGTACTACCGGGCCGACGCCCTGCGGGCCCAGGGCGCACTCCAGGTCGAAGACGTGGACTACTCGCGCGGTCAGTACGGCTTCACCCTCGGCGGGCCGATGATCAAGGACAGGCTCCACTACTTCCTGTCGGCCGAGTACATCGACATCGACGACATCGTCCTCTTCCGGCCGGGCGGCGCGTTCGCGAGCCAGGCCAAGGACGTGGGCGTGCCGACCACGCAGACGCTGGCGTTCGGTAGCCTCGACTACACGATCAGCGACTCGTCCCGCCTGGCCCTCCGGGGGACGTACGAGCAGTACCGTCAGAAGAACTTCCGGGTCGGCGGCATCTCCGACGAGTCGTGGGGCCAGGACCTCAACCGGGACAACTGGAACGTGAGCTTCGAGCACACGCTGCTGCCGTCGGACAGCTTCCTTAACGAGCTGCGCGGTCAGTTCGGAAGCCGCAGGTACGACGAGCCCACCAACTCGAGCGCTCGCGAGGAGTGGTTCTCGATGGGCAGCACGCTCAAGACCGGCATGAACACCACCGGTGACGTGCTTGGCGACGGCGAGCAGTGGGAGCTGCGCGACACGGCCCACTTCTACTTCGCCCAGCATGACCTCAAGGCCGGCGTTTCCGTCCAGGGGATCAAGGAGACGTCGCGCATCGACACGTTCCAGAGCGGGCTCTTCCTGTGGTACCAGGACACGCGCACGTTCCTCGTCAGCTATGCCTACGGCGAGGGGTCGAGCGAGGTGGACAAGGACACGACGCTGTACGGCGTGTTCCTCCAGGACGACTGGCGTCCCACCTCCGGCCTGACGGTGAGCCTCGGCCTCCGGTACGACCTCGACACCGACGGCAACAACCCCGACTTCACGCACACCCTGCGCCCCAACGGCCGCGACCGCGACACCGACAACTACCAGCCACGGCTCGGGTTCTCCTGGGACGTCACGGGCAAGGGGACCCACCTCCTGCGCGGCGGCTGGGGCCGCTTCGCGGGCCGCTACCTGCTTGTGCCCTCGTTCGTCGAGCTGCAGCAGAACGGCGAGACCGGCCGCAAGCTCTTCACGCGCGTCAACGGCCTTCTCTACGGGCTCCCAGCGTTCTACCTCGACCCCAACCACCCGGACACCACAGGGATCCTGCTCAAGCCGCAGATCTCCCTGCTCGACACCCAGCTCGACGCCCCCGAGGCCGACCAGGCGACCCTGGGCTGGACCTGGCGGCTGGGCAACTCGGGCCTGTACTTCGACACCGAGGCGGTGTACGTCGAAGGCGACAAGGAGATCATCGTCCGCGACGCCAACTGGTCGGGGAACGCCACGCATGTCCGCCCCAACGCCAGCTACGACCAGATCAACACCTACACCAACGAGGGTCACTCGACCTACAAGGCGCTGGTGATGTCGCTGAACGGCACGCTCAAGGGTGGTCACCTGATCACGGCATCGCTGACCCTGGCCGACAAGCAGAACATCATGGACGACTTCTCTCCCGAGTTCCCCAACGGGTACCCCTCCGACCCGGCCGACATCGAGAACGAGTACGGGCGCGGCCGCGGCGACGAGCGGTGGCGCATGGTTGTGTCCGGCGTGTTCCGCCTGCCCTGGGACATCACGGTGTCCCCGGTGGCCGAGTACGGCACGGGCCAGCCCTGGAACCGCCGCATCGGCTACGACTACAACGGCGACGGCAAGGCCTCCGACCGCTTCTCGTGGGTCAAGCGCAACAACGAGAGCGGCCCCCCCTTCCGCCAGATGAACCTGCGCGTCTCCAAGGGCATCAAGCTTGGCGGCGCTGGCAGGCTCGATCTCATCGCCGAGGGGTTCAACATCTTCAACACCGTCAACTACGACGTCAACTTCGTGCAGTCGGGCGAGTTCCTGTCGGGGCCGACGATCCTCAACCCCAACGCGCCCTACGTGAAGAACCCCAACTTCGGCACGTACACGGCGACGATGCGCAGCCGCGAGGTCCAGCTCGGCCTGCGGTTCATGTTCTGAACGACCGGGGACCGGGGTCCGGGTTCCGGGCTCCGGTCCCTCCTCTCAGTATCACGCGGCGGGGCGTGAGGGGGTTCCCTGAATTGTGGACATGAGCGTGAGCTGTCTTTCGGGTGGGTGGGCCGGACCCCGGTCCCCCGACCCCGGACCCCAGCCCCCACCAGGGCCGGGACACCAGAGGAGATCCTCATGACGGACTGGAAGTCGAAGGTTGTGATCGTGACGGGCGGGGCGGCGGGTATCGGCAAGGCGACGGCCCTGCGGTTCGGCCAGGCGGGCGCCAGAGTCGCGGTGTGGGACATGAGCGAGGAGGCCGGCCAGGCGGTCGTCGCCGAGATCGGCGCGGCGGGCGGCGAGGCGGTGTTCGCGAAGGTGAACGTGGCCGAGCCCGCCTCGGTGCAGGCGGGCATGGACGCGGTGATCGCCCGCTGGGGTCGCGTCGACGTGCTCGTCAACAACGCCGGAATCGTGCGCGACGGGCTGCTCGTCAAGTGGAAGGAAGGCAAGCTCGCGGGGGCGATGTCCGACGAGGCGTGGGACGCGGTGATCGGCGTCAACCTCAAGGGACCGTTCCTGTGCACCCGCGCGGCGGTGCCGCACATGATCGCCCAGGGCGGCGGCGTGGTGCTGTCGACCTCGTCGGTGGTCGGCCTCTACGGGAACTTCGGGCAGACCAACTACGCCGCCACCAAGGGCGGCCTCATCACGATGACGAAGACCTGGGCGCGGGAGCTCGGTAAGTACGGGATCCGTGTCAACGCCGTGGCGCCGGGGTTCATCGCCACCGAGATCCTCAAGGCGATGCCCGAGAAGGTGCTGGAGGGGATGGTCGCCAGGACCCCCCTGGGGCGCATGGGCAAGCCCGAGGACATCGCCGAGGCGTTCCTGTGGCTCGCCTCCGATGCCGCCGCGTTCGTGCACGGCACGGTGCTCTCGGTGGACGGCGGGTTGGTGCTGGGGACCTGAGCTGAGAATCGGAAGCCACGAGCAAAGGCTCAAGGCTCCAGGCTCAAGGCTCAAGGGAAGAAGGGAGTCGGGAATGGCGCGGTACGCGACGATCCGTGCGACGGGGATGTTCCTGCCACCCGTCGAGGTGCACAACGACCTCCTGCGGGAGCGCTTCGCGCACCTGCCGGAGTTCGTGGACAAGATGGAAGCATCCTCGGGGATCCGCTGTCGCTGGCATGCCCCCGAGGACTGGGCAACCTCCGACGTGGCGCTGCCGGCAGCGCGCCAGGCGGTGGAGCGCGCCGGGCTGAGGCCCGAGGACCTGGACCTCATCATCCTCGGCACCGACTCGCCGGACTACCTGACCCCGGCCACCTCGGTGGTGCTCCAGCACAAGCTGGGCGCGAAGAATGCCGGGACCTTCGACGTGGGGTGCGCGTGCGCGTCGTTCCCGACCGGGCTGGCGGCCGCTGCCGGGATCATGGCGACCAGCCCGAACATCAACACCGTGCTGGTGGTCGGCGTGTACCTCATGCACAAGCTGGCGGCGCCGGGCGACCCGCTGACCTTCTTCTACGGGGACGGGGCCGGTGCGGCCGTGCTGCAGGTGGCGGACAGGCCCGGGTTCGTGGCGTCCGCGTTTCTGGCCGACGGTGCCTACGCCAGGCACTGGGGGATCTACGCCGGCGGCACCGCCGAGCCGGCCAGCGTCGAGGCCGTCCAGGCCGGCCGCACGACGGTCAAGATGCTCGACCGCTACCCCCCGGAGATCAACCACGAGGGGTGGCCGCGCCTCGTCCAGAAGGTGGCGGCGGCCGGCGGATTCGCGGTCTCCGACATCGACTTCGTGATCTTCACCCAGGTGCGTAAGCCCTCAATCGAGCTGGTGATGCACGACCTCGGCCTGCCGATGGAGCGCACGCACACGGTCATGGAGGAGTGGGGGTACACCGGCTCGGCGTGCATCCCCATGGCCCTCGACGACGCTCTCGCAAAGGGCAAGATCCGGTCCGGGGACCGGGTCGTGTTCATCGGCTCCGGCGTGGGATACAACCAGGCCGCCGCCGCGTTTGTGATGCCATGAAGACCGGGGTCCGGGGTCCGGGGTCCGGGGTCCGACCCGCCACCCTCCGTGGAATTGGGATTGGGAGCGGGACGCACCCCGGACCCCGGATCCCGGACCCCAACCCTCAGCAGGGCCGGCACTGGCAGACATGTTCGCCGGACCCCGGACCCCTGACCCCGGACCCCAACCCTCAGCAGGGCCGGCACTGGCAGTCATCTTGACCGGACCCCGGACCTCTGACCCCGGACCCCAACCCTCAGCAGGGCTGGCACTGGCAGACATCTTTTCCGGACCCCTGACCCCGGACCCCGGACCCCAACCCTCAGCAGGGCCGGCACTGGCAGACATGTTCGCCGGACCCCGGACCCCGGATCCCGGACCCCGACCTCCAGGGAGACGCAGATGAGAAGATGGGTGGTGGTGGTGCTGGTGGTGGTCGTGGTGGTGGCGGCGCTCGCGGGGTGGGGCGGATGGATGGTGTGGAAGCGGCCGCTGGAGGTGTTCGCCATGATGGGACGGCAGGGGCTCAAGCGCGCCGGGCTCGAGAAGACGGTCGTCGAGGCACCCTGCGGCCCGCAGGTGGTCTGGGTCGGGGGCAAGGGCCCGGTGGTGGTGCTGCTGCACGGGGCGGGGGACTCGGCCGCCACCTGGGCGCAGGTCGCCCCGAAGCTCGCCGCGGATCACCGGCTGATCGCTCCGGACCTGGCCGGCCACGGCCAGAGCGCGCCCCAGACCGGGCCGATCGACGTGAAGATGGTCGTCGAGGGCGTCGAGGCGACGCTTGCGCGCCTGGCGGCGGGCGAGCCGGTGACCCTGGTCGGCAACTCCCTCGGGGCCTGGGTGGCGATGCTGGTGGCGCACCGCCACCCCGAGCGCGTGGCGCGCGTTGTCTGCGTCAACGGCGGTGCGATCACGGGCCACAACGAGGCGGCCCGGGTGCTCCCGAAGACCCGCGAGGAGGCCCGGCAGGCGGTCGCCCAGACCCGCGACCCGGCCAGCGCCCCGGTCCCCGACTTCGTGCTGGACGCCATCGTCCGCGAGGCGCAGCACGGCGCCCTCGCCCGCTTCGCGGCGAGCGCCGCGACCATGAAGGTGTGGGTGCTGGACGGCAAGCTCGCCGCGATCAGGGTTCCGGTCCATCTGATCTGGGGCGCCTCGGACCAGGTCATGCCCCTCGACTACGCCCGGCGCCTGCAGGCCGAGCTGCCCTCCGCGACCCTCGTCACCATCGACCGCTGCGGCCACGTCCCCCAGGTCGAGTGCCCGGCCCGCTTCGCCGCCGCCCTGGTTGCAGCACTTGAAGGCGACCGGCGATGAGGGGGTTGGGGTCCGGGGTCCGGGGTCCGGGGACCGTGACTGTCTGCAAGCCGAACGTGTTGGTGAAGGGGAGGGGGTCGGACCCCGGACCCCGGATCCCGGAGCCCGGATTCAGGGGAGGGGGCGATGCTGCACGGTGACCTTCTCGGCGAGCGGGCGCGGCTGACGCCGGACAAGACGGCGCTGGTGTTCGTCCCCACCGGCGAGCGCTTCTCCTACCGCCAGCTCGACGCACGGGCCTCCGCTGCCGCAGCGGCGCTCACGGGTGGGCTCGGCCTCGCGAAGGGCGATCGGTTCGGGGTGCTGTCCCACAACCGGCCCGAGCTCCTGGACTGCTTCTTCGCCGCTGGCAAGTCCGGCGTCATCGTGGTGCCCCTGGGCACCCGCGCCACGGCTCACGAGCTGGCCCACATCGTCCGCGACTCCGGCATGAAGGCCCTCCTCTACGACGGCGCCTTCGCCGACACCGTCCGCGCCCTCCGCCCCCTCGTCGACCTCGACCACTACGTCGCCCTCGACGACCCTGCCATCACGGACCCCGGACCCCGGACCCCGGACCCCAACCCCTCGGCCAGGTCGTCGGCTCCCACCGTCGCTCCCGACCCGGAGGCCATCTTCTGCCTCCTCTACACCTCCGGCACCACGGGCAAGCCCAAGGGGGTCATGGTCCCGCAGCGCATGGTGGCGTGGAACGCCTACAACACGGCGATGTGCTGGCAGCTCAGGGAAGACGACGTGAGCCCGATCTTCACGCCGCTGTACCACGCCGGGGGGCTGGGGGCGTTCCTGATGCCGATCTTCGCCATCGGCGGCACCATCGTGCTGCACGCCGGCTTCGACCCCGCGGAGATCTGGCAGACGATCGAGCGGGAGCGCTGCACGGTCGTGCTGGGTGTCCCCACCATCTGGAAGCTCCTGATGGAGGCGCCCGAGTTCGCCGCCGCCGACCTGTCCAGCGTGCGGTGGCTGATCTCCGGCGGGGCGCCGCTGCCGCTGTACATCATCGAGGCCTACCAGGCCCGGGGCGTGGTCTTCAAGCAGGGGTACGGCCTCACCGAGGTCGGCGTCAACTGCTTCTCCATGACGGTCGGGGAGTCGGTGCGCAGGAAGGGCTCGATCGGCAAGCCGATGATGTTCACCCAGGCGAAGCTCGTGGACGAAGGCGGCAGCGAGGTGCCGACCGGCGAGGTGGGAGAGCTGTGCCTGCGCGGGCCGCACGTCTGCAAGGGGTACTGGAGCAACCCCGAGGCCACGGCGGCAGCCCTGGACGCCGACGGATGGTTCCACACCGGCGACTCGGCGCGACGCGACGAGGAGGGGTTCTACTTCATCGCGGGACGCCAGAAGGACATGCTCATCTCGGGTGGGGTCAACGTCTACCCGGCCGAGATCGAGGCGGAGCTGCTGCTCCACCCCCAGGTGGCCGACGCGGCGGTGGTGGGTGTGCCCCACGAGACCTGGGGCGAGGTCGGCGTGGCGTTCATCGTCCCACGCGCCCAGGCACCGTCCCCCGACACCCTCGCGGCGTTCCTCGCCGAGCGACTCGCGAAGTACAAGCTCCCGAAGGAGTTCATCTTCGTGGACTCGCTGCCCCGAACCCCCTACGGCAAGGTCGTCAAGGTCGACCTGAGGCGGAGCTACCTTGCCGAAGGGGGACCGAGGGGGATTCCTGCCAGCTTCGGCCCTGCTGGGGGTTGGGGTCCGGGGTCCGGGGTCCGGGGTCCGACCCACCCGCCCGAACAAGACCCCGGGAGGGGAACGGGCCACGGGCCACGGGGCACGGACCACAGTCTCCTCGCCTTCCGTCTCGACGGGACGGGGGAGCCGCTGCTCCTGCTCAACGGTGGGATGATGAGCTATGGCGCCTGGGATCCCCTGGTGCCGCCCCTGGCAGCCCGCTTCCAGGTGCTTCGCTGCGACCTGCGCGGGCAGCTCCGCTCGCCGGGCACGCCGCCCGCGGAGCTCGCCGGGCACGCCGACGATCTGGTCGCCCTGCTCGACCACCTGGGAATCGGGAGGTGTCACGTGGTTGGCACCTCGTTCGGCGGGCTGGTGGGCATCGCGCTGGCGGGGTTGTATCCGCACCGGGTGCGGTCGCTCGTCGCGGTGACGGTGGGCGATCACGCGACCGCGGAGCTGGCCCGCGGCGTGCGCGATCTCTCCCAGGCGTGCCGTTCGGTGCTGGAGGGCGGCGGCCCCGACCGCCTCGCGGAGCTGATGGCGGAGCTGTTCTACGCACCGGCCCATGTTGCGGCCAACCGCGAGGCGTTCACGGCGCGGGCGGCGCAGCTCGCCGTGCTCCCGCGCGGCTGGTGGGAAGGGCTGTCCGGGCTTCTGGAGACGCTCGAGAGGTTCGACGTGCGACCGGTGCTGCCACGGATTGCCTGCCCGACCCTCGTGATCGCCGCCGGAGAGGACGTGGTGTTTCCCCCCGACCGCGCGCGTGCCGTGGCCGATGCCATCCCCGGCGCCCGCTTCGAGCTGGTGCCCGACTCGGGCCACGTCCTGATCCAGGAGCGGCCGCAGCGCTTCGTCGATCTCACCCTGGAGCTCCTCGCCTCCCTCACGGATCCCACCCTCAGGGAAGTATCGGACCCCGGACCCCGGACCCCGGGCCCCAACCCCCAACAGATCCGTGACGTACAGCCATCTGACCCAGACACCAACCAAGCTGGAGGATCCTCGTGAACAACAAGCCCATCTACATCGCTGCCTACCACCAGTCGAAGTTCGGCAAGCTCGGCGCCCTGACCATCCCCGAGGTCGTGCACGCCGCGGTCACCGAGACCTGTGCCGTCGCCAAGGCCGACCCGGCCGTCGTCGACGTCGCGTCGATCGGTGCCATCTGCGCCACCGCCCTCAACGAGCAGGGCCTGCTGGCCGGGCTCGTGGCCCAGGTGCCGGGGATGGAGGCGAAGCCGATCGAGGCGGTGGAGAACGCCTGCGCGACCGGCGGCCAGGCCATCATCTCGGTGATCCACAAGCTGCTGCTCGGCTACGGCGACATCGGCCTGGCGGTGGGGTTCGAGAAGATGCGCGACGCCGACGGCAAGATGGACGGCAAGCTCATCGGCAAGGTGCTGGGGTTCTTCTCCCACCCGGACGAGCGCGTGGGCAAGACCTACGTCTTCCCGCACCTGTTCGCCGAGGTGATGGCCGACTACATGCGCCTGCACGGCGTGCCCGAGGAGCACCTCGCGCAGATCGCCGTCAACGAGTACGCCAACGCGAAGCACAACCCGTTCGCCCAGATGCAGAAGGTGCAGATCACCCTCCAGCAGGCCATGACCGTCGACGACCGCAACCGCTACCTGGTCGAGGGCCTGCCGATGAAGACCTACGACTGCTCCCAGATCTCCGACGGCTACGCCGGGCTGCTCCTGGCGACCGAGGAGGGGCTCCGGAAGCTCGGCATCCCGAAGCACGAGACGGTGGAGCTCGCGGGTTGGGGCCAGGCCACGGACCCGCTCACCAAGGGCAACCGCGACCCGCTGCGCCCGGCCGGGGCGTACCGGGCGATGCGCGAGGCCTACCAGCGGGCCGGCGTCAGGCCGGCGGAGGTCAACGTCGCCGAGGTGCACGATTGCTTCACCGTGATGGCCGCCATCGCCACCGAGGTGCTGGGCAAGGCCGAGGTCGGCCAGGGCGCCCGGTACTGGGTGGACGGCCGGGCCGACGCGAAGGGCGAGTGCGGGATCAACACCTCCGGCGGGCTGGTCGCCAAGGGCCACCCGATCGGCGCCACCGGCGTCGCGATGGTCGGCTGGGCGGCGTGGCAGCTCCTCGGCAAGGTGCCGGCCGAGCTGCAGGTCCCGAGCCCGCGGGCGGCGGCCACGTTCAACATCGGCGGCCGGGGAAGAGGCTTGGGCGGGAGGGCCTGACCCCGGACCCCTGACCCCGGACCCCAAGCCTTGAGAGGAGAGTTCGCATGGGAAGTCAGCAGCTCGAGCCGACGCAGCAAGGTACCGTCGTCCTCGACGGGCACGACATCCACTGGGAGCGGTTCGGGACAGGCGAGCGGGAGGCGGTCTGCCTGCTCAACGGCCTCGCCATGCACACCAAGGCGTGGTACGGGTTCGTGCCGATGCTCCACCCCGAGCTCGATGTCGTGCTGTACGACTACCTCGGCCAGGGGGACTCGGCCAAGCCCGACGAGCCGGTCTCCATCGCC
>JALOLB010000320.1 GCA_025456225.1 Thermoanaerobaculaceae bacterium
TCGATCCGATTTGCGTTCCGTGTTCGCGTTCCTGTGTTCATCATTCCTAGTTCTCCGGGCAGCAGCCACCGGGAAGAGTGCTAACAGCTATGGGCGGTGTCCCTCCGCTTCCTCGAGGACGACGTCGGCCGCCACGCGGCCGGGCAGCAATCCATCCGACAAGAGATCGAGATCCGGTGAACTCGAAGCTCTTGCCAATTCCTCCGCTAGGTTGGTAGTTTGGTGACCGCATGAAGAACGGGTACATGCCAGCAGGCAACTCGGAAAACCGACAGGAAGAGGCCGCGGTCTTTCGGCTCAGCCACGAGATCAGCGCCCTGCGGGCGAGCGAGAAGCTGTACCGGACCCTGGTCGATGCAGCCCAGGACTTCGTCTACGTCGTCGATCAGGATTTCAGGATCGTGTATGTGAACGAGGCATCCGCGCGGATCCTCCGCAGTCGGCCCGAGCACTTGATCGGGAAGTACCTGGGTGATGTCTTCCCGCCCGAGACGTTCGAGCACCAGGCCGCGAGCCTCCAGAAGGTGTTCGCGACCGGCCTCCCGCTCTTCACGGAGACGCCGAACCGCTTCCCGGACGGAATCCGGTGGCTGAATGCACGGCTGACACCGCTCCTCGACGATTCTGGCGAGGTGGCGGCGGTGGCCGGCACCTCACTGGACATCACCCAGCGCGTTGAGCACGAGGCGGAGCTCCAGCGGGTCCGGAGCGATCTGGAGCGCCGGGTCGAGGAGCGGACCCGTGCGCTCACCGAAACGAACCAGCTGCTCGGGCAGGAGATCACCGAGCGCCGCAAAGCCGAGAATCTCAGTCGCATCCAGCGCGATCTCGCGCTGTGCCTGGGCTTGACCCACGATCTCAAGGCCGCCATGGACGAGATCCTCTCCCACCTGTTGGAGGTCCCGGGCGTGGACTGCGGGATGATCTACCTGGTGGACGAGGAGACCGGCGCGCTCACGGCGATCTCGCACCGGGGGCTATCGACGTACTTCGTCGAGATCTCCTCGCACTATGCGCCGGATTCGATACAGGCTCGGCTGGTCAACGCGGGAAGACCCCGCTATGGCCTCCACCAGCAAGTCGTCCCTGGCGAACCGGAACGCCACCGGGAAGGACTCCGGGCCCTCGCCGTGATCCCGGTCCTCTCCGAGGGTCGGGTCGTGGCCTGCCTGAACCTGGCGTCCCACACCGTGGACGCGCTCCCGCGGGACACCCGGGATCTCTTGGAGGCCTCGAGTTCTCTCATCGGACCACTGGTGGCCCGGGTCAAGGCGGAGGCCGCGCTGCGGGCAAGCCAGTGGCAGCTCCAGCAATCCCAGAAGCTCGAGAGCCTCGGCGTTCTGGCCGGCGGCATTGCCCACGACTTCAACAACCTCCTGATGGGGGTGCTCGGAAACGCGGACCTCGTCATCCTGGATCTCGACCGGGACTCGGCGGTCCGCGGGCGGGTCGAGGACATCCGGACCGCGGCCATCCGTCTCGCGGAGCTGACCAACCAGATGCTGGCCTACGCGGGCAAGGGGACGTTTCGCGAGGAGCCCGTCGACCTGTCTGCTCTCGTCGAGGAGATCCTGCGGCTCGTCAGTGCCTCGATCTCCAAGAAGGTCATCCTCCACGCGGAGCTCGCCCCCGACCTGCCAGTCATCCCGGCCGATCCCAGCCAGCTCCGGCAGGTGGTGGTAAATCTCGTCACCAACGCCGCCGAGGCCATCGACGACGGCGAAGGCTCGGTGTGGATTCGCTCCGGAACCATCGATGTGGATCCGCGGACGCTGCCGAACACCCTGGTGGACCGCGACGTCCCACCCGGGCAGTTCGTCTTCCTGGAGGTCGCGGACACCGGGGCCGGTCTGGATGACGCAATCAGGACCAAGATTTTCGACCCCTTCTTCACCACCAAGGTCACGGGCCGCGGACTGGGGCTCGCCTCGGTGCTGGGGCTCGTGCGCTCGCACCGCGGCGCCATCCAGGTCGAGAGCGAACCGGGGCGCGGCTCCACCTTTCGGACGTTCTTCCCGTGTCCGGAGGTCACGTTGGTGAAGGAGGTTCAGCCGATCCCGTCTGTCGATACCTGGCAAGGCCGGGGAACCGTGCTCGTCGTCGATGACGAGCAGGTGGTCCGGACCGTGGCCACTGCCATCCTGGAGAACGTCGGGTTCAAGGTGGTGACGGCGATCGACGGGCTCGCGGCCATAGAGACGGTCCAGAGCCAGACCCCGCTCGTCGCGGTACTTCTCGACGCCTCCATGCCACGCATGGACGGCGCCGAGACACTGGCCCGGATTCGCCTCAGCCGTCCCGATCTCCCGGTCATCATGACCAGCGGGTACTGCGAGTCGTTCGTCATGAACCGCGACGACGCCACCCAGCCGCTCGCCTTCCTCCAGAAACCGTTCCGGGCCCAAACGTTGATCGAGAAGGTGCAGGAACTCCTCAAGGCGGCCAAGGCACCAGCCTGCCTGGACTGATCGAGCCCACGGAACCCAGGACCGAGCGGTGTGTCAAGGTGCCTGCGATGCAGATGTACCTGTACTTCAATCCCGGGATTCGGCTCGCCACGCGCACGCTGCGCGCGGAGAAGCAACCGAAGGTCAACAGCTCCGGAGATGACTTGCACGAACAGCTTCGCAGCGCCAAGCAGCCGCGAGAACGCGACCCAATCCTGCACCAAGTCAAGAGCATGCTCAAAAAGCACAAGCTCATCGAGCTGGAGGCGCAGCCGGACGAGGTGTACAACGTCTAGAATTGGTGCGCCTAGCGGTCGAGGCCGAGCGCGAGCGCGGCCCGGACCTTGCCGAAGGGACGTAGGCTGGCCCGATGCGGATGAGCGTGGTGGTAGTCAACTGGAATGGGCGCGCCGAGCTGGACGTCTGCCTCGGCTCGCTCGCCGCGCAGAGCCATGCCGAGCTCGAGGTGATCGTGGTGGACAACGGATCCACCGACGGATCGGTGGAGCTCGTCCGGGAGGGCCGCGCCGGAACTGCGGTGACCCTCATCGAAGCCGGCGAGAACCTCGGGTTCGCCGAGGGCTGTAACCGCGGCATTCGCGCGAGCCACGCCGAGTGGGTCTGCATGCTGAACAACGACGCCGTGGCCGACCCACGCTGGGCGGAGAGCCTGGCGGTGGCGGCGGGGAGGGTGGGCGCGCGCTGCGGTATGCTGCAGAGCCTCATGCTCTACCAAGCGCGTCCGGGGATCATCAACTCGACCGGGATCGAACTCAACACCGACGGCGGGGGCAGCGATCGCTGGGAAGGTCGGCCTCGTCCCCGGGTGCTCGAGCCAGCCGAGATCTTCTGCCCGACAGCGGGGGCGGCCGCCTACCGCCGCGCCATGCTGGAGGAGGTCGCGCTCGGGGCGGGCTACTTCGACGCCGCCCATTTCCTTTACTTCGAGGACATGGACCTCGGCTGGCGCGCTCGGCTGGCGGGCTGGTCAGCGATGCTCGTGCCCGAGGCGGTGGTGCACCACCGCTGGCACGGGAGCTCGAATCGCCACGGGACTGACCGTCTACGAGTGCTCGTGAGCACCAATCGCTTCCGTACCCTCGCGAAGAATGCGTCGGCCGCCTTCGTGTGGGGTGCGCGCGGCGGCTGTCTGTCGGAGCTGCGACAGCTGTGGCGATCCGGCGGGATCTCAGCCGTGGCTGGGCTCGGGCCGGCGATCCACCGCGCCCTGGCCGACCGCCGACACGTGGACCGCCTGCGCCGCGTGGAGCGACGCCAACTGGAGCAACGCTGGGCTCGTGGCTGAGGGGATGTGCGCCGCCAGCGCTTGCATCGGGCCTGCTGTCGGGATGAACCTCCGGACTTGGCTCGCCGTTCGCGGCGCAGATGTCTGCGATTCGGAGTACGCCTCGAGGCGGAGGGACGGTCGCCGACCCCTCCCCCCCAGCTGGTCCACTTCACGCGCGTGCCCACCCGCCCGGAGCCGGCTCTGGGAACTGCGCTGGGCACGACTTCGCAACGCTCGGGTCGCAGCACCGTGTGCGGA
>JALOLB010000097.1 GCA_025456225.1 Thermoanaerobaculaceae bacterium
GTCGAGAGTTGAGAGTCGAAAGTCGAGAGCTTCCACCACCGCACAACCCCCGGCCGCACACGCTCCACACCTCCTGCACGCAAACCTGGACCTGGACTTGGTCCTGCACTCGGACCTTGTGCACGCAGCACGAACGCTTCTTCAAGCTCACGAAGGCCCGCTCCGAGAAGGGCTGCATCACCTTTGGTGTCGGCGTCCGACTCCAGGTCGAAAGCCAAGGTCACGACCCGTACATGATCGGGTTCACCCACCCGCTCGGCCACCTCGCCTAACCGACGGGGAGCCACGCTGCGCGCCAGGAATCCAGACCTGGCTATCCCACTTTCGAGGGACCGAGGGGGTTGCCAGAAGGGGAATCTTGTTCTATATTTCACAAAGTAAGGTCCGGTCGCCCTCCCTCGGGGTGAGGTGGCTGAGCTCGGGACCTGAGAGGTGAAGACCAGCGTCCGCCGTCGAGGCAGGTGCTTCCGGCCCGGCCACGATCAGCGGTGACAGCTCACGAAGGCTCGCAGCACCGGGAGGCGGGACCCCCCCGCCGCCTCCCTCTCCACACGCACGATGCGTTCCAGAAGGAGGGCGCTCGATGACCGATCTGCAACCCATCTTCAAGAAGTACCCTGGCGCCTCGCGGGATGCCCTCATCCCCATCCTGCAGGAGGTGCAGGAGGCCCAGGGCTACCTGTCACGCGACTGCGTCATCGCCATCGGCCAGCACCTGGGCCTCCCGGCGAGCAAGGTCTACGGCGTGGCGACGTTCTACAACCAGTTCCGATTCCAGCCGCTGGGCCGCTACAACATCCAGGTCTGCCGCGGCACCGCCTGCCACGTCAAGGGATCGCTGCCGGTGCTGGAGTCCCTCAAGCGCAGCCTCGGCATCGACGCCGGCCAGACGACCCGCGACGGGCTGTTCTCCATCGAGGTGGTGGCCTGCCTGGGAGCCTGCGGTCTCGCGCCCGTCCTGTGCATCAACGGTGAGTTCCATGGCAACGTGAAGCCCGAGTCCCTCGGCAAGCTCCTGGCCTCGCTGCGCAAGGAGGCGGCCGCCCATGCGTAAGACCCTCATCGACGCCTGCTGCGATGCGTGCTGGCACGGTCCGACCGAGTACTGCAAGGACATCGTTGCCTGCCTGTCCGAAGGACCCGTCTGCCATCAGGACCCGAGCTGCACCGCGACCCGCCACACCCGCGTCGCGCACCTTCGTCGCGATGTGGTCGAACGGCCGACCATCTTCGTCGGGACCGGCACCTGCGGCCTGGGCGCCGGCGCGGCCAGGACGCTCAAGGCGATCGAGGCGTGGCTTCTCGAGCACGACCAGTCGGCCGACCTGGTCGAGGTCGGGTGCATCGGCATGTGCTCCGTCGAGCCCCTGGTCGACATCCAGCTCCCCGGCCGCACCCGCGTGTGCTTCCACAACGTGACCGAGAAGATGGTCCCCGGCCTGCTGGAGCAGGCGCTCGCCGGCGAGATGCCGGCGCAGCAGGTGCTCGGCCAGCACCGCAACCCGCGTCTGCAGGCGTGGGCGGATCTGCCGCACCTGGACGAGCACCCGTTCTTCGCGCCCCAGACCCGGTGGGTGCTGGCCAACTGCGGCATCATCGACCCCTCGGACCTGGACGAGTACCTGGCCTGGGGCGGCTATCGCGCCCTCACCAGGGTGCTCCACGGCATGACCCCCATCGAGGTGTGCAGGAGCGTCGAGCTGTCCGGGTTGCGCGGCCGAGGCGGCGGCGGTTTCCCGACGGGCCGCAAGTGGACCATCGCGAATGGCCAGCCGGGACTCCAGAAGTACCTGGTGTGCAACGCCGACGAGGGCGACCCCGGGGCGTTCATGGACCGCGCCGTGATCGAGGGCGACCCTCACCGCCTGCTGGAGGGCATGGCGATCGCCGCCTACGCGATCGGCGCCAGCAAGGCCTATGTCTACATCCGCGCCGAGTACCCCCTGGCGATCAAGCGGCTCATTCACGCCATCGCCGAGGCCAAGGCCCATGCCCTGCTCGGGGATCACATCCTGGGGACCGACTTCCACCTCGAGATCGTCATCAAGCAGGGGGCGGGCGCCTTCGTGTGCGGCGAGGAGACGGCACTGCTCCACTCGATCGAGGGCAAGCGCGGCATGCCGCGACCACGGCCTCCCTACCCGGCACAGGCCGGGCTGTTCGGCAAGCCCACCGTCATCAACAACGTCGAGACCCTCGCCAACGTCCCCGCCATCCTTGACCGCGGCCAGGAGTGGTTCGCCTCGGTGGGCACGGCCGGCTCCAAGGGCACGAAGGTGTTCGCCCTCTCGGGCAAGATCAACCGCACCGGCCTCGTCGAGGTGGCGATGGGTACGCCGCTGCGCCAGATCATCTTCGACATCGGTGGCGGCATCCCGGACGGCAAGGCCTACAAGGCCGTGCAGATCGGCGGGCCCTCCGGCGGCTGCATCCCCACCCAGCACCTGGACATCGAGATCGACTACGAGTCGTTGAAGACGGTCGGGGCCATGATGGGCTCCGGGGGCCTGGTGGTCATGGACGAGGCCACGTGCATGGTGGACGTGGCCAAGTTCTTCATGGACTTCATCCAGCGTGAGAGCTGCGGGAAGTGCATCCCGTGCCGCGAGGGCACCCGGCGGATGCTCGAGATCCTCCAGGGGATCACCCGGGCCCGCCGCAGCGAAACCGGTATCGACGCGCTGCAGCGCTTCCAGGGGGTGATGGCGCTCGAGCAGCTCGCCGACGTCATCAAGGACACCAGCCTCTGCGGCCTCGGTCAGACCGCCCCCAACCCGGTGCTGTCGACCCTCCACTACTTCCGGGACGAGTACGAGGCCCACATCTACGAGCGCAGGTGCCCGGCCGGAGCGTGCACCGACCTGCTCACCTACTCCATCAACGTGGAGAGGTGCGTGGGCTGCGGCCTGTGCGTCAAGGCCTGCCCGTCCCAGGCGATCCTGGGCACCCTCAAGAGCCCGCACTTCATCGTCGCCGAGAAGTGCATCTCGTGCGGCGCGTGCGCCACCGTCTGCCGGCCCAGGGCCGTGCTCGTGCAGTGATGGAGAGTGCCATGCAGATCCAGGTCAACAACCGTCCCATCGAGGCCCAGCCCGGCGAGACCATCCTCACGGCGCTCCGGCGCGCGGGTCTGTCCGTTCCCACCCTCTGCCACATGGAGGGCCTGCTGCCCTCCGGCGCCTGCCGCATCTGCGCGGTCGAGGTCGAGGGCCAGCGCAGCCTGATTCCGGCGTGCTCCTACCCGGTGGCCGACGGGATGAAGATCCTCACCCACTCGGCACGCGCCGTCGAGGCCCGCCGCACCATCATCGAGCTGCTCCTCTCCAACCACCCCGATGATTGCCTGTACTGTGTCCGCAACAACAACTGCCAGCTCCAGACCCTGGCAGCCGAGCACGGCATCGCCCAGCGCCGCTTCTCGGGGTTGAAGTCCGACCACAAGATCGACATCTCCGGTCCGGCGCTGGCCCGCGACCCCGCCAAGTGCATCCTTTGCGGCAAGTGCGTGCGGGAGTGCGAGGAGATCCAGACGGTGGCGGCGATCGACTTCATCGGCCGCGGCAGCACGACCAAGGTCGGTCCGGCCTTCAACGAGGGCCTCAACCTGTCGAGCTGCATCCTGTGCGGGCAGTGCGTCATGGTCTGCCCCACCGGGGCGCTGTACGAGCAGAGTCACATCAAGCAGGTGATGGCCGCCATTGCCGACCCGGAGATGACCGTGGTCATCCAGCACGCTCCGGCGGTCTCGGTGACGCTGGCCGAGGCGTTCGGGCTGCCGGCCGGGCAGGACATGGCGGGCACGATGACGGCTGCGCTGCGCCGGCTCGGCTTCGACCATGTCTTCGACACCTCGTTCTCGGCCGACCTGACGATCATGGAGGAGGCCTCCGAGCTGGTGCACCGCCTGCAGCACGGCGGCACCCTGCCGATGATGACGAGCTGCTCCCCGGGGTGGATCAAGTTCATGGAGGAGTTCTACCCGGACATGCTGGGGCACCTGTCCTCGTGCAAGAGCCCACAGCAGATGCTGGGGGCCGTCATCAAGGGCTACTGGGCGTCGACCCGTGGGCTGGATCCTGCGAAGGTCTACTCGGTGGCGGTCATGCCCTGCACCGCCAAGAAGTTCGAGGCGAGCCGCCCGGAGATGGTGCACGACGGCGTGGCCGACATCGACGCGGTTCTCACGACCCGCGAGCTGGTGCAGCTCATCCGCATGCACGGCGTGGACATGCGGGCCATCGCCCCCGAGGGCCCGGACCAGCCTTTCGGCGAGCGCACAACCGCCGGCAAGCTGTTCGGCGGCACCGGCGGCGTCATGGAGGCGGCCATTCGCACCGCGCACTTCCTGGTCACCGGCAAGGACCCCGAGCAGGTGGAGGTGACTGCGGTACGGGGTCTGGACGGGATCAAGGAAGCGCGCTTCAAGGTCGGTGACGTCGAGCTGGGCGTCGCGGTGGTGTCCGGCCTCGGCAACGCCCGCAGGCTCGTGGAGCAGGTCCGCAAGGGACGCAAGGACCTGCACTTCATCGAGGTGATGACCTGCCCGGGCGGCTGCGTGGCGGGCGGCGGCCAGCTTCTGGGCCTCGACCGCGCGGCCGTCGTGGCGCGGCTGCAGGGCCTGTACGCCCTCGATGCCCAGGGCCCGGTACGCATGTCCCACCACAACGAGGCCGTCCAGGACCTCTACCGCGAGTTCCTCGGCCAGCCCCTGGGCGAGCGCAGCCACCACCTCCTGCACACCCACTACCAGCGACGCACCGTGGTGCTATAAGGGTCCAAAGTGATTCGCCAGGCCTCCACCCCGCTCGTCACGACCGTCAAGGAACGGTGCCGCGTCTGCTACACGTGCGTGCGGGAGTGCCCGGCAAAGGCGATCCGTATCGCCGGCTGGCAGGCCGAGATCATGCCCGAGCGCTGCGTCGGCTGCGGCAACTGCGTGCGGGTGTGCAGCCAGAAGGCCAAGCAGGTGACCAGCTCCCTGGCCGAGGTGCGAGCCTTGCTTGCGACCGGCCAGAGGGTGGCGGCGTGCGTGGCGCCCAGCTTCCCGGCCGAGTTCATCGACCTCGACACGCGCACCCTGGTGGGGATGCTGCGGCGGCTGGGGTTCGCGTTCGTCAATGAGGTGGCGTTCGGTGCCGACCTCACGGCACGCCGCACCCGGGAGATGCTGGAGGAGAACCCGGACCGCTGCTACATCTCCACCTCCTGCCCCGCGATCGTCTCCTACATCGAGCGGTACTACCCGGCACTCGTCGAGTACCTGGCGCCGATCGCCTCGCCGATGGTGGCAACGGCACGGGCACTGCGCCGCCTGCACGGCGAGGACCTCAAGGTGGTGTTCATCGGTCCCTGCGTCGCCAAGAAGGGCGAGGACCTCACGCCCGACGGCGTGCCGGAGATCGACGAGGTCCTGACCTTCGCCGAGCTCAGGCAGGTGCTGGCCGACACCGGGGTGACCGCGAAGGGCACCGTGGCCTCCGACTTCGACCCGCCGCGGGGCGGCACCGGGGCCCTCTACCCCCTCAGCCGCGGCGCCCTGCAGGCGGCCAACATCGACGAGGACCTCATCCACGGCGAGATCGTCGCCGCCGACGGCCGCACCAGCTTCGTGGAGGTCATCAAGGAGTTCGAGTCGGGCGACCTGGACCTCAACGCCCGCCTGCTCGAGCTGCTGTGCTGCAACGGCTGCATCATGGGAGCGGGGATGACCTCGGACGCCCCCCTGTTCCGGCGCCGGGCGATCGTCAGCAAGCACGTCCGCCAGACTCTCGCCGCTTCCGACCCGGGTCAGCACGAGGACTGGCTCGGGCAGATGTCCGACCTGGACCTGTCCCGCACCTTCCGTATCGACGACCAGCGCATGACCGTGCCCACCGAGGACGAGGTCGCGGCGGTCCTCGCCCGTATGGGCAAGCACCACCCGGCCGACGAGCTGAACTGCGGCGCCTGCGGCTACGACACCTGCCGCGAGCACGCCGTGGCGGTGTGCAAGGGGCTTGCCGAGTCGGAGATGTGCCTGCCGTTCACCATCGAGGCGCTCCGAAAGACGGTGGGGGAGCTCGCGGTCTCCCACGACGAGCTGCGCACCACCCAGCAGGCGCTCATGCACTCCGAGCGGCTGGCCAGCATGGGCCAGCTCGCCGCCGGGATCGCCCATGAGGTCAACAACCCCCTCGGCGTGGTGCTGCTCTACGCCCACATGCTTCTGGAGGAGACGCAGAAGGAGCAGCCGCTGCGCAAGGACCTCGAGATGATCGTCGCCCAGGCCGACCGGTGCAAGAAGATCGTCGCCGGGCTGCTCAACTTCGCGCGCCAGAACAAGGTCTTCCTCCAGGAGACGCCGGTCCGCGACCTGATGCTGCAGGGGCTGCGCTCGGTGCCGATCCCCGACTCGGTGAAGGTGCAGGTGGAGCACGAGCAGGAGCGCCTGGTGGTCGAGCTCGACCGCGACCAGATCATCCAGGTGCTCACCAACCTCATCTCCAACGCCGTGGAGGCGATGCCGGCAGGGGGCACTCTGACCCTTTCGTCCCGTACCAGCAACGGCCACGTGATCCTGGCCGTGAGCGACACCGGCGTCGGGATCTCCCGGGACAACATGAACAGGATCTTCGAGCCGTTCTTCACGACCAAGCCCATGGGCAAGGGCACGGGCCTCGGCCTGCCGGTCATCTACGGCATCATCAAGATGCACCGGGGTGACATCAAGGTGGAGTCCAACGCCGACCCCGCGGCCGGCCCCACCGGCACCTGCTTCACCGTCACCCTGCCTCGGCAGGGCAGGGGCGAGTGAGGCGCGGCCGGAGCCGCACGCAGAGGAGAATCCATGACGACACCCCCCACCATCCTCGTCGTTGACGACAACCCGGACTTCCTCGAGCAGATGAAGCTGCAGCTCGAGGCGGCGGGGTTCCAGACGGTCGCCGCCGAGAGCGCTCAGCAGGCGCGCGAGCTGCTGCCCACCACCGACTTCGCCCTGGCGATCTGCGACCTCATGATGGAGCACTCCGACTCGGGCTTCACCCTCGCCCACGCCATCAAGCGCAAGGACCCCGCCATCCCGGTGATCATGGTGACGGCGGTGGCCAGCGAGGCCGGCGTCACCATCGACGCCTCGAGCAAGGGCGAGCGGGCCTGGGCCGGCGCCGACGTGATCCTCGACAAGCCGGTGCGGTTCGAGCAGCTCACGCGCGAGATCAGCAGGCTCCTCAAGCTCCCGCACTAGGAGGCACGGCCATGGAGAACCTCCGCGTCCTCGTGGTCGACGACGAGCCGGGTATCCGCTTCGGTGTGACCCGCGTCCTGCAGGCGTTCCGGGTCCGCGTGCCGGAGTCGGATGGCGACGTCGGCTTCGCGATCTCCCAGGCCGAGTCGGGGGAGGAGGCGCTGTCCGCCCTCGCCGAGGGAGGCCCCGACATCCTCTTGCTGGACCACAAGCTGCCCGGCATCTCCGGCCTCGAGGTGCTGGAGAAGGTGGCCGTCCGGGACCAGGACATGCTCACCATCATGATCACCGCCTACGCCACCATCGAGACGGCGGTGACCGCCACCAAGCGCGGCGCCTACGACTTCCTCGCCAAGCCATTCACCCCCGAGGAGCTCAAGGCGACGATCGCCAAGACGGCCCGGCACCTGCTGCTCCGCCGGGAGGCCAAGCGCCTGGCGGAGGAGAAGCGCCAGGTCCGCTTCCAGTTCATCTCGGTGCTCGCCCACGAGCTCAAGGCCCCGCTGGCGGCCGTGGAAGGGTACCTGCAACTGCTGCGCGACCACGTCGTCGAGCCAGGCTCCCCGAAGTCCGACGAGGTGCTCGGCCGCAGCCTGCTGCGCATCGAGGGGATGCGCAAGCTGATCGGCGACATCCTCGACCTCACCCGCATCGAGTCGGGGCAGAAGAAGCGCGAGCTCGGGGACGTGGACGTGCGCGAGATCGCGGGACGGGCCATCGAGACCGCCCAGCCGGCGGCGCGGGCACGGCAGATCACCATCGAGGTGCACGGCCCCGACCGCCTGCCGATGCGCGCCGACCCGGGGGAGCTGGAGATCATCTTCAACAACCTGGTCTCGAACGCCGTCAAGTACAACCGGGACGGCGGCCGGGTCGACGTGACGCTCGCCCAGGCGGACCAGACCCTGGTCGTCCGGGTGGCCGACACGGGCATCGGCATGAGCCCCGAGGAAGTGGGCCAGCTGGGCGGCGAGTTCGTGCGCATCAAGAACGCCAAGACCCGCAACGTCATGGGGTCGGGGCTGGGGCTCTCGATCCTCAAGAAGCTGGCGGCGCTCTATGACGGCGACGTCCAGGTGGAGAGCACCCCCGACGTCGGCACCACCTTCACGGTCACGTTGAAGAGACAGTGATCGGTGGTCGGTGATCGGTGGTCGGAGGGTGATGGGAGTGATCGGTGATCGGTGCTTGGTGCCGAGGGGATGATGGCCGGGTGGTCGGGCCTCCGAGCACCGATCACTGACCACCGAGCACCTCTTTCTTCTCCGACCGACCGTCCCTACCATACCCACAGGGGGAAGGATGGACCGCCACGAGCTGATCGGTTGGCTGCGGGAGACCGACGAGACGCGGCTCGAGGCGTTGTGGGCCCGGGCCGACAAGGCGCGGCGGCTCAACGTCGGCGACGAGGTGCACCTGCGCGGGCTCATCGAGGTCTCCAACCACTGCGTGCGGCGCTGCGCCTACTGCGGCATCAACGTCACCAACCACGAGGTCGAGCGCTACCGCATGACGGCCGAGGAGATCGTGGGGTGCGCCCGGCAGGCCCTGGACCTCGGGTATGGCACCGTGGTGATCCAGGCAGGGGAGGACTATGGCCTCACCCGGGACCTCATCGCTGCGGTGGTGCGGCGCATCAAGGCCGAGACGGGCCTCGCCGTGACCCTGAGCCTGGGCGAGCGACCGGACGACGACCTCGTGGCCTGGCGGGAGGCCGGAGCCGACCGCTACCTGCTGCGCTTCGAGACCTCCGACCCCGAGCTCTATGCCTCGATCCACCCGTCGCTGCCGGGGCGGCCGTCCGACCGCTTCGAGATCCTCCGTCACCTCCGCGACCTCGGCTACGAGATCGGCTCCGGCGTGATGCTCGGCATCCCCGGACAGACCTGGCAGACGCTCGCCAGCGACCTGCTGGCGTTCCAGGGCCTGGACCTCGACATGATCGGCGTCGGGCCGTACCTCCCGCACCCCGCCACGCCCCTCGGCCGGGGCGAGCTGCCGGAGGCGCCACCGGGCGAGCAGGTGCCCAACACCGAGCTCATGACCTACAAGGTCGTGGCCCTCACCCGCCTCCTCTGCCCGCAGTCCAACATCCCGTCCACCACCGCCCTCGCCACCCTCAACCTGGCCCTGGGCCGGGAGCTCGGCCTGTCGCGGGGCGCCAACGTCGTCATGCCCAACCTCACCCCGGCGCCGTACCGGGCGCTGTACGAGATCTACCCCGGCAAGGCCTGCATCCGCGAGACCGCCAACGAGTGCGCCCACTGCCTGTCCGGCCGCATCGTGCGGATGGGCCGACAGGTCGGGCGCGGCGCCGGAGGAAGAGACAGGGGAGAGGGGAGAGGGTAGAGGGGAGAGCCCCACTGCCGAGCACCCTCGGGACCGGAACCTGGACTTGGACCTCGACCTGGACCTGGACCTGCCGCACCTCGGAGAATGTGGACTGCCTTCCGAGCTCTCCGAGAACCTCCTCGCCTGCCACTCCACCCACCGCCGTTGCCTGACGCAGGATCGGTGGCTATAGTTGGCGCGCGTTGCCAGTCGCGGGAGGGCCGGACATGTCGATTCTGCGCACCAAACCCCTCAGCCAGATCCTCCCTGATGTCGACACGAGCAGCCTCAAGCGCGTCCTCGGCGCCTGGGATCTGGTGGCCATCGGCATCGGCTGCATCATCGGCGTCGGCATCTTCGTGCTGCCCGGAGTCGAGGCGGCCACCCACGCCGGACCCGGCATCATGCTCTCCTTTGCCATCGCCGCCGCCGCCTGCGCGTGCGCGGCGCTGTGCTACGCCGAGCTGGCGGCGATGATCCCGGTGGCGGGCTCGGCCTACACCTACGGCTACGCGACGCTCGGCGAGCTCATCGCCTGGATCATCGGCTGGGACCTGATCCTGGAGTACATGGTCGGAGCGAGCCTGGTGGCGATCGGCTGGTCCGCCTACCTCGTCAACCTGCTCAACCAGCTCGGGGCGCCGTTCGGGTGGAGCGTGCCGCACACCTGGAGCGCCGCACCCTGGGGTGCCAACTCCGGGCTGCTCAACCTGCCGGCCGTGCTCGTGGTCGCGGTGCTGACCTGGCTGCTGGTGCGCGGCATCAAGGAGTCGGCGCGCGCCAACCTGGTGATGGTGATCGTAAAGGTCGTCGTGATCGTCGGCTTCATCGGTCTCACCGCCGCCTACGTGAACCCCCAGAACTGGAAGCCGTTCATGCCGTTCGGGTTCTCCGGGGTGGTGACGGCGGCGGCGATCGTCTTCCTCGCCTACGTCGGCTTCGACGCCGTCTCGACCACCGCCGAGGAGGCCATCAACCCGCAACGGGACATGCCGATCGGCATCATGGGGTCGCTCATCGTCTCGACGCTCCTGTACATGGCGGTGGCCGCGATCATGACCGGGATCGTGCCCTACCAGGAGCTGGGGGTGGCCGACCCGGTGGCGCTGGTCCTCAACCGGCTCAACATGCACTGGGCCTCGGCGCTCGTCTCGGTCGGGGCGATCACCGGCATCACCTCGGTGCTGCTCGTCCTGCTGCTCGGCCAGCCGCGCATCCTCTTCGCCATGTCGCGGGACGGGCTGCTTCCGGCCGCGCTCTCCCGCGTCCACCCGCGGTTCCGCACGCCGTACATGACGACGATCGTGACGGGGTCCATCGTCGCCGTGTCGGCGGCGCTCACGCCGATCAATGTCGTGGCCGAGCTGTGCTCGATCGGCACCCTCTTCGCCTTCATGATCGTCTCGGCCGGCGTCGTCATCCTGCGCCATACCCGCAAGGACATGCACCGGCCGTTCAAGGTGCCGCTGTTCCCGGTCGTCCCGATCCTGGGGGTCGCGCTGTGCGGCTATCTCATGGCCAGCCTGCCGCTCATGACCTGGCTGCGGTTCGGCATCTGGCTGGCGATCGGCCTCGCGATCTACGCCGGTTACTCCTACCGCCACAGCAAGCTGTCCGCCGTCAGCGAGGGTGGCGCTCCGAGCGCCTGACCTCGCCCAGCCACCGGGCCACCTGCTCGCACTCGGTGGGAGCGGTGCACTCCCGCTGCAGCAGGGTGAGGGCGCCGCGAGGCTGTCCGTCGCCATAGATGTCCCGGATCACAGCGACCTCGAGGCGCGCCTTCCACACCGCCGGCGTCCCCGTCAGGGCGTGGGTGCCGAGGAGTGCCACCACCGCAAGCCCGGCGGCCAGGATCAGCTCTTTCGTTCCCGAGACGGTCTCCCGCAACATCCACCAGGCAGCCGCGATGCAGCCTGACACCACGGCCACCAGCCAGACGACCGGCCCGCCCCAGCTCGGGAACGTGATCCCGTCGGCCAGCAGGGGTGGCGTCAGGGTCAGGAACGGCAGCCGCACGTCCTCCGGGAGGAACGGGAACGACGCCACCCCGAGCCAGCTCGCGGCCACGCCCCACAGCGCGGCGACCGCAACGACGAGGCGCCCGACCGGTCGTCGCCGCAGGACCCGCAGGCCGGGCGCCACCGCGACCACCAGCAGCGGCAGCACCGCCAGCAGGTAGCGCGGCCCCGGGAACCAGCCACCGTGCCAGTTGCGATAGCCGGCCATGAGCAGCAGCAGGAACAGGCCGGCCAGCCCGGCCACCATCTCGGCCCGGTCGAGCCGCCGGCGCGCCCACGGCAGGGCCGCCACCACGAGCAGCAGCAGGGGGAACCACACGAGCAGACCGCGTGCCGGGGACAGCACGAGGCCGTACAGACCGTCGAAACCCGGCACGCCGATGCCGAAGGCTCCGCTGCCCAGCAACGATGCATACCCGGGGTGCGCCTCGTGGGCGCTCGAGAGCGACCAGGGAGACCCGAAGCACGCAGCGTTGTAGGTGGCCAGCGCCGCAGCGGGCAGCAGGCCTCCGACCGCCACGGCGAGCCAACGCCGCCACCGGCCCGGTCCTGCCGCGGCCAGCACGAGCACCGCTGCCGGCACCGCGAGCGGGTACTCACAGGTCACCGCCCACCCCAGGAGCGCCCCGGCCAGCACATCGCCTCGCGTGGCGCGGGCCGCGCCATGCAGCAGCGTGAATCCGGCCAGCAGCAGGCAGGCGGTGAGAGCGTGGGAAAAGAGCAGCAGGGATGCCGCCCAGGCCGGGCTCGCCAGCGCCCACCCCCAGGCGAGCAGCTCGGTGTGCTGCTCCTGTCGTCGACGCAGCAGCGCCAGCGTGATCCACAGCGGCAGCGAGCAGGCCAGCAGCCGCCCGAGCACCAGGGTTGCGCGCAGCTCGGCCTCCGAGCCGCACGGTGTCGCCAGGTGGGCGATCGCCGCCCCCGGCAGCAGGAGCGGCAGCAGCCCCGGTGCCTTGTTGGGGTAGCGACGACCGCCGAACGCCGCGACGTCCTCGCTGCCACCCCACCGCTCGAGCTCCGGGCCGATGTCGAGGGCGCCCCGGTGCACCACGGCCAGTGCCTGGTATGCGCGCGGGCGCTCAGCGGGGCTCGGGAAGGCGTGCCAGTGGTTCACCGCGAGGAGCTGGACGACCACCGCCAGGACGACGGCTACCCGGAGGCTCCATCGGCTTCCGGACCAGCGTGTCCCCGTGCCCGGCTCGACCTGCATGCGTCCATGGTAGCCGGTGCCCCTTGAGCCGCCGCCCGGCGCCCGTTACTCTCTGGCGGCGGCACCGCCCGAGCGGGCCGACCACCAACCGAGCACGAGGGTCGCCATGAGCATGTCCGAGACGTTCCAGTTCCAGGCCGAGACCACCCGGGTCCTCGACCTCGTCATCCACTCCCTTTACACCCACAAGGAGATCTTCCTCCGGGAGCTCATCTCCAACGCCTCCGACGCGGTGGACCGGCTGCGCTTCGAGTCCCTCACCCGCCCCGGGCTCGTGACGGAGGGCGAGGCGACCGAGATCCGGCTCGACCCCGACCGGGGGGCGCGCACCCTCACGGTGCACGATGCCGGCATCGGCATGAGCCACGACGAGCTGGTCTCGAACCTCGGCACCATCGCCAAGTCCGGGACCCGCGAGCTGGTGCAGGCCGCCCAGGGCAGCGGCGCGGCGCCGGCCGCGGCCGACCTCATCGGCCAGTTCGGCGTCGGGTTCTACTCGGTCTTCATGGTCGCCGACCGGGTCGAGGTGGTGACCCGGCGCGCCGGCGAGGACGCAGCCTGGCGGTGGGAGTCCACCGGCGACGGGAGCTTCACGGTGAGGCCGGCGTCCCGCACGGGGCACGGCACGTCGGTGACGCTCCACCTCAAGCCGGTCGACGACGAGGCCGGCATCCTGGACTTCGCCGACCCGCGCGTGCTGCAGCGCATCGTCAAGAAGTACTCGGACTTCGT